>CAKRQP010000011.1:0-34123 GCA_934393555.1 uncultured Lachnospiraceae bacterium
GATTTCACTTATGAAGCTGCTCCTGAGAAAAATCCTGTATCGTTTTTTCCAGAAAAGCAATCTGTTCTTCCTGACTGTAGATCCATTCACTGGAAGGCAGTGATTCCAGAAATAAATAAATCCATTTGGAAAGATTTGGTTCATTGATGCGGTAAGCCTCGAAATCATCATCATTATTATAATACCCGATAAAATTGATGCTTTTTGACATTGCATCGACCATGGCATTGGGATGAATGGGAAGGAGATTTCCCTTTATCAGGTGATACTCCATGTTTTTTGGCGGATGGGTACAGCGGTTTAACAGACGCTTCAGCACCAGCAGCCGTTCCTGAGGACTCAGCGGGGTATAGAGACTGTGCGGGAGATATTCCAGCCAGCCGTTTTTCAGAAACTGAAGGACCGATTCCCTGGTATAATGAAACACCCGTTTTTGTTCCATCAGATATTCGGAACGGTGGATAAAATCCGACAAGAGCTGTTCTGTTTTCTCATCCCGGACCGCCAGATGATTATAAAGCATATCTCTGGAAAGAAAAGAAAGAGAGCAGAATGAATTTTCCAGAGAATAATAGGTATAGCTTTTCAGAGAACGCTCTGCTTTCATAAAGGCATTCTGAAGATTGTCAAGACCGCTGACGGAACTCATAAGAACCTGAGCGGAGCCATACAGTGTCTGAAAGCGTTTTTCAAAAAAGGCGATTTCTTCCGGATTGGTAAAAACGAGACCCTGTTCTTCACCGGTAAGGACAAGAGCGATTTTATGACCAAAGATGAGGAGCGTGTCAAAAATCGTAGTACGGCGGTCAAAGGAGTCATTGTAGGTATAGACATATTTTGGAGAGTAAGCAAATCCGCAGAAGAAATAGCGCAAAATAGGTTTTAAGGTATCCAGATTGTGAGATTCACTTTCCGGATAGGTGTGGCTGTCCAGACGGAAAAGATGTTCCACCTGCACCCTGGAATTTTGAAGAATGGGAGGGATGCTTTCTTTTAAATAAGAGTGTTGTTCGCTGCCAAGGATCAGGATTGATCCCTTTTCCTTCTCTACAGCCTGCTGAAGCAGAAGTTTTCTGAGGCAGGCATTGATCTCCAGCTGACTGGAAAGAAAAGCAGAACTGGAAAAAGGGTAATCTTCATAAGTGACTGGTGGTAATTCACGGAGATCCCTGGGACCGATGGAGGAAATGATCTCCTGAATGGAATGAAGACAGCGGAAAGCCTCTTTCCCGATCGTTTCGATGTGAAATTCCTGCAGCAGCCGGACTTCTTCTGCTTTAGGGCATTGAAGGGCATAGATCAGGGAAAGGACGTTGGAGGTATATTTCTTTGTGAAACGGACTCCTTTACGGAGTTTGTAGAGATAACTGACGGGGATACCGCTGGCCTCCTGAAGTTCCAGCATGGAGAGGCTGGAGCGGGTGATCGCATGATCCAGTAAATCAGAAAAATCGGACAAGGAAGGATCCTCCTTTATTAAAAAATATAAAGTGTAAATATAAACCATTTTATTCTAAAGAAAAAAGAATGTCAAGAGATGCAGAGATAAAGTAAAAAAATGTCTAAAAGAATGTCTAAAACTACCGAAGAAGAAAAAATAGTGTAAAATAACTATGGTGTCAAAAGCACGTTTTTATTCAGACGGATTAGTAAAAGGTGTAGAGCCGGCCCCTCCTTCCCAACCCGCCGGATCTTCTGTCAAAATAATCTGCTAAATAAGAACGTGCATTTTTTGTGACGATTCAGTAGCACTTTTTAACCATCTGGAGGCAGACAGATGTTCAGCGTCGCTGGACAGATTTACAGTGAGGAGGAACGAGAGAATGAAAAAAAACTGGAAAAAAACGGGAATACTGCTTCTGGCTCTTCTGGTGTTTCTCATGCCATTATCGTTGAAAAGCCAGGCGGCTGCAGCAAAGCCACAGAAGCTGAAACTCAGTGCAGCAAAGGAATCTCTGCTGCAGGGGAAAAGGATTACCTTAAAAGTCAAAGCAGTAACACCGGTGACAGCGTCAAAAAGTGTGCTTTGGAAGTCTTCTGCTCCGAAAGTCGCATCCGTGGATAAAAAAGGGCGGGTGACTGCGAAAAAACCGGGCACTGCAAAAATTACAGCAACAAGCAGAAGCAATAAGAAAGTGAAAGCTGTGTGTATGGTAACCGTTTTCAAAAAGGGGACGGCAGCACGTTCCATTGCTCTGAATAAAACGAAGCTTACGCTGATGAAAGGAAAATCTCAGACCTTAAAGATAAAACGAATAAGGCCACTTGGAGCCAGCAGCAGAGTGAAATGGATCAGCAGCAACAAAAAGGTGGCAGTGGTAAACAGTAAAGGAAAGGTGACAGCAAAAGGCAAAGGTACGGCTGTCATCAAAGCAGTCAGCGCCAAAAATAAAAAAGCGGTTGCAAGGTGTAAAGTAACAGTCTATCAAAAGACGGTAAAACTGGTGAATGACGGACTGACCTCTTATTCGAAAAAAGCAGGTGATGTTTTCCAGGTTTCGGCTTATGTTTCCATTCCGGAATCCGGATATTCCCCGATTGTCTGGTCATCATCGGATAAAAGTGTGGCAGAAATAACTGCCAAAGGAAAAGTAACCTGCAAAAAGGCCGGAAAAACAACGTTGAAGGCCGTTTCAGGAGGGAAAAGTATCAGGATCGCGCTGACAGTATCCGAAAGAACAGCACAGGACGGAATGGAAATCAGCAGAGGAGAATGGATCCATCTGTTGATGCAGGGCTTACACAAGCAGATTGCTGCGAAAGAAAACCTGGCAGTTCACTATTTTGGAGATACCGAAGGAACCGTCTACGAGGCGGAGATTGAAACTGCCCAGATGAGCGGAATTCTGCCGCCGGCAGATTCGGAAGGATTTGAAGATGCGGAGCAGGATATTCCGTTGTTCCGTCCGGAAGAAACAGCAACCAGGGAGTTTGCCGCCTATACGGCAGTAAAAGCACTGGGCTTCCAAAATGACGGAACTAGGCTGAACAGTGCGGATGCTTCTGAACTCAGGTATCCGGAAGAAGATAGCATTGCAGTGAAACAGAAGCTCCTGATTCTGAAAGCGAACTGTTTTCAGCCGTCCGCTCCGTTTACTTACGGAGACAAGGATGTATTGTTTGATGCAGTTTCTCTTTTAAACCGTTATCAGAACACAGCCCCGGTCAAAACAACTCAGTCTGTGAGCTATGAAAAAAATGTGATTCAGGCTCCGCTGAAGAAGACAATCGGATATACGCTTACAAAGAACGGCGATGGTTCTTATACCGTTGTTCTTCCAGCCACGAGTGCTGCAAAGAGCATCAAAAAGGGAAGTGTATTTGTGCTTCCGGCAAACAAAAACCATCCGAACGGAGTTGCACTGAAAGCAGTCAGTGTAAAAAAACAGGGCGGTAATTATAAGATCAACGGCAAAGCACCGGAAGTTCAGGAGGTTTTATCAGAAGTATCCTTTGACGGGCAGCTGGATGTGAAACCGGATCAGTTTATTCCGGCAGAAGGAGTCAGCTGTGTATACAATCCTTCGGAGGGACTGAGCACGGGAACGATCGGCGGAAGCATGAAAGTACCGGGCTCCTGGACTTTTACCCTGGATAACAAGAAGCTGTCGGAGAAAGCATCGGCTAAGGGAACGCTCACGGTTACAATCCCGGATGTTACCTGTAAATTAAAAACAGGAAAAGGTTTTTCTATCGAAGAGCTGACGCTTTCCACGACACAGAAAGTAAAATTCAAAGGAAGCATTGATTACAAATTTGCGGAAACCAAGTATAAAATGAAGGGCGGCTCGGGCCACGAGTACGAATTTTCCAGGATTGAACTGGGACGTACGCCTCCCCTGAAGCTTGGAACAACCGGTCTGTCACTGGAAATCATCTTTTTCTATACGGCAGGCGTGAACGGTTCTGCAAGCTTTACTTATGAGATCCAGGCAACAGAAGGCTTTCAGTATGCCAATGGAAACTTCAGAAATCTGAGCGGTTTTGAGGACAGCCTGGACAGTTTTTCTCTTTGTGGAACGGCAAAGGCCGGGCTGGGAGCAAGCCTGGTGCTGGATGCTTTTGAACTCATTGATCTTGTCGGTGTGGATGCACAGGGCGGAATTCAGGGAAAAGCAGAATTTACAGAGCATGATATGAATGGCGGCGTGCTTCTTTCTGAACCACTGTATTGTGCCAATGGTGTGATCAATGCCTACTTAAGCTTGGAATTGGATCCGGAGACCGCATTTGGCAAACTTCTCTCCAAGAAGCATCACTATACCTGTTCTTGGGATCTGATCACGGAAAAGAACAGCCCGTTGAAGCTGAGCATCCATCTGGAAAACGGACAAAAAGTAGAAGAGTGTACCCTTGGAAAAGGTTCGATATCCGGAAGTGTGCAGGATGCCGATTCACACGAGGCACTGAAAAAGGCCAGAGTCCTTCTCTATCTGAATGGAGATGAACTGAAAAATGTCTATACGGATGAGCAGGGAAATTATACGCTGACGGCTCTGGCGCCAGGCGATTATACACTGAAAATATCGGCGACCGGATATAAGACCTACGAAAATACCGTGTCCGTGAAGAAAAACGAAGTGACCTATGCAGAAGCGTCTATGATGGTTGACCGGAAGAAAACAACAGAGGGAACGGTATACGGAAATATTGTCAATGCACTGACTGGTGAAAAGCTGGATGGTGTGACCTATGAAGTCAGAAAGAACTGGAATAACAGCCTGGGAACTCCGCTTGAGAGCGGCACTGCGGATGAAAGCTACTCTCTGAAGCTGGAAGCCGGAAACTATACGATCCATTTTGCAAAAGCAGATTTCATTGCAAATAATGTAAATGTGACGGTGGTAGGCGATAAGAGCAGTGAAATTCCGGCATATCTGTCACCGGAAAATGTAAAGGTAGGGAATGACCTTCGCATTGTTCTGACCTGGGGCCGTTCCCCGGCAGACCTGGATTCCCATCTCCTCGGAACTGGCAGTGACGGCGATGATTTCCATATCTATTACCGGAATAAAACGTATACGGAAAACGGCGAAAAGGCAGCAAACCTTGACCTGGATGATACAAATGGTTACGGACCGGAAACGACAACGGTTTATTCCATCAATCCGAATGGAAGCTACAGTTATTATGTACACAATTATACGGATAAAGGCTACAGCTATAGCAGCTCACTTTCCACTTCGGGAGCAATGGTGAAAGTTTATACCGGAAACCAGATCATTGCAAAATATTCGGTTCCGACTGGAAAAAACGGAACACTCTGGCATGTATTTGACTATGATCCATCGGCAGGAGTAGTGACAGGAGTGAACGAGATGACAAATCTTTATAGTCCTTCCAGCCTGTCACGGGGGTATGACCGGACGCTTGCACAAAGAGAAGAAATCTGGCAGGATATTCAGGAAAACCCGAAGGAAGAAACTCAGCAGAAACCGGATATTTCTGAAACAGAGTCTGAAACGGCGGAAACAGAACAGATGACAGACAGCGAATCGTCTGAGCTGGAAGAAGTGCTTGGTGTTCTTCCGGAAGAGGAAAGGACGGTATTGCGCATGCTGGCAGAGAGCCGGAACCGGGAAGATGCCGAAAAAGCGGCAGTGCCGTTTGCAGACCTTCCGGAACAGTCAAGAAAACGGATGATGAATCTTCTGCACCGGCTTTATGAGAAAAAGCAGGTTTCCTTTGCGGCTGTAGCAGGACTTTATGCCGCAGATGCTTCAGACAGGACCGAGATCGTCACCATACTTGTCAAAAGTATAAGGGAACTGGATGAAAAAGATCTGACTGTTCTGGCACAACTGGTTCAGGCTGAGCCGGAGACTGGAAGCCAGATGGCAGAATTGCTTTTCCATGACGGAAAACTTACGGGAGAGCAGATGGAAAGAATAAAAGAAGGAAGGTAACTATCCAGGAACCACGGTTAAGAAGGAGGATTTTGTTATAGGTAAAAAAAGGATTGGAGCGTTTTGTCTGATGGCTGCAGCCATACTGCTTCTGCTCATCGGATATGATATTTCCCAGAGAAAAACCTTTCAGAAAACAGAAGGACAGGTGGTATCTGTTGGATGGCAGGGAGATCTGCAGACAGAGAACCTGGAAGAATATATCATGGTCAGCTATAAGGCTGATGGTGTTTCCTATGTGGAAAAACAGCAGGTTTTGTCACGCAGTTTTTACAGAGAAGGACAAAGGGTCACTGTCTATTATGATAAGAAAGATCCGCACAGAACATGGAACAGACTGCGGCTTCCACTTGTACTGTTTCTGTTTGTGTTGTGTCTGTCCTGCGGTATGGTGGTTTTCAGAAAAGGAAGATAAATGTAGAACTCCCGTTGTTCTTCTGACTTTTCGGTGGTATACTTTTGAAAGAAATCAACAGGAGGAATGTAAAGATGAAACCAATAGAATCTGCTTCATGGAAACAGGATCTTCCTGCTTTCCGGGAAAAAACAGCAGCCTTTTACAGAGGCGAGTTAAAGAAAAATGATTACAAAGGCTTTTCCGGTTTTTATGGCAGCTATGCCCAGAAGGACGGGAAAGCAAGTATGCTCCGTCTACGTATGACAGCGGGCAGCGTTTCAAAAGAAAAAATGCTTTTTATCGCAAAGATGATCCGGGAGTATCAGGTGAAAAAAATGCATTTTACTACCTGTCAGTCCATTCAGCTTCATGATCTGGATGAAACGGCTGTCTGCGAGATCATGGAAAAAGCACTGGATGCAGGAATCGTGACTATGGGCGGAGGCGGAGATTTTCCGAGAAATATCATGTGTTCCCCATTGGCCGGAGTGGAAAAGGGAGAATATTTTGACGTGGAACCCTATGCAAAAGCAGCGGGTGACTACCTCATGCACTTTATCAAAGCGGAGAAAATGCCGAGAAAACTCAAAGTCGGTTTCTCCGGTTCTCCGGAAAATCTTACGCATGCAACCTACCGGGATCTTGGCTTCGCAGCCAGAAAAGATGGGACATTTGATGTTTACAGTGCCGGAGGCCTTGGAAATAATCCACGTTTTGGCGTAAAAGTGGCAGAAGCAGTTCAGCCGGAAGATATCCTCTATTATATCAAAGCCATGTGGCTGACCTTCCGCACCTATGGAAACTATGATAACCGGGGAAAAGCGAGAACCCGTTATATGCAGGAAGCCCTGGGCGGACCGGAAAAATACAGGGAAGCCTTTCTTGAAAAACTGAAAGAAGTCTATGCCTCCGGGGAAAATCTGAAACTGAAAAAGAGTGGGGAAGCATCTGCAGAGGAGTGCGGCGGACTTGTAGAAGAGAACGTTACGGAAAAAACAGGGGATGGAACAGTTTTCCCGGGAAGCAACGCTGTGGAACAGAAACAGGAAGGACTGTATGCTCTGGCCTGGCATCCGATCGGGGGCTTGCCGTCAGTGGAAACTTTCTGTGAAGTGGCAGCTGCCATAAAAGAGATAGAAGGGGCAGAACTTCGTCTGGCTCCTTATGAAACCGCTTATATCATCAATCTGACCGGTAAAGAGGCGGAAGTAATTGACAGGATCATTCGGAAAGATACGGCCGGAACAAGATTTGAAACATCTGTCAGCTGCATTGGAGCTTCCATCTGTCAGGTGGGACTTCGTGATTCACAGGGACTGCTGGCTGCCTGTGTGAAAAAGGTGAAAGAAGCCGGTCTTCCGGATGGAGCATTGCCGCAGATCCACATTTCCGGCTGTCCTTCCTCCTGCGGAACGCATCAGACAGGTCTTATGGGATTTCGCGGAGCTTCCGTAAAGGTTGATGGAAAGTCAGAGTCCGCATTTCTTCTTTATATCAATGGCTGTGAACGCCAGGGAGAAGAACGCATGGGCCATGAAGCAGGGCTTATGACAGAAGCGGACATTCCGGAATTTCTGGTAAAGCTTGGAAAAACGGTTACAGAAAGCGGAATGGATTTCAATACCTGGAATGAAAAGCATCCGGATGGCATCGAAAAGATCGCAGCACCTTATCTGCGGCAGAATCCGTAAAAGAGATCAGACTATTATATATAAGGAAGAAACTGTTTTTTAAAACTCCGGTCTGGTGAAAAAAACACCGGACCGGAGTTTTTCAGCAGAAAAACACCCGGGAAAACAAAATTTGAAAAAAATTAAAAAAAATTGAAAAAACCTCTTGCATTTTGAAATCCTTTCCGTTATAATACAAACTGTTGTGACCTTGATAGCGTTGAAACGTGAGGTTGCTGCGGGTTTCCGCAGGTTTTCCGTGGAGCGAATGTCAAGTTTAAAAACTGGCGACAAGTCACTGTACTAAAACTGACCATCACAGAAAAGGAACATAATTGTGTTCGGGAGCCTGAAACACACCAGGCCTTGATGGAAAACAACCCGGAATGTGGATGAAACACCCGGGAGCGTGTACAGTCACCGCTTGTCGTACTCATTAAAAGTGCGAATAAGGAGGCGACTTTTTTTATGGCAAGTCAGGTAATGAGAATCACTCTCAAAGCGTATGATCATCAGTTAATCGATGCATCTGCTAAAAAAATCATTGAAACTGTAAAGAAAAATGGAGCACAGGTGAGCGGACCGGTTCCCCTTCCCACTAAGAAAGAGGTAGTAACCATTCTTCGTGCCGTTCATAAGTACAAAGATTCCAGAGAACAGTTTGAGCAGAGAACTCACAAGAGACTGATCGATATCACCGCTCCGACCCAGAAGACAGTAGATGCACTGTCCAGACTGGAAATGCCCGCTGGTGTCTATGTTGACATCAAGATGAAAGCAAAAGGCTGATAAGCCAACACAATTCTTTAATTAGAGCGAATCCTAAAAGGTTGATATAGAAGTAACGTCAAGTTCCACTTATATTGACTGTTTGACTAGGATGATCACAAAATGTGATCCGCTGTAGAAAAACAGGAGGTAAAAAGAATGAAGAAAGCGATCTTAGCTACAAAAGTCGGAATGACTCAGATCTTCAACGAAGACGGAGTATTAACCCCGGTAACCGTACTTCAGGCTGGACCCTGTGTAGTAACTCAGGTAAAGACCGAGGATAACGACGGTTACAAAGCAGTACAGGTTGGTTTTGTTGACAAGAGAGAGAAACTCATCAACAAACCGCTGAAAGGACACTTTGACAAGGCTGGCGTATCTTATAAGAGATATGTAAGAGAGTTCAAGCTTGAAAACGCAGAGGAGTACGCAGTTGCTCAGGAGATCAAAGCAGACATCTTCACCGCTGGTGACAAGATCGATGCTACCGCAATTTCCAAAGGTAAAGGCTTCCAGGGTGCGATCAAGAAACACGGACAGCACAGAGGTCCCATGGCTCATGGTTCTAAATTCCATCGTCATCAGGGTTCTAACGGCGCTTGTTCCGATCCGTCCAAGGTTTTCAAAGGAAAAGGAATGCCCGGTCATATGGGTCACAAACAGATCACTGTTCAGAACCTTGAGATCGTTAAAGTTGACGTAGAAAACAATCTTCTCTTAGTGAAAGGTGCCGTACCGGGACCGAAGAAAGCATTAGTAACTGTTAAAGAGACCGTTAAGTCCGGTAAATAAGGCACTTTTTAGGAAAGGAGGAACAACAGAATGGCAAACGTAACCGTTTACAATATGGAAGGTAAAGAAGTTGGTACCATGGAACTGAACGATGCTGTATTTGGTGTAGAGATCAACGAGCACCTGGTACACATGGCAGTTGTAAACCAGCTTGCAAATAATCGTCAGGGTACACAGAAAGCCAAAACCCGTTCTGAGGTATCCGGCGGCGGAAGAAAGCCCTGGAGACAGAAAGGAACCGGTCATGCAAGACAGGGTTCAACAAGAGCTCCCCAGTGGACAGGCGGCGGAGTTGTATTCGCACCGGTTCCGAGAGACTATTCTTTCAAAATGAACAAAAAAGAGAAAAGAGCAGCTCTGAAGTCCGCTCTGACCAGCCGTGTACAGGCTAACAAGCTTATCGTACTGGATCAGCTGACCATGGATGCTCCGAAAACAAAGGCTATGCAGAACGTACTGAACAGCCTGAACGTGAACAAAGCTCTGGTAGTTACCAAAGAGAACAATGCAAATGTGGTTCTTTCCGCAAGAAACATCCCGTCTGTAAAGACTGCTCTGGTAAACACCATTAACGTATACGATGTAATGAAATACAATACCGTAGTCCTGACTAAGGACGCTGTAGCAGCAATCGAGGAGGTGTACGCATAATGGCAGACGTAAAGTACTATGATGTCATCCTGAAACCGGTTGTTACCGAGAAAAGCATGAATGCTATGGCCGAGAAAAAATACACTTTCCTGGTTCATACCGATGCTACTAAGAATCAGATCAAGGAAGCCGTTGAGAAAATGTTCGAAGGAACAAAAGTAGAGCGCGTAAATACCATGAATCAGGACGGAAAAAACCGTCGTCGTGGAATGGTAGTTGGCAAGACTTCCAAAACCAAGAAAGCAATCGTTACCCTTACTGCTGACAGCAAGGATATCGAGATCTTCGAAGGACTTTAATCTTTGTCCTTAATCTATATGCTGCTTCGATAGCATGATGATAAACATCGAAAGGAGAAACAACAATGGGAATTAAAGTATATAATCCATATACCCCTTCCAGAAGACATATGACCGGTTCTGATTTCTCTGAAATCACAAAAACTACACCGGAGAAAAGCCTGCTTGTATCTCTCCAGAAAAACGCTGGACGTAACAATCAGGGTAAGATCACTGTAAGACACCAGGGTGGTGGAAGCAGAAAGAAATACAGAATCATCGACTTCAAGAGAAGAAAAGATGGAATCCCCGCAACTGTAATTGGAATCGAGTACGATCCCAACAGAACAGCAAACATCGCACTGATCTGCTATGCAGACGGTGAAAAAGCATATATCCTTGCTCCCGAGGGACTGAAAGTTGGCATGAAAGTTATGAACGGTCCGGAAGCTGAGGTTAGAGTCGGCAACTGCCTGCCTCTTTCTGAGGTTCCTGTAGGTACCATGGTTCACAACATTGAGCTTTATCCGGGCAAAGGCGGACAGCTTGTTCGTTCTGCTGGAAACGGCGCACAGCTGATGGCTAAAGAAGGTAAATACGCAACCCTTCGTCTTCCCTCTGGCGAGATGAGAATGGTTCCGATTATTTGTAGAGCAACCGTGGGTGTGGTTGGCAACGCTGAGCACAATCTGATCAACATCGGTAAAGCTGGTAGAAAACGTCACATGGGTATCAGACCGACTGTTCGTGGTTCCGTAATGAACCCGAATGACCATCCGCATGGTGGTGGTGAAGGTAAGACTGGTATTGGACGTCCGGGTCCCTGTACACCGTGGGGCAAACCTGCTCTTGGCCTGAAGACCAGAAAGAAAAACAAGAAATCTAACAAGATGATTGTAAGAAGACGCGACGGCAGAGCAATCAACTAATTAACAAGGATAGTAAACAAGGAGGTTAACACTCATGGCTCGTTCACTGAAAAAAGGACCATTTGCCGATGAAAGCTTACTGAAAAAAGTAGATGCTATGAACGCTGCAGGTAGCAAACAGGTTATCAAAACCTGGTCCCGCCGTTCCACTATTTTCCCGCAGATGGTTGGACATACAATCGCAGTTCACGACGGCAGAAAACATGTGCCCGTTTATGTAACCGAGGATATGGTTGGACATAAACTGGGTGAGTTCGTTGCTACCAGAACCTACAGAGGTCACGGTAAAGACGAGAAAAAGTCCGGCGTTCGTAAATAATTCGTACTTTTGAAAGGAGGTTACATCAATGGCAAAGGGACATAGAAGTCAGATTAAACGTGAAAGAAATGCAAAGAAGGATACCAGACCGTCAGCTACTTTATCTTACGCTCGCGTATCTGTTCAGAAAGCATGCTTCGTATTAGATGCCATCAGAGGTAAGGATGTGAAGACTGCTCTTGGTATTGTTATGTACAATCCGAGATATGCTTCCACCCTGATTGAAAAATTACTGAAATCAGCAATCGCAAATGCTGAAAACAATAATGGAATGAATGTTGATAATCTTTATGTAGAGGAGTGCTACGCAAACCAGGGACCGACCATGAAGAGAATCAGACCGAGAGCACAGGGAAGAGCTTACAGAATCGAGAAGAGAATGAGCCACATCACCGTTGTGCTGAATGAGAGATAATTAGGAGGTAAAGCATGGGACAGAAAGTTAATCCGCACGGCCTGAGAGTCGGCGTTATTAAAGACTGGGATTCTAAATGGTATGCAGAGGCTTCCTTCGCTGACAATCTTGTGGAGGATTACAACATCAGAACATACCTGAAGAAGAGATTATATAGTGCCGGAGTTTCCCGCATCGAAATCGAAAGAGCTTCCGACAGAGTAAAGGTTATCATCTACACCGCAAAACCGGGCGTTGTTATCGGTAAAGGCGGAGCAGAGATCGAGAAAGTAAAAGCTGAAGTTCAGAAACTGACTTCCAAGAAACTCATCGTAGACATCAAGGAAGTAAAGAGACCGGATCGTGATGCTCAGCTCGTTGCAGAGAACATCGCACTCCAGCTGGAAAACCGTGTTTCCTTCCGTCGTGCTATGAAATCCTGCATGGGTCGTTCCATGAAATCTGGTATCAAAGGTATCAAAACCTCTGTTTCCGGACGTCTGGGCGGTGCAGATATCGCACGTACCGAGTTCTACAGCGAGGGAACCATTCCCCTGCAGACATTAAGAGCAGATATTGACTATGGCTTCGCCGAGGCTGACACCACATACGGAAAACTTGGTGTTAAAGTTTGGATCTACAAAGGCGAGGTTCTTCCGACAAAAGCACACAAGGAAGGGAGCGATAAATAATGTTAATGCCGAAGAGAGTAAAGCGCCGTAAACAGTTCCGTGGCTCCATGGCCGGAAAAGCGCTTAGAGGAAACACCATCTCCAATGGTGAATATGGTTTAGTTGCAACCGAACCCTGCTGGATTAAATCCAATCAGATCGAGGCAGCCCGTGTGGCTATGACCCGTTACATCAAACGTGGTGGTAAAGTTTGGATCAAAATTTTCCCGGATAAACCTGTAACCGCAAAACCCGCTGAAACTCGAATGGGTTCCGGTAAAGGTACTCTGGAGTACTGGGTAGCAGTAGTAAAACCCGGACGCGTACTGTTCGAGCTGGCTGGCGTACCCGAAGATGTTGCTCGTGAGGCTCTGCGTCTTGCTATGCACAAGTTACCCTGCAAATGTAAAATCGTTTCTCGTGCAGACTTAGAAGGCGGTGATAACAGTGAAAATTAATAAGTATGTAGAAGATTTAAAAGCAAAATCAGCTGCAGAATTAAATGAAGAATTAGTAGCTGCTAAAAAGGAACTCTTCAACCTGAGATTCCAGAATGCAACCAATCAGCTTGACAATACAAGCAGAATCAAAGAGGTTCGCAAGAATATCGCAAGAATTCAGACCATCATCACCGAGAAGGCTGAGTAATCGGTTGAATAGAAAGGAGTACTACTGTGGAACGTAATCTGAGAAAAGTTCGTACCGGTAAAGTTGTCAGCGACAAGATGGACAAAACGATCGTAGTTGCTGTAGAAGACCATGTAAAACATCCGCTTTACAAGAAAATTGTAAAGAGAACCTATAAACTGAAAGCACATGACGAGAACAACGAATGCCGCAAAGGTGATACCGTAAAAGTTATGGAAACTAGACCGCTCTCCAAAGATAAGAGATGGAGACTTGTGGAAGTCGTTGAGAAGGTTAAATAATTTAGGAGGTATTCAGCATGATCCAGCAGGAGACAAGACTGAAAGTTGCTGATAATACTGGTGCCAAAGAGCTTCTTTGCATCCGTGTTATGGGTGGTTCTACCAGAAGATATGCAAGTGTAGGAGACATCATCGTAGCTTCTGTTAAAGATGCAACACCAGGCGGCGTTGTAAAAAAAGGCGACGTAGTGAAAGCCGTAGTTGTTCGTACCGTAAATGGCACTCGTCGTAAAGACGGTTCTTATATTCGTTTCGATGAAAATGCTGCTGTAATTATCAAAGATGATAAGACTCCGAAAGGAACCCGTATTTTTGGGCCAGTAGCCAGAGAGCTTCGTGATAAGCAGTTTATGAAAATTGCTTCCCTGGCTCCGGAAGTATTATAAGGAGGTGCCGGTATAATGATGAAAATCAAAAAGGGCGACACCGTAAAGGTAATCGCTGGTAAAGATAAAGATAAAGAAGGCAAAGTCCTCGCTGTTAAAGACGGTAAAGTTCTGGTTGAGGGCGTCAACATGGTAACCAAACATACGAAACCCTCCGCTGCAAATCAGCAGGGCGGTATCGTAAACAAAGAGGCTGCCATCGATGCATCCAATGTTATGCTTGTTGTAAAAGGCAAAGCAACCCGCGTTGGTTTCAAGATGGACGGCGACAAGAAGGTTCGTGTTGCGAAGGCAACCGGCGAAGTTATCGACTAATAAGAAGAGAGGAGGTTGCACAAGTTGAGCAGCAGACTGAAAGAGCAGTATCAGAGCGAGATCGTAGAAGCTCTGACAAAGAAATTCGGATATAAAAATGTTATGGAAGTTCCGAAGCTGGACAAGATCGTTATCAACATGGGTGTTGGTGAAGCAAAAGAGAATGCCAAAGCTTTAGAGACCGCCATTAAAGATATGGAAATCATCGCAGGCCAGAAGGTAGTAGTAACAAGAGCAAAGAAATCCGTGGCTAACTTCAAAATCAGAGAGGGTATGCCTATCGGATGCAAAGTTACTCTGCGTGGCGACAGAATGTATGAGTTCGCAGATCGCTTAATTAACTTAGCACTGCCGCGAGTACGTGACTTCAGAGGTGTTAATCCTAACGCATTTGATGGCCGCGGAAACTACGCTCTCGGAATCAAAGAGCAGCTGATCTTCCCGGAAATCGAGTACGATAAAGTTGACAAGGTAAGAGGTATGGATATCATCTTCGTAACCACTGCCAAGACCGATGAGGAAGCTCGTGAATTACTGGCACAGTTCAATATGCCGTTTGCTAAATAATTAGGAGGGACAATTTCATGGCTAAAACGTCAATGAAAATCAAACAGCAGCGTAAGCAGAAATTCTCCACCAGAGAGTATAATCGCTGCAGAATCTGCGGTCGTCCGCACGCATACCTGAGAAAATATGGAATTTGCAGAATCTGCTTCCGTGAGCTGGCATACAAAGGCCAGATCCCGGGCGTAAAGAAAGCCAGCTGGTAAGCAGGGGAGAGCAAAAGGGTTCTCATCCACAGCCAGCATGTCGGCAGGAAAACCGACAGAGTTTCAAAAGACTGCCCGCAGGCTTTTGAAGCTATGACGGATTTACTGCGACAGCAAGTGTGAGTATTCACACTTGCCGACATGCGTCCTGATTTCTTCTTTGGCCAGCCATTTTTATGGCTCTTGCCTTTGGATATCAGCGAACCCTTTCCCATCGAGAAGCCGTCAGGCTTCGAGATGCCACCCACACCACTTGAATTCAACTTCAAATATCCATTATTCCATATATTTAACGTAAAGGAGGCAAAACTCAATGAACATGAGTGATCCGATTGCAGATATGCTTACAAGAATCCGTAACGCTAACACTGCGAAACATGATACCGTAGATGTACCGGCATCCAAAATGAAAATTGCAATCGCCAATATCCTTCTGGATGAGGGTTACATTAAGAAATATGACATTATCGAGGATGGCGTATTCAAAACTATCCACATCGAACTGAAATACGGTGCAGATAAGAATGAGAAGATCATCACTGGCCTGAAGAGAATTTCCAAACCGGGCTTACGTGTATACGCTGACAAAGAGAATCTGCCGAAAGTACTTGGCGGTCTTGGCGTAGCTATCCTTTCCACCAACCAGGGCGTTATCACTGACAAACAGGCTCGTAAGCTTCAGATCGGTGGCGAGGTTCTGGCATTCGTTTGGTAATCTACCGATAACGAAAACAGGCTTCCAGAAAGCTTGAAAATAGAAACTGAAAACAGAGAAAGCTTCGGCTTTCTCCGAAAATCTAAGTTATAGGAGGACATATCATATGTCACGTATTGGAAGACAGCCCGTTGTCATCCCGGCAGGTGTTACTGTTGAGGTTGCTGAGGGCAACAAAGTTACCGTTAAAGGCGCTAAAGGTACTCTCGAGAGAGTTCTTCCGGCAGAGATGACCATTACCGTTGAGGATGGCCACGTAGTTGTTACCCGTCCGAATGATCTGAAGAAGATGAAATCTCTGCACGGTCTGACCAGAACACTGATCCACAACATGGTTGTTGGTGTAAGCGAAGGCTACCAGAAAACCCTTGAGGTGAATGGTGTAGGTTATAAAGCAGCAAAACAGGGCAAGAAACTGGTTCTGTCCCTGGGATATTCCCACCCCGTAGATATGGAAGATCCTGATGGCATTGAGACCGTTGTAGATGGCAACAAGATCATCGTCAAAGGTATCAGCAAAGAAAAAGTTGGCCAGTACGCAGCCGAGATCAGAGAGAAGAGAGCTCCGGAACCCTACAAGGGCAAAGGAATCAAATATGCTGATGAGGTTATCAGACGTAAAGTTGGTAAGACTGGTAAGAAATAATCTAAGGAGAGTGTGAAAATGGTTAGCAAAGAATCTAGAACTAAAGTTCGTGAAAATAAGCACCGCAAGATCCGCAATCGTTTCAGCGGCACAACCGAGAGACCGAGATTAGCTGTGTTTAGAAGCAACAATCATATGTATGCTCAGATTATCGACGATACTGTTGGAAAAACTCTGGTTTCCGCTTGCACCCTTCAGCAGGATGTAAAAGAGGGACTTGAGAAAACCAATAACGTTGAAGCTGCAGCAAAATTAGGAACCGTAATCGCTAAGAAAGCTCTGGAAAAGGGTATCAACACCGTTGTCTTCGATAGAGGCGGCTTCATTTATCAGGGTAAAGTGAAAGCATTAGCTGAGGCAGCTCGTGAAGCTGGTCTGGAATTCTAAGACAAGGAGGAAAAGAACACATGAGGCATGAAATTATTGATGCTAGTCAGCTTGAATTAAATGATAAAGTAGTATCAATCAAACGTGTATCCAAAACTGTTAAAGGCGGACGTACTATGCGTTTCACTGCTCTGGTAGTTGTAGGCGATGGTAACGGTCACGTTGGTGTTGGCCTTGGAAAAGCTACCGAGATTCCGGAAGCAATCCGCAAAGGTAAAGAGGATGCAACCAAGAAACTGATCAAGGTTGAGCTGGATGCCAACAATTCTGTACCCCACGACTGGACTGGAGTATTCGGAAGTGCATCTGTTCTTCTGAAGAGAGCTCCCGAAGGTACCGGTATCATCTCCGGTGGTCCGGCACGTAGCGTACTGGAGCTGGCTGGTATTAAGAACATCCGTACCAAATGCCTGGGATCCAGAAACAAACAGAACGTTGTTCTGGCAACCATCAATGGTCTGAAACAGATGAAATCCCCGGAAGAGGTTGCAAAACTCCGTGGTAAATCTGTAGAAGAGATTCTTGCTTAAGGAGGTCTTCAAAAATGGCAGATAAGTTAAAAATCACCTTAGTAAAATCAACCATCGGTGCCATCCCGAAGCATCGCGCTACTGTTGAAGCTCTTGGACTCAAGAAACTCAACAAATCTGTAGAGCTGCCGAACAATGATGCTACCAAAGGTATGATTAACCAGGTTAAACATTTAGTAAAAGTAGAAGAGATCTAATAACAATTATTGATATAAGGAGGTGTCATCATGGAATTATCCAACTTACAGCCTGCAGCAGGTTCCAAGCACAGTGATAACTTCAGAAGAGGCCGTGGTCATGCTTCAGGAAATGGCAAGACTGCCGGCAAAGGACATAAAGGACAGAAAGCTCGTTCCGGCGCTCCGCGTACCGGTTTCGAAGGTGGTCAGATGCCTTTGTACAGACGTCTTCCGAAGAGAGGATTCACCAATAGAAATACACTGGATATCGAAGCAATCAATATCAGTGCTCTTGAGAGATTTGATAACGACACAGAGGTTACCGTTGAGACCCTTATTGAGGCCGGCGTTATCAGAAACCCGAAAGATGGCGTGAAGATTCTCGGAAATGGCGAACTGACAAAGAAGCTGACAGTAAAAGCAAATGCATTCAGTGAGAGTGCAAAAGCTAAGATCGAGGCTCTTGGTGGAAAAGCAGAGGTGATCTAATGTTAGCAACACTGCGTAACGCCTTAAAGGTGAAAGACCTTAGGCAGCGGTTGTGCTTTACCTTTCTTATGCTGCTGGTAATCCGTCTGGGTTCCCAGCTGCCCTGCCCGGGCGTTGATCGAACCTATTTCTCCAGTTGGTTTGCAAAGCAGAGTGCCGAGGCATTCAACTTTTTCAATGCCTTTACAGGAGGTTCTTTTGAGCAGATGTCTATTCTTGCTCTGAGTATCACACCGTACATCACATCTTCCATTATCATTCAGCTTTTAACCATTGCAATTCCCCAGCTTGAGGAAATGCAGAGGGATGGCGAAGATGGAAGAAAGAAACTGACTGCTATCACCCGTTATGTGACGGTTGCACTTTCTCTTATTGAAGGTACAGCAATGGCAATTGGATTTGGAAATCAGGGTCTGATCCCTGCAATGTCTTCCTCCAGTGCTACGTTCTTCACAAAAGCGGGTTCCGTGATCACTGTAGTAGCAGCACTGACGGCAGGATCTACATTCCTCATGTGGATCGGTGAGCGTATCACGGAAAAGGGCGTAGGAAATGGTACTTCCATCGTCCTGATGATCAACATCCTTTCACGTATCCCGAGCGATATCAACACCCTCTTTGATATGTTTGTTTTCAAGGAAGGTCAGACGGTTGCGAAGGGTGCGCTGGCAGCTGTGATCATCGTCGCTATTATTCTGTTAACCATTGTTCTGGTTATTGTCCTCAATGATGCAACCAGAAAAATTCCGGTGCAGTATTCCAAGAAAATGCAGGGACGCAAGATGGTTGGCGGACAGAGCAGTTTTATTCCTCTGAAAGTCAACACTGCAGGAGTTATTCCGGTTATCTTTGCCTCTTCCCTGATGTCTATGCCCACTATGATCGCTTCCTTTATGGGAAAGACCGGTGGAACTGGAATCGGCAGCAAGATTATCACCGCTCTGAATCAGGGCAGCTGGTTTAATCTGAATCAGCCGGTATATACACTTGGTTTTGTACTGTATGTGGTATTAAATGTATTCTTTGCTTACTTCTATACATCCATTACCTTCAATCCGATTGAGGTAGCGGACAACATGAAGAAGCAGGGTGGATTTATCCCGGGTATCCGTCCCGGTAAGCCGACTCAGGATTACCTGAACAAGATCCTGAATTACATCATTTTTATTGGTGTAATCGGTCTGATCATTGTTGTGACCATTCCTCTTGTATTTAATGGTGTCTTCGGAGCAAGCGTATCCTTTGGTGGTACCTCTCTGATCATCATCGTAGGCGTTATTCTGGAGACTCTGAAACAGATCGAGTCTCAGATGCTCGTTCGTAATTACAGAGGTTTCCTGGGAGATTGATGGTGTACGCTCTCTCTTCCGCAGTTCCTGCGGTGGAGGAGCGTACACTTCTCTTTTTTCCGGGGAAATTATCTCAGGAAGAAGCCGCGTAAAGCGGATTTTTTTCTGTACTACTTTTGAAATATATGATATAATCCAACTGAATAGGCTGTTCCGAATGAACATCAATCAAGATGTGTATGGGGGATTACAAGGATACACATCTTTGTGTCATGCCATAAAGGAACGGTTTCATGAAGAAGAAAGGTGGGGCAACAGTATGAAAATTATTATGTTAGGAGCACCGGGGGCTGGAAAAGGAACTCAGGCAAAGAAGATTGCTGAGAAATACGGAATCCCGCACATTTCCACAGGTGATATCTTCCGTGCAAATATCAAGAACGGAACGGAGCTTGGAAAGAAAGCGAAAACTTATATGGATCAGGGCGCACTGGTGCCGGACGAACTGACCTGTGATCTCGTAGTTGATCGTATTCAGCAGCCGGATTGTGCCAATGGTTATGTACTGGATGGATTTCCAAGAACGATTCCCCAGGCAGAGTGCCTGACCACAGCTCTTGATAAGCTTGGCCAGAAGATGGATTATGCCATCAATGTAGATGTACCGGATGAGAACATTGTTCACCGTATGGGCGGCAGAAGAGCCTGTGTAGGCTGCGGAGCTACCTATCATGTGGTTTACAATGCACCGAAGGTAGAGGATGTATGCGATACCTGCGGAGAGCATCTGGTTCTTCGTGATGATGACAAGCCCGAGACTGTTCAGAAGCGTCTGAATGTTTATCATGATCAGACACAGCCGCTGATCGATTACTATGAGAACGCTGGCATTCTGAAAAATGTGGATGGAACCGTTGATATGAAAGACGTATTCCAGGCAATTGTCAATATTTTAGGAGAATGATCATATGTCAGTAACAATTAAATCTGCGAAAGAAATCGAGTTAATGAGAGAAGCCGGAAGACTCCTCGAGATTGTTCACAAAGAACTGGAAGAAGCAATCCGGCCGGGCATCTCCACCTGGGAACTGGATCATCTGGGTGAGAAAACGATTCGCAGCCTTGGATGCATTCCGAATTTCCTGAATTATAATGGTTATCCGGCATCCTTTTGTATTTCCGTAAACGACGAAGTCGTTCACTCCATCCCCAATAAGCGAAAGATCCTTCATGAGGGTGATATCGTCAGCATTGATGCAGGTCTGATCTACAAAGGCATGCATTCCGATGCGGCCAGAACTCATGCGGTAGGCCAGATTTCTCCGGAGGCTCAGAAGCTGATCGATGTGACGCGCCAGAGCTTTTTTGAAGGGATCAAGAAGGCAACAGCCGGCAATCATCTCTTTGACATCTCCAATGCCATTGCAGATTATGTAGAGCCATACGGTTATGGTATTGTAGAGGAGCTGGTTGGACATGGCATCGGTCATGCCCTTCATGAGGATCCTCAGATCCCTAATTTCCGCCAGAAGAGAAAAGGTATCCGTCTGATGGCTGGAATGACACTGGCGGTCGAGCCAATGATCAATATTGGCCGTCCGGATGTGGAATGGCTGGATGATGACTGGACGGTTGTAACCGAGGATGGAAGCCTGTCCGCCCATTATGAGAATACGATTCTCATCAATGAAGAGGGCGAACCGGATATCCTGACTCTGGGTCATGTATAATGGAAGGCAGATCCATGGAAGAGATCAGACCGGGCATGCTGGCGTATTCTCTGGCCGGACATGACAAAGGCAGCCTTTATTATATCGTGAAAGCAGATGAAAGATTTGTCTGGCTTTCCGACGGAAAACTGAAAAATACAGATTCTCCCAAACGGAAGAACCGGAAACACATTCAGGTTATCAAAAAAGGCACGGAAGAAGTGCCGGAACCCCTCACCAATGAGGCGGTCAAGCGAATCATCAAACAATATCTCAGGAAAGAGTCATAGGAGGTTTTTGAAGGCAGATGTCAAAAGCAGATGTTATTGAAGTAGAAGGAACAGTTCTGGAGAAATTACCCAACGCCATGTTTAAAGTAGAGCTGGAGAACAAGCATGTGGTTCTGGCTCATATCAGCGGAAAGCTTCGGATGAACTTCATCCGTATCCTGCCGGGTGATAAAGTAACCATCGAGCTGTCCCCGTATGATCTGTCCAAGGGACGCATCATTTGGAGAGATAAATAAGCCAAATAAAAGGAAACCGCACTTCAGGTGAGTGAAAATCGTCTGAAGTGCGGTTTTTTATTTCTTCCCCGGCAGCCGGATCTCCACCTCGGTTCCTTCTCCGGGAGTGCTGGAGTAGGAGAGGCCGTAGCTGGGGCCGTAGAGGATCTGAAGGCGGCGGTGGGTGTTGTAGATGGCGATGTTGGTGCCGCCGGAGCTGCTGGTGCCGTCTCCGGAGAGGATCACCGGGAGCTTGTCGGCGGGGATGCCTACACCGTCGTCGGAGATCAGAAGAACGATATCCTCGTCTTCCTTCCAGCCTGTGAGGACGATGGTGCCGGTTTTGGAGGGCTTTTCCAGGATGCCGTGGAGGATGGCATTTTCCACGGCGGGCTGGAGTGTCAGTTTGGGAATCTGGTATTCCATGAGCTCATCCGGAATATCCGAGATCAGAGAGATCTGATCGTGATAGCGCATATTCTGGAGGCGTACATAAATAGAGACATGCTCTTCCTCCCGGGCAATGGTGCTGATGCTGTTCTTTTTACTCAGGGTAAGCTTGTAAAAGCGGGAAAGGTTCTGAACGGCTGTGCTGATCTCATCTGTCTGTCCCTGAAGAGCCATCCAGTTGATCATATCCATCGTATTATAGAGGAAATGAGGATTGATCTGTGCCTGGAGAGAATTAAATTCCGCAATACGCAGATCCTCAGCGGCTTTTGCCTGCTTCTCCATGAGCTGGTTCATTTTTCGTGTCATATAGTTGTAAGTGTCGATGAGATCGCCGATCTCGTCATGACTGGTGGGGCTGTCCATGGGGACCGGAGGACCCTGCCGGACGGCACGCATCCGGGTAATAACGGAAGAAATCCGGTTGGTGATGGAACGCGACAGGAGCATGGCAAGGAAAAAAGCCAGCATCAGGATCAGAAGATAGATCACGATAAACTGAAGGATCAGCCTCTGACTCTGCCGCAGAAGCGGTTGGGAAGGCAATACGGTCACCATAAACCATTCCGGTTTCCGTATCCGGTAAAAGCCGACATACACGGTCTGTCCCAGGATCTCCTGTTTGATAAAACTGTTGGAGGAAAGAGAAGACTCGCGGATATTGTCATAATTCAGCCAGTAGATACCGGAAAGAGAAGGATCCGAGGAAGCGACCAGATTGTTCCGGTTATTGACAATGTAGGAAACACTGCCTTCCAACGCCAGGTTTTCGGAAAGGATCTTCTGGAAATCTTCGCTGGAATAATAGACAGCCATATAAGCGTCATAAGTGGTACCGCCGAAGATCAGAGGCACATGGCGGATATAAGCGAGATCTCCCAGCGCTTTCTGCTCCTGTGTACCCAGATAAAAAGGCGGACAGAAAAGCTCAGAAACATGACTTCCATGGAAAATACCATGCCAGTAGGTTCCCTGGATACGGTCGGCAGTCTCAAAAAGTGCATGGTCTGTTTTTTCCTGAAAGAGAAAACTCAGAGAATCACGGATCTCATCTGAAATCTCCAGATAAAAACGGACATTGGATGCGCAGCTGTTCTGGACCAGCGAATCTACTGCAGAAAGGAAGGAGGCAGCAGAAGCTGTATGATGTTCGGAAAAAGCCGTACGGGCCGAAGGAGAGGCCAGATCTGAATGGGCATTTTTAAAAAAGGTCCCATAGAAAGCCTGCGAAGAGATCTTCTCACTTAATTCCAGAATTTCATTGACAGAAGCTTCAATGATAGGCGCCGTACGGGCCGAGTGGTCCTGTTCCTGTTTGATGGTATAGGAAACCACCATTTCGTTGATCCGGCTGTAAAAGAAAAGAGCGATCAAAAGTGCCGGAAGAGTGGCTATGAGAAGGAGTACCAGGGTAAAACGGGACTGAAGCTTTAAATTGTTGTACCATCTGCGGATGTTCAAAAAAAGATGCAAAGGTTTCACCTCATTTGCTCCGGTCAGCTCATTTTTTCTCTGAATTCAGAGGGTGAGAGACCGGTGTATTTTTTGAAGCTTTTGCCGAAATAATTGCCGTCGCTGTAGCCCACGCGGGAAGAGATTTCCGTAATCTTATATCTGGGATCGGAGAGCAGACGTTTGGCCTGTTCCATCCGGTATTCGGTCAGATACTGGTTCAGGGTCTGCCCTGTTTCATTTTTGAAAAAAGTACAGATATAAGAGGTGGAAAGGAACACATGGCTGCTGATCTCTTTGACAGAAAGATTCTCATTTCCATAATTCCGGCTGATATAGTCTTTAATAAGGAAGATCGTGGAATTTTCCTGAACGGTATTGTGGATATCTGTAAAAAAACGGCGGGTATGTTCCAGAAGCTTCTGGTGGAGTTCAGCAAAAGAAAAAGCTTTTTCAATGGTATCCAGAATATTTTCGTGGCTGCTCCATACGGTGAGCTTCAACTGTCGGGCGGCATCCTCCAGACAGCGGAAAAGCTTATAATAAAGATCCCGTGCCTCATTTGGAAGAGAAGAAGGGTTCTGATCATAATGCCGGTTCAGCAGATCCAGAAAAGCAAGAGCTTCTGTCTCTTTTTTGGCGGTCAGAAGTGTGAGAAAGTTTCCCTCGGGGTTATCCGGAAGCGGTTCTTTTATGGTTTCCGGAAAAGGGCTGTCCGCAATGGAAAGAAAAGAACCTGTCGGAAAAAAGTAGCTGTTTTGGAGAAGGATCACAGCGGAAGTATAGGAGCGGAAAACTTTTGCCATGCCGATGACGGGTTCTCCGGCGGCAATATAAAATTTAGGATAAACAGCATACTGTTTCCGGAAAACCTCCCGGATCGTATGGCGTGCCGTTGGTGTGGAGTCTCCATCACTGAAAATCAGGTAGACGATGTACTGCACTCGTTTTTCCATATAAATGCAGTCCATATGGTAATGGCGGAGTGCATTCCGGATGGAAAGAGAAAGCTCTTCCACGGAGGGAAGAAGAGAAGCGTTATCATCTTTTAAATCTGCGCGGATCACAACGGCAGTAAAACGGGTGGAAGGAGAAACAGGAAGAGACAGTTCCCGTATCAGTTCTTCCGTGGCTGCCTGTTCAAAGCCATCGGGGAGCGTGAGCTGCCGGACCAGACGGCTGGCAGTTTCCAGAGACTGGATAGTTTCATTTTTTCTGCTCTTTCTCCTGGAAAGACAGCGTTCTCTGGCTTCAAGAACGGTTTCCCGGACCTCCTGGAGATCGAGTGGTTTTTCAATATAGCTTACGGCTTTCAGGCGGATGGCTGCTTTTAAGTATTCTTTGTCTGAGTAGCCGCTCATAAAAATGAAAACAGTTTCCGGAAGAAGGGGCTCAAGCTGTTCCAGCATCTGGATTCCGGTAAGCCGCGGCATACGGACATCGCAGAGGATGATATCCGGTTTTTCTTTTTTTGCCAGAACAAGACCATTGAAACCGTCGTCTGCCTGAAGGACTGTGCGGATACCTAAAGAAGACCAGTCGATGGAGGAAAAAAGACCGCTGCGGGTCAGTTCTTCATCGTCAACAATCAGTAATTTCATGATAATCTCCGTGTATTTTCTAAGTTTATGATACCTGCGAATTGCTCCGCTGCAAAGCAGCTCCCGCAATTATACAAACATCATATCATAAAAATAACGGGAAATCGAGTGAAAACAAAAAGAAAACTGTGCAGAATTGATCCGGGACAGGTAAAATTTTCAGAGGAACAGGAAAATATTTTACTCTGTTTCGAAATATTTTCCTGTTTTCCGTGAATATGACGGATGCTACAATAAAGGCAGATCAAGAGAGAAAACAAAGCAGGAGGGAGGAACAGACGTGTCGGAAGAATATGTTCTGGAACTAAAAGGGATTACAAAGATTTTTCCAGGCGTAAAAGCGTTAAACCAGGTGCAGTTTCAGTTAAAGCCCGGAGAGGTTCACGCGCTGATGGGTGAAAACGGAGCCGGTAAGTCCACATTTATCAAGGTGATCACCGGTGTACATAAAGCAGAAGAAGGAGATATGTTCCTGTTTGGAAAAAAGGTGGATTTCAAGGGACCGAAGGATGCCCAGGAAGCAGGGATCGCAGCCGTATATCAGCACCCCACTTCCTATCCCCATCTGACTGTGGCAGAAAATATTTTCATGGGACATGAGATCATAAAACATCATATGCTGCAGTGGAAGACCATGATCCAGGAATCCAACAAACTGCTTCAGCAGCTGAATACCGATTTTGACGCAACGGCAGAAATGGGAAACCTGAGTGTGGCTCAGCAGCAGATGGTCGAGATCGCCAAAGCGTTGTCCACGAATGCGAAGATCGTGATCCTGGATGAGCCGACGGCTTCTCTGACCAAGAGAGAGTCGGAAGAATTATACCGGATCGTGGATCAGCTGAAAGCGGAAGGCGTTTCCATCATCTTCATTTCGCACCGTTTCGAAGATATGTACCGCCTGGCTGACAGGGTAACGGTATTCCGTGATTCTCAGTATATTGGTACCTATGATGTGGATGGCATTACCAATGCGGATCTGATCAAAGCTATGGTAGGCCGTGAGATCAAAGATCTTTTCCCGAAACCGGAGGTAAAGCTCGGAGAAGAAATGCTCCGGGTGGAAAATCTTTCCAGGACCGGATATTTCCGGAATGTTTCCTTCAGCGTTCGCGCAGGTGAGATCCTGGGGCTGACAGGACTGGTAGGTGCCGGCCGTACGGAGGTCGTGGAAAGTGTCTGTGGCATTACCACACCGGATGACGGAAAGGTTTATCTGGAAGGGAAGGAAGTCCATATCACGAAGCCTTCCGATGCAATGGAAAAAGGAATCATCCTTCTTCCGGAGGACCGCCAGAAGGAAGGTCTGATCATGAGCTGGGGACTCGGGCGGAATGTAATGCTTCCCACCATCGGAAAATATGCGAAAAAAGGATTTAATGATGAGAAGAAGGAAAGAGAACTTTCCAAGAAGCTTCTGGAAGAGGTAGATACTAAGGCTGTGGATATTTTCCAGCCGGCAAGCTCTCTTTCCGGAGGAAACCAGCAGAAAGTCGTGGTAGCCAAAGCCCTGAGTCAGGAGATGAAGGTCGTTATCATGGATGAACCCACCAAAGGCGTGGATGTAGGTGCGAAAGCAGAGATTTACGCCATCATGGGAGAACTGGCCCAGAAAGGCTATGCGATCATCCTGATCTCTTCGGAGATGCCGGAGATCCTGGGAATGTCTGACCGGATCGTTATCATGTGTAATGGCCGGAAGACCGGTGAACTGGGACGAGAAGAAGCAACGCAGGAGATGATCCTTGAATTTGCCATGGAAAAAAGCTCCGGCGGAAAGGGGGCAGGGAAATAATGGAAAAGAAATCCTTTCTGAAAAAACTGACCGGTTCCCGTGAAGCACTTCTGGCTGTGATCCTGATTCTGCTCTTTGCGGTGATCACTGTGATCAGTCCATCCTTTTTAACATTTAAATCCATTACGGATATGCTGAAAAACAATGCGGTGACTATGGTTATGGCACTCGGAATGCTCTGTGTCATGCTGGTGGGAGGAATTGATATTTCCATCATGTCCACTCTGGCACTTTCCGGAATGTCCATCGGTATGCTGTTAAAATATGGTTATATCGAGAACACATTCCTGGTTTTCCTGATCGCTATGGGGATTGGCTGTATCTGCGGTCTGGTAGTAGGTCTGGTGATCTCACGGGCAGATGTGCCGCCGATCATTGCAACGATGGGCTTCATGTATGTGTTCCGTGCCATGGGATATCTGGTATCCAACGGCGGAGAGTGGGCCAGCGCGGCTGCTCTTGGAAGTTTTAAGAATTTTGCAACAACGAAGATACTGGGAATGAGTTGTGTGATCTGGGTGATCATCCTCTGTTATGTCCTGTTCTTCATCTTTATGAAATGGATGCGGCTGGGACGCAGGATCTATGCGGTAGGAAGCAATCCGGTGGCTGCAGAAGTTTCCGGCATCAATGTGAAAAATATCAAGCTCCTGGTTTATACCATCATGGGTGTGCTGGCTGGTCTTGGCGGAGCCCTTCAGGTTTCCATTTATGCATCGGCCATGCCGGATATGCAGCAGGGCGGAGAGATGGATGTCATTGCAGCCTGCGTGATCGGAGGCGTAAGCATGAGTGGTGGCCGAGGAACCGTACCCGGAGCTCTTCTTGGAGCATTGGTCCTGGCAACGATCGCGAAAGCACTTCCGCTGATCCCGTTCTTCGATCAGCTCTGGCTGAATACCATCAAGGGTATCATCATTCTGGTGGTAGTGATCGTCAACGTGGTCCTGCAGCTTGTAACTGAGAAAAATGCATTAAAGGGAAGGGAGATGTGATCATGGCTGGAAAATCCGGAAGAAGTATCAATAATGTGCCGAAAAACCCGGTGAAACAGATGATTTTCAGCTGGGAAGGCATCCTGGTCCTTCTGTTTATCGCAGTTAATATTTTCTGCAGTTTCTTTTCAGAATTTTATAACCTGAAAAGTGTATTGCGTCAGATGCCGGTTTATCTTGCAGAGGTTTTCCTGATGCTTCCTATGGCATTTATCCTGGTTCTGGGAGAGATCGATATCTCTGTAGGCTCCATTGTATGCCTGGCAGCTACTGCAAGCTGTCTGGCAGATGCAGCAGGAGCACCTTTCCCGGTGGTATTTTTAATCGCCCTGGCAGCAGGAGCCCTCTGTGGAATGGTCAATGGTTTTGTACTGACCCGGTTCCCGGATCTGCCGCCTATGATCGTTACTCTGGCAACACAGATCATCTTCAGAGGAATTGCTGAGATCGTTCTTGGAAGCGGAGGAAGTATTTCCGTAACCAATACGGCAGGTTTTAAAGCCATTGCAGGAAAGGTCGGTCATGTACCGTACATTCTCTTCCTGGTACTGATCCTGGGAATCATTGCAGCAGTCATTCTTGGAAAGAGCATTTTCGGACGCCGTGTATACGCCATCGGAACCAACCGGCTGGCAGCTTATTATTCCGGTATCCATGTACAGAAGATCCGTTTCATCATTTACACCGCTATGGGTATGATCTCCGGTCTCTGTGCGATCTTCCTGGTATCCTCCTCATACGGAGCAAATACCACAACCGGAAACGGCTTTGAAATGGATGCCATCGCCATGGCAGTCTTCGGAGGCATTTCATCCACCGGAGGAAAAGGAAATCTGGCAGGCGGTATCATTTCCGCATTCATTATCGTGTGTCTTCGCGTTGGTCTGGGACAGAGAAATGTCCATGCACAGGTCATCCTTCTGATCATCGGTCTCCTTCTGATCGGAGCCGTGGCTCTGCCGAACATCATCGGTCAGATCAGAAAGAGTGTGAAGACAAGATAAAACATTCCATTGTTGTCATTGCCCGGGAAGAAGGGCATCGATATAATAAAAAACTATATTATCTAAAATCAGGGAGGAAACAAACATGAAAAAAAGATTAGTAAGCGCAATCATCTGTGGAGCAATGGTATTAAGTTCTGTAGTACCTGTATTTGCTGATGGCGGAGCAAAGATCGCTCTGGTAGGAAAATCAGCAGGAAATGCTTTCTTTGAGATCGCAGCTGCGTCCTTTGTAGAGACTGCTGAGGCTGAAGGAGCTACCGTTGATACCGTTTATCCGGAAACAGCTACCGCTGATGCACAGATCAAAGTACTGGATAACCTGATCTCTCAGGATTATGATGCGATCTGCCTGTCTGCAAACGATGTCAATGCTCTTCAGGCAAAACTGGAAGAGGCTATGGACGAGGGAATCAAGATCTCCTGCTTCGACTCTGCCTGCAACCCGGACAGCCGTCAGATCTTCATCAACCAGGCTGGTACCAATGCAGTAGGTCAGGCTCTTCTGGATGCCGTTCTCGATATCGCAGGTGGCGAAGGCCAGTTCGCTATCCTTTCCGCTACCTCTCAGGCTGCAAACCAGAACGCATGGATCGATGCAATGAAGACCATCATGGAAGCAGACGAGAAATACTCCAAACTGGAACTGGTAGAAGTGGCATACGGCGATGATGAGCCGCAGAAATCCACCGACCAGACAGCAGCTCTTCTGGACAAATATCCGGATCTGAAAGTCATCTGTGCACCGACCACCGTTGGTATCGCAGCAGCAGCAAAATATCTGCAGGATAATAACTCCACCTGCAAACTGACCGGTCTTGGACTTCCTTCTGAGATGCTGGAGTATACCGGTGATGACGATGCTCATTCCTGCCCGTACTTCTATCTGTGGGATATGCAGAACCTTGGAAAACTCAGCGCTTACTCCACCATCGCTCTGGTAGACGGAACCATCACAGGTGCACTGGATGAGACCTTCACCGCAGGCGACCTTGGCGAATTCACCATCACCGAAGCAGATGACGGCGGTACAGAGATCGTTCTTGGTGCTCCGCTGGAGTTCAATCCGGAAAATATCGAAGAGATGGCAAAACTGTACTAATTACAAAAATAAGAGATACTAAGTGCGAAAGGGCCGCCCGGGATGGGCGGTTCTTCGCTGTTCTACAGACTGTATTTTTTCGCATGGTGATAACCGGAAAGTACCGGAAAAAACGCTGACAGACAGGAAAAACGCAGAAACACATAAAATATAAGAAAATATAGGAAAAACATCGAAAAAAAAGCTTGCTTTTTATAAGGTAAGGTGTTATACTCATTCACGAACTGTGCAAAGGGCTTATTTTTTTTATGCCCAAATGTTCACGACAAGGTGGAAAGGAGGACCATCATGAAAGTTAGATCTTCAGTAAAACCGATTTGCGAGAAATGCAAAGTCATCAAGAGAAAAGGAAGTATCCGTATTATCTGTGAGAATCCGAAGCACAAACAGCGTCAGGGTTGATTTTATCCACATGTTATACTGAGATTTTCCAAACAATGAAGAGCGGCTGCAGTGCGAAACGCCAGGAGGCGTGGAAACACTGATAACAATAGAAAGTGGACTTGTTTCACCGTATATTGCTTACAATACCGGACGCTGCGGTTAGCCCACCGCTCCCGACTTGTACCGGGTCGGCAGTTGAACGTAGAGTGCTGCAAAGCGCCTCACAGATAAGTTCGAGTGTACGGAAAGGCATGGCTTCGCTGTGCTGGGCTGTGGAGTCAGAAAGATTCACACTGCCTCAATTTAAGACGATATCAAATATTAATGGAGGAAATGTTACATGGCTCGTATTGCTGGTGTAGACTTACCAAGAGAAAAACGTGTAGAGATCGGATTAACTTATATCTACGGTATCGGTAGAGCAAGTTCCGTAAAAGTTCTGGAGAAGGCAAATGTCAATCCGGATACCCGTGTCAGAGATCTGACCGATGAAGAAGTAGGACGTATTCGTGATGCAATCGACGAGATCCTTACCGTTGAGGGTGATCTTCGTCGTGAGATCGCAATGAACATTAAGAGACTGCAGGAAATCGGATGCTACAGAGGTGTTCGTCATAGAAAAGGACTTCCGGTTCGTGGACAGAAGACCAAGACCAACGCTCGTACCAGAAAAGGTCCGAAGAGAACTGTTGCTAACAAGAAGAAATAATAAACCATCGTTGAATATTTGAGAAAGTAGGTTAGTTTAAAAATGGCTAAAAAAGTTACCAAAAAAGTGACAAAAAAGCGCGTAAAGAAAAACGTTGAACGCGGACAGGCACATATTCAGTCTTCCTTCAATAATACCATCGTTACCCTGACGGATGCTGAGGGAAATGCTTTATCTTGGGCAAGTGCCGGTGGTCTGGGATTTAAAGGTTCAAGGAAATCTACTCCGTATGCAGCACAGATGGCTGCTGAGACTGCTACCAAAGCAGCTCTGATTCATGGTTTAAAGACTGTTGACGTTTTTGTAAAGGGTCCGGGTTCAGGACGTGAGGCTGCTATCCGTGCACTGCAGGCATGTGGTCTGGAAGTAACCAGCATCCGTGACGTAACACCGGTACCGCACAACGGTTGTCGCCCGCCGAAACGTAGAAGAGTCTAATTAGGAGGTAAATGAGAGATGGCAGTTAATAGAGTTCCTGTACTGAAAAGATGTAGATCCCTCGGCCTGGATCCGATCTATTTAGGAATTGATAAAAAATCCACGAGAGAGCTGAAGAGAGCAAACCGTAAAGTAAGTGAGTACGGTCTGCAGCTTCGTGAGAAACAGAAAGCAAAATTCATCTATGGCGTTCTGGAGAAACCCTTCCACAACTACTATGAGAAGGCTGAGAGAATGCCGGGTATGACTGGTACCAACCTGATGACCATCCTGGAGAGCCGTCTGGACAACGTAATCTTCCGTCTGGGCTTTGCTCGTACAAGACAGGAAGCACGTCAGATCGTTGACCACAAGCATGTACTCGTTAACGGCAAACAGGTAAACATCCCGTCTTACCTTGTAAAAGCCGGTGACACCATCGAGATCAAAGAGAAAGTTAAGAGCATGCAGAGATACAAAGACATTCTGGAAGTAACCGGTGGAAGACTGGTTCCGGAGTGGCTTGAGTCTGATCAGGAGAACCTGAAAGGTGTTGTTAAAGAGCTTCCGTCCAGAGAAGCTATCGACGTTCCGGTAAATGAGATGCTGATCGTCGAGCTGTATTCTAAATAATTAACAGCGCATTTTCGTATCAGAATCCTGGAAAACTTCCGAGCGTGTCTGTTTTACCAGGCACGCTTGCAGTTTCCTTTGGGATCACCCTCATGATTCTAAAACCCAAAAAAGGAGGGGCTTATGTTCGATTTCAACAAACCAAAAATTGAGATAGCTGAGATTTCAGAAGACAAGAAGTACGGAAGATTTGTTGTGGAACCTCTGGAAAGAGGTTATGGCACTACCCTGGGCAATTCTCTTCGCAGAATTATGCTGTCCTCCCTTCCGGGCGCGGCTGTCAGCCAGGTTAAAATCGAAGGCGTCCTGCATGAATTCAGTTCTATTCCGGGCGTAAAAGAAGATGTCACTGAAATTATTATGAATATCAAATCACTGGCAATCAAAAATTCCAGTGAGACCAATGAGCCGAAAGTTGCTTACATTGAGTTTGAAGGCGAAGGTGTTGTAACCGGAGCTGACATTCAGGCTGATCAGGATATCGAGATCATGAATCCGGATCAGGTCATTGCTACCCTGAACGGCGGAGCTGACAGCAAGCTGTACATGGAGCTGACCATCACCAAAGGCCGTGGATATGTAAGTGCTGAAAAAGGCAAAACAGATGATATGCCCATCGGCGTGATCGCAGTAGATTCCATCTACACTCCTGTTGAGCGTGTCAATCTGAAGGTGGAGAATACCCGTGTGGGTCAGGTTACCGATTATGATAAACTGACACTGGACGTATGGACCAATGGAACCCTGGCTCCGGACGAGGCAGTCAGCCTTGCCGCTAAGGTACTCAGTGCACACCTGAATCTCTTTATCGACCTTTCCGAGAATGCAAAATCCGCAGAGGTCATGATTGAAAAAGAAGACAACGAGAAGGAAAAGGTTCTGGAGATGAACATCGACGAGCTGGAACTTTCCGTTCGTTCTTATAACTGTCTGAAACGTGCCGGCATCAATACCGTTGAGGAGCTCTGCAACAGAACTTCCGAGGATATGATGAAGGTTCGTAACCTGGGTCGCAAGTCCCTGGAAGAAGTTTTAGGCAAACTGAAGGAGTTAGGCTTACAGCTGAACCCCAGCGACGAGTGATCGATCGCAGCTACTATCTGTGAGGCTCATGAACGGGCTTTTACAGAAATAACATGAATGGACGAGACAGCACCTTTTAAGTAAGACCGAAGAGCATTAACTGGTGTTCCACAAATGGAGGAAAAGAATAATGGCAGGTTATAGAAAACTTAGCAGAACTGCAGACCAGAGAAAAGCACTGATCAGAAGCCAGGTTACCGCTCTGATCCAGCACGGCAAAATCGTTACTACCGAGGCAAAGGCAAAAGAGATCCGCAAGGTCGCTGAAGGCCTGATCGCTATGGCAGTACGTGAGAAAGACAACTTTGAAACCGTTACTGTTACCGCTAAAGTTGCCCGCAAGGACAAAGACGGCAAGAGAGTAAAAGAAGTTGTTGATGGAAAGAAAACAACCGTTTACGATGAAGTTCAGAAAGAGATCAAGAAAGATGCTCCTTCCAAACTGCATGCTCGTCGTCAGATGGCTAAAGTTCTCTACCCTGTAAAAGAGGTTGAGGGTAAAAAAGCAAAAGAGATCGATCTCACTGAGAAACTCTTCAACGAGATCGCTCCGAAATACGCTAACCGCAACGGTGGTTACACAAGAATCGTTAAGATTGGTCTCCGTAAAGGTGACGCAGCTATGGAAGTTGTTCTGGAGCTGGTTTAATCTGAGATTGATTAAGGAAATGGACCTTACAGATTTTTCTGTAGGGTCTTTTTTTGCGTTCATTTTTCTTTTTGTATTTCGATTAGACACCGTTTTTTAAAGAGGAGCTTCCATAGCAGTAAGTGCGCAGATATTTTTTCAGGTGACATTTCAACCAGATAAAGAAACAAATACGCATGGAAAAACTGTTTTTTTATGATACAATCAAAATAAAATTTCAGC
>CAKRQP010000012.1:0-32904 GCA_934393555.1 uncultured Lachnospiraceae bacterium
GATTTCGAATGTTTATAGAATTGCGGGAGCTGCTTTGCAGCGGAGCAATTCGTAGGCATCAGTTGGGGGCAAAAGAACTTTTGACCCCAACATCTTTTCCACAGCAGCAGCAGAATGTTCCGCACCGGGTCTCGTCTTTCTCTTTCGCAGAAGCACCGTCGATATCGATCTTCGACGCGGTACAGCACTGTTCTTCGTTATACTGACAGTGGCAGGCTTTACAGCCCACATCAATGGCTGCACTGGGGACACCGGCACTGTCCGTCACTTCATTCCCTCTTCTTGCCATAAAGCTTTCACAGCAGGTTTCTTCGGATCGTCCGGCTTCTTTTCCTCCGACTGTGATATCTCCCTTGCTGCAGTATTCTCCTCTGTTGTAGATACAGCTCATTGCAGAACAAACTAATAACGGCACGATATTACCTCCTTTTTATCCATACAGACGGGTCAAAAGTTCTTCCACACCCATCTGATGACCAAGAATTGCTCCGCCGCAATGCAGCTCACGCAATTCTGACATCTGATACAAGAAGTAATATCTGCCGTTATCCTTGTTTTTATTCACGGTTCATGCGAATGTTTTTTAACCTTGCGATCAGTTCCGTAGACGAATGAAGGTCTTGATGCTTATGCTTCCACCTCTACCTTACGGTTCTCACGGTTTTTGATCTCTTCTTTTATATCGGAAATAAATACATCCAGACCCTTCTGGCCTTCATCTCCTTTGAAACGGCTTCTTACAGATACCACGCCGTCCTCTTCCTCTTTTGCTCCGACTACCAGCATGTAAGGAATCTTCTGGAGTCTTGCCTCGCGGATCTTATAGCCGATCTTCTCAGCCTTTGTATCGATCTCCGCACGGATCCCAGCTGCTTTCAGCTCTGCAAGAACCTTCTGACCATACTCCATGTATTTGTCAGAGATCGGCAGTACACGTACCTGTACCGGAGCCAGCCAGGTCGGGAACGCACCTGCAAAGTGCTCGATCAGGATACCGATGAAACGCTCGATAGAACCAAATACCACACGATGGATCATGATCGGACGATGTTTCTCTCCGTCAGCTGCAATGTATTCCAGGTTGAAACGTAAGGGCAGCTGGAAATCAAGCTGAATGGTACCGCACTGCCAGGTTCTTCCCAGAGAATCCTCCAGATGGAAGTCGATCTTCGGGCCATAGAATGCACCATCACCCTCATTTACTGCATAATCCAGTCCCAGATCATCCAGTGCCGCTCTGAGCGCATCGGTAGCCATCTCCCAGTCTTCATCGCTTCCCATGGAATCCTCCGGACGGGTAGAAAGCTCTACATGATATTTAAAGCCAAACAGGCTGTATACCTCATTGATGAGTGTCGCAACGCCTTTGATCTCATCGCGGATCTGCTCCGGAGTCATAAAGATGTGTGCATCGTCCTGTGTGAAGCAGCGTACACGCATCAGTCCGTGAAGCTGACCGGATTTCTCATGACGGTGAACCAGTCCCAGTTCTCCCATGCGCAGAGGCAGATCACGGTAAGAACGCGGCTCAGACTCATAAACCAGAACGCCGCCCGGACAGTTCATCGGTTTGATGGCAAAATCCTGCTCGTCGATGACGGTGGTGTACATGTTCTCTTTGTAATGATCCCAGTGACCGGAGGTCTCCCAGAGCTGACGGTTCAGCATGATCGGAGTGGAGATTTCTACATAACCGGCTTTGTTGTGGATCTCTCTCCAGTAATCCAGCAGTGTATTTTTCAGGACCATACCCTTCGGCAGGAAGAAGGGGAAGCCCGGTCCTTCTTCTCTCATCATGAAAATACCAAGCTCTCTGCCCAGTTTTCTGTGATCTCTCTTCTTCGCCTCTTCGATACGGCTAAGATACTCTTCCAGATCTGCCTTCTTGGTAAATGCGGTACCGTAGATACGGGTCAGCATCTTGTTTTTCTCATTTCCTCTCCAGTAAGCACCTGCCAGGCTGGTAAGCTTGAATGCTTTTACCGGTTTGGTATTCATCAGATGCGGTCCTGCACAGAGATCTACAAACTCACCCTGACGGTAAAAGCTCAGCTCTGCATCCTCCGGAAGGTCCTCGATCAGCTGTACCTTGTAGGGTTCTTCTTTTTCCTGCATGAACTGGATAGCCTCTTCACGGGTCATGGTAAAGCGCTCCAGACGAAGTCCTTCTTTAACAATTTTCTTCATCTCTGCTTCGATCTTCTCCAGATCCTCTCCGGTAAAAGGAGTCTCTCTGTCTACATCATAGTAAAAACCATCCTTGATGGAAGGTCCGATGGCCAGTTTTGTCTCCGGATAAAGGCGTTTGACAGCCTGTGCCATGATATGGGATGCGGTATGACGGAATGCCGCTTTTCCTCCCTCATCTTCAAAGGTAAGGATGTTCAGCTCGCAGTCGGAATCCACAACCGTACGAAGATCCACCTCCTCGCCGTTGATCTCTCCGGCACAGGCAGCCCTTGCCAGGCCTTCGCTGATGTCCAGTGCGATGTCATAAATGCTTTTTGCTTCTGCGTACTCTTTTTTAGAGCCGTCTTTCAGTGTGATGATCATAATTTTCCTCCTTGCAAAATCAAAAGCCCCCTGCGATCCTTCTGTCGAAAGATCACAAGGGGCGAGTTATCTATTTCCCGCGGTTCCACCCTTATTTCTGGCATAGCCACTCATTCTGACGATAACGGTGTCAACCGGGCCGGATTGGGGCCGCTGAACGGAGCTGGTCTTCAAATGGTTCCTGCCGGGATGCTCGCACCTACTCATCCTTCTCTGAGACATTCTGCCATTTTACTCGTCTCCTCGACGCTTTTCCTGACCTTGATTATAATCACCGATTTCCGGTTTGTCAACCCGTGATCTGACTTTTTTCGGAACTCACCTGCCGGACACTGTTTTCCAGTATCGTACGAATGTCTTCCGGAAGATCACTTCCCGGTACGATAAAGGTCTGCAGATAGTTATTTCCTTCCCCATAGGCAGTAATGCAGTAGATATCCTCGTCGCTCTCCGGTGCGATACAGTACTTATAGGAAAGCATATCCAGCAGTTCTTTCTTCTGACTGTCAGAAATGAGATCCGTTTCTCCGGCTCCTACCGCCAGAAGGTTTACTGCCACATCACTGCTTTCATACCAGACAGAAAGCTCCTTCACCTCGTCCGGATCCAGCGTATCCGGAAAAGTAACCCCGAATTTTTCCAGTATTGCAATGGTTTTTTTAAACCGCCGGAGAATGGGATAGCCACTGTCCTCATCGCTGATAAGGTTGTTCAGCAGTATTTCATTCCCTGTCTCCTGTTGTTCCGGCTCATAGCTGATCGTCATATTTCCGAGAAGCTCGCTGCCGGAAAGATCACTGTAGCTTAAGGTCAGAAGATCCTGTTTATAGGCTTCTGCAAACTCTTCCTTTTCCTCTTTGGAACAGAAGGTATAGCTTAAGCTTCCGGCATTTACACCGTAAGCCCAGACAGACGAGAGCTCGCTGCTTTTTCTTCCGAAGATCGGATACATCGCTTTGATAAAGCCCGGTTTTTTATACAGCTCGTCCGCATTTTCCTCAAAAACCTGACTGTCCACCGGATATGTCCGGTAAACCACCCGGCCGTTTTTCAGGTTGTAGCGGATATCCACCGAAATCCGGTCTCCATCTGCCATCTCTCCCAGAGCTGCATTTTTGCTTCCGTTCTCTGCCATGGCATAAATGGGTTCAAACTCTGTCAGCTGATAGGCATCCAGCGTCTGCGTGCTGTCCTCAGTGGTGGTACTGGTACTGGAAAGCTCCGTATAAGTCATCACCTGATGATAGACATTGGAAAGAAAATTGTTGTTCACAGACATGCTGGCGATCTTATCCGTATCCGGAAGATAGGAGTCATATCCCAGAAGATCAAACCGGAATATCAGGGCAATGCCGAAGGTCAGTGCCGTGACCGCCAGAAGTTCCAGTGGTTTTTTCAATACATTCCGGATATCCGTATAAAATATAAAATCCAGAACTCCGGTAAAAACCAGGATCCCAAGTGCAATACCGCCAAAAAACCAGAGATCGCTCTGCGTATAAGAAAAGGTCTTCAGGCAGATCCCCACTCCCAGAGAAGCAGCACAGACCGCCAGGAATTTAATGAGGATCCCCAGCTTCGGAAATACCACCGCATTTCCTGCCGCCTCTGTTTTTCTGTTCCGGTACAGCCAGACACAGAGTAGGATCTCCAGCAGAAGGAACAGAATGAGAAGGAGCGGTTCACTCCAGGCCATTTTCCCTGAAAGGCCATTTTCCACGTACCGGTTCCATCTTTCTGTAAGATCCAGCATACAGGTGCCCGGTGAAGGATATTTCCAAAAAAGATTATTGCTTTCAGGCTCCAGATACCCTGTATAAAAAGTCTTCTGAAAAAGCCGGTAAAGCCAGCTCACAACTCCTGTAAAGCCAAAAAGCACCGGTGTCAGGAGGATAGCGGTCGGAAGCTTTCCCGTCATCAGCATGGCCAGCAGGCATAAAAAGTAAGAAGAAAGAAAAATAAGAAGATACAGAAAAAACTTCCCCAGGACGGCTTCTACGAAATGCAGGTCTGTCACATGATAGAAGACTCCTATAAAAAGCTCTTCCAGCACGGCCATTCCCGCAGGCACCGCAAAGATCAAAAAACCGGAAACGGTCTTTAAAACCAGCCAGCTCTCTCTTTTTACCGGCAGACTGTGATAAAAATCCAGCTTCTGCCTGGAATAGATATAAGAAAAACCGGTAAACGCACAGAATGCGGCCAGCAGAAATACAGCCATCGCATAATAGTTGTTGCCGCTGTAGGTAAGCGCATTCAGAAAACGGCTTTCCACTCCCTGTTCTCCGTAAATGCTGATCATCCCCTGCACATTATCCAGAACGATCCCCGGAAAAAACAGGCAGAAAAAGAGAATGGAAACCACCATAAGCCAGCTTCTCTTCTTCAGATCATCCTTTAACAGCATCGTGAATGATTTCTTTGATATCATATCCGGCAACCTCCGTCTCGCTGATAAATATTTCTTCCAGAGTCAGTGGGAGCACCTCGGAAAACACCGGATTCTTCTCCTCTATACTCATGAGAATCTCCTGTCTCGTTCCTCTGGCTATGACGGTAAGGAGCGAGCCTCTTTTTTCATACTGCACCACATTCAGTTCTTCCAGCAGTTCTTTTTCTTTTTCCGGGTCACGGATCACACACTGAAGCTTATGAATATGGTATTTCATATCCTCCAGATCCTTGGAAAGAAGGATGCCGCCTTTATGGAGAAGGCCGATATGATCACAGATATCCTCCAGCTCCCGCAGACTGTGAGAAGCGATAACTGCAGAAAAATCTCTTTTTGCAAGTTCTCCTGCCAGAAGGCTTTTCATAGACTGACGCATCAGTGGATCCAGACCGTCAAAGGTTTCATCACAGAACAGATATTTTGTCCCCGCACAGATCCCAAGCAGCATGAGCACCTGACGCTTCATCCCCTTGGAAAAGGAGGTCAGCTTTCTTTTCCGGTTCAGCTGAAACCGCTCCATGAGATCAAAAAAACGATATTCATCAAAATGCGGATACAGGATCTCATAATATTCCGCCATACTCTCGCCTGTGGCATTCGGAAAAAAGTAGGCTTCATCTGAAAGAAAACAGATCCGTTCTTTGATCTTCGGATTTTCGTATACATTTTCTCCGTCCACCATGACACTTCCCGTATCCGGGCAGACCACGCCGCACATGATCCGAAGAAGTGTGCTTTTCCCCGCTCCATTGGTCCCAACCAGTCCGAAGATGCTCTTTTCCTGTACGGCGGCAATGACATTATTCAGGGCAGCTGTTGTGGAAAATTTTTTATTTACGCCATTTATCTCTATCATAGTTTTCTCTCATGCTTTCCTTATAAGAGTTCCGGATCATAATGTGCTCTCTCTCCGCCTACGAACTTTCTTCTCGTCCGCGCGCAGACCACCCTGGCCGCACCAATGGTTTTCTGGCTGATCCGCACAGGCACGGCGACTCTCTTCAGATGCATGCCTATGAGCGTATCACCGATATCCATTCCCGCATGCGCCCGGATCTCCTCCACAGCCACCGGATCCTGAAAGCCTGCATACGCCGCCGTAGCAAAAGAGCCGCCGGCTTTCAGCTGAGGAACCACATTGACCTCTTCATAACCGTACTTCTCCGCTGCCGCCCGTTCCAGGATCAGTGCCCGGTTCAGATGTTCACAGCATTGAGCCACCAGAAAGATACCCTTTTTATCCAGTTCTGCCTTAATGCCTTCAAAAACAGCTTTTCCGACCTCTGCACTGGAATGCGTGCCGATCTTCTCTGAACCGATCTCACTGCTGGAACAGCCCACCACCAGGAGCTCTCCTTCTTTCATTTTTGCCGTTTCCAGAAGCTGTGCCGTCGCTCTGGCCGCTTCTTCTCTGATCATTTCAAGTGTCTCCATCTTATTTCCTTTCCGGCTTTTCCGCCTGTCAAAGGGTAATATCCCCTTTTCCCACTGCTTTTATCAGGGCAAAAAATTCCCGCACCAGATAATGGATCTGATAAAGAGGATCCGAAGGGGCCGCCAGGCCCACTGTATGCGTGTATCCCTGTTTTTCCGCCATTTTCAATGCCCGGTAAATATGGAAATTATTCGTCACCAGACCGATCTTTTTTTCACGGTCGATGAGTTCTCCCGTATAACTCAGATTTTCACTGGTCGTTGCAGATCGATCTTCCATAATGATCCGGTCTTTTTCAATCCCCAGCTCCAGAAGATAATTCTCCATCGCTTCTGCCTCTGTGATCTCTTCTCCGGCTCCTTTTCCGCCGGAAACCACAACTCTGGTTTCCGGATTTTCCCCAAGATACTCTGCCGCAGTATCCAGCCGCTTCTTCAGCGCCCGGCTCGGAACCGTTCCCCGTACCTGTGCTCCCAGAACCACCAGATAGTCCAGTCCCGACTCTCCTTTTGCAAACATTCCGGTCATGATCAGCCCTTCGATCCCTGCAAAAACAAGAAGAAGCAGGAGCAGACAGCCTCCTGCTGCCACAGACACCGTTTTCGGCAGTCTCCATTTTCCAAAACAGTGAAGAAGCCCCACCGTCATGGAACCGGCTCCTGCCAGCAGCCAGATCACTGAAAAATCCATACCGACACCCAGAAGGAGCAGAAAATAAAGCAGGCAGATCCCTCCAAACACCATCCAGCCCATACACTTTCCTCCGTATGACAAAGGAAGGCGCCCGTTTTCCACAGACGCCTTCTCCCTGATTATTTATTTCTGCCGCAGCAGTATTTATATTTCTTTCCGCTTCCACAGGGACAGGGATCGTTTCTTCCGATCTTCGGTCCTTTCACAACGGTGTTTGCTTTCTTCGCTTCGATGAAGAGTTTTTTCTTGTGGTCCGGCTCGAAAATCTCATCCCACATGGGCAGCTCATACAGCCAGTCAGCCTTGGCATCTACCATATTCTTGTAAAGCATCTCTTTGTCGAAAGCCAGAGTCACCTCGGTATCCTCATCCATGGTCTCGATCGGGTTCGGCACCTTCAGGCTGTCATTGATACCATCCAGGAAACCAGCCATGGTCAGTACTTTGATCCCATATTTCTCAGCCAGTTCTTTTACGGTTCCTTTTACTACTTCGTCCGGATTGGAAAGGAGTTTCTCATAGATTCCTTTTTCAATGAGGAAATACTCGGTCCAGAATTTCTGCAGCTGTTTTTTGTCAGTCTCCTGATTGTAGGCAATCTCACGCCATTCCTGTAATAATCCCATTTTACTTATACCATCCTTTGTTTCAAATTGATCATCTCCATGTCATGACGACATGGGGGTCATAATGACACGTTCATCCTATTATATACTAATTTCTGTTTTTTTTCAACGCTTAATCCAGAAACCTTTTCAAAAAGGAGAGAGGTCTCATTCTTCCGGTCTTGTGGCATCGATCCGGTCAAAAAGCTCTGCGCAGGCAAGCGTTGCGCTGTGCGGAACCACCGGACTTTCTGTCCGTCCGTCGCGGATACAGCGGATCATCTCCGCGATCTCGTAAGTAAAGCCGTTCTTCGTCTCTTCATCCCGGAAATGCTCCAGAAGTTCTCCTTTTTCCCCATAGAGAAAAGCCTCCGATGCATAATGGGGATAGGGAAGCTCGATATGTCCTTTGCTTCCATAGACCACCAGCCGTTCATCCGTATCAGCCGCAAAGGTCGTCATCAGACTGGCCAGCGTTTTTTCAAATTCCAGAGTCACAAGACTGCTTTCATCCACACCACTCCCGCTCCAGACTGCGGAAACTGTCAGGTTCTTCAGTTTCTGGCGGAGCAGATAGGTCGTGATCTCATAGGCATAGACGGTAATATCTTTCGAAGCTCCGCCTCCGAGTTCCGGCGAATAATATCTTCTTTCCGGATCCGGATCTGCCCGGAATCCAATGGTGCAGCTGGCAAGCTTCGCCTCACCGATCCGCCCTTCATCCAGCCATTCTCCGGCTTTACGCACTGCCGGAAGGAAGCGGCTCCAGAGAGCTTCCATCACAAAGATGCCTTTTTCTTTTGAAACCTTAAAAACCTCTTTTGCCTCCCGGCTGTTTTGGAACATCGCCTTTTCGCAGAGCACCGGAACACCATATTTCAGGCAAAGCATGGAAAGGCGGTAATGATCGTTCGGCGTCACCGCAATATAAGCCCCGTCCGGTTTTTCCATCCGGAGCATCTCTTCATAATCTCCGTAGGCCTTAAGGACACCATTTTTCTCCGCAAAAGCCGCCGCCCGTTCCAGGCTCTTGCTGCCTACCGCAGCAACCACAGCATGCTCCGTGAGAGAAACAGCTTCACAGAATCGTCCGGCAATATTCCCGGCACCCAGGATCACAAAACGAAATTCTTTCATGACAGAAACCTCCCTGATCTGTTTTATACTTCCATAATGATCGGAATGATCACCGGTTTTCTCTTGATCTTCTTCCAGAGGAATTCATCCATGGCATCCCGGATCTCTCCTTTGATCTTGCCCCATTCCCGGTAATTCTTCTTCTCACAGCGTTTCACTGCCTCCAGGGCAACCGTGCGGAGCTCCTGCATCAGTTCCCCGGATTCTCTCACATAGACAAAGCCTCTGGAAATGATATCCGGTCCGGCCAGAAGGCTGTTGGTTCCCTTTTCCAGGGAAAGCGTCACAACAATGATTCCGTTCTCGGAAAGATTCTGACGGTCACGGATCACGATATTTCCCACATCACCAATGCCAAGACCATCCACAAAGACTTCTCTGGCTGTAACTTTTCCGGTAACCCTGCCTTCTTCCTCAGAAAGCTCCAGCACATCTCCGGACTGGATGAGCATGACCCGCTCCTCCGGAATACCCAGATCTTTTGCCAGACCTGCCGCAGCGGCTCTGTGGCGGTACTCACCGTGAACAGGGATCGCATAACGGGGCTTTAAAAGAGAATAAATAAGCTTCAGCTCTTCCTGGCAGGCATGGCCGGATACATGCGTATCCTGGAAGATCACATTGGCTCCCTTTTCTGTCAGCTCATTGATGATCCTGGAAACCGCTTTTTCATTTCCCGGGATCGGATTGGAGCTTAAAATGATCGTATCGTTTGGTTTGATCCGCACTTTTCTGTGCGTGCCATCTGCCATACGGGACAGGGCCGCCATTTCCTCTCCCTGGCTTCCGGTCGTGATAAATACCAGCTGTTCATCCGGATAGCGGTTCATATCATTGACGCTGATCAGGGTCTTATCCGGAATCTTCACATAGCCAAGATCTGTGGCGATCTCGATGACCGTCTCCATGCTCCGGCCCTGAAGGATCACCTTCCGGCCGTATTTATGGGCGGTGTTGATGAGCTGCTGCACACGGTCCACATTTGACGCAAAGGTTGCAACGATGATCCTTCTCTTTCTGTGTTCTGCAAAAAGAGTATCAAAGGTCTTGGCAACCTTGGTCTCAGACGGGGTAAAGCCCGGGCGGAGGGCATTGGTGCTGTCACTCAGAACAGCCAGCACTCCTTTTTTACCAATGATGCTCAGACGCTGCAGATCAATCGGTTCTCCAAAAAGAGGCGTATAATCGACTTTAAAGTCACCGGTATGAAGGATCACTCCTGCCGGTGTGTAAATAGCCAGGGCTGACGCTCCCGCAATGCTGTGGTTTGTCTTGATAAATTCCACACGCATTTCACCGAGCACTACATAACCGCCCTGCTTGACCACTTTCCGTCTGGTCTTACGGATCAGGTTGGCTTCTTTCAGCTTATGTTCGATGAGCCCCATGGTAAGCCGTGTGGCATACACCGGTACATTCAGCTGAGGAAGGATATAAGGAAGGGCTCCGATATGGTCCTCGTGACCATGGGTGATAACGAAGCCTTTGACTTTCTCTTTATTCTTTACCAGATAGGAAACATCCGGGATCACCTTGTCAATACCCAGCATGTCGCCTTCCGGAAACGCAATTCCGCAGTCTACCACCACAATGGTATCGCCATACTCAATGGCAGTAATATTCATTCCGATCTTGTCTAATCCCCCTAAAGGGATGATTTTTACTGATTTACATTCTTTTTTGTCCGTTTTCAATTTTCATCTCCTGCTGTTTTTTATTGCATACCCCCACGTTCCGGGCATGCTGTTTCGTTATCTTTTTCATTCCGCCCGGTGCCTCAAAAACAGAGACACTCTCTTTTCACCCTTTTTACAGTATAACCATTTTTTTGCAGATAGGCAAGCCCCGCTTTTTTTAATTGCCGGAATTTTTCCACCGGATTTTTCCACAGCGACAGAAAAAACGCCAGAAACCTGCAGTTTTTCAGGTTTCTGGCGAATATAACACTTATTTGATATCCTCTTGTGGAAACTTCCGCACAACCGAGAAATAGGTGGTGATCAGGATCACATCAGCCAGGACCCAGGCTGCCGGAGAAGCAAAGGCAACACCCAGAAAGCCCAGTTTTCCGACCAGACCAAAGGCCACTGACGCCCGGCCGACCAGTTCAAAAACACCGGCAAACATGGCGATAAAGCTGTAACCCATTGCCTGAAGGCTGTTTCTCAGGATAAAGATCAGGATCAGGAACGGATAGAAGGATGAGATCACCCGCAGGAACAACTGGATCTGTCCCATCAGTTCCGTTTCTCCGGCATCAATAAACAGCAGCGCAATGTATCTGCCTGCCAGCCAGACCACAACAAAAGAAAACACGCAGAGACAGCCGGAGATCAGACAGGCGCAGCGGATGCCCTTCCGGATCCGTCCGTACTCCTTTGCTCCCAGATTCTGGCTGCAGTAGGTTGCCATGGTGGTTCCCATACTCTCAAAAGCACCGGAAAAAATAAAGGAGATCTTGTTTCCCGCAGTCATCGCCGCTACAGAGACAGAACCAAGGCTGTTGACTGCGCTTTGAAGGATCACACCACCCACAGCAGTGATCGAAAACTGTAAGGCCATAGGGATTCCCTGTTTCAGAAGTGCCGCCATTTTTTCCAGAGACACCCGGAATTCTTCTTTCCGGATCCGAAGCTCTTCATAATGCCAGAACATATAAAAGAGGCAGAGAATTCCGGAGATCCCCTGGGAAGCCACGGTAGCCACTGCCACTCCTGTGGTTCCCATATGAAAAGCAAGAACAAACAGAAGATCCAGAATGATGTTCAGCACCGATGAAAAAAGCAGAACAAACAGTGGCGTCCGGCTGTCTCCGATCGCCCGCAGGATCGCTGATGCCGCATTGTAAAGCATGGAAAAGAAGGTACCCGCCAGGATCCAGATGAGATAATTGTACGAGTCTGAAAAAATCTCCTCCGGCGTCCCCGTCAGTTCCAGGATATCCTTACAGAAATACATGGTCAGCGGCGTCATGATGGCTGAAATGATGACGATCAGATAAAAACCATTCGCCACATAATTTCTCATACCTTCATAATCCTTCGCCCCGAACCGCTGTCCTACCTTAACGCCGAATCCAATGGTGATGCCCATGGCAAAGCCAAGGATCAGAAAGTTGATGGAACCGGTCGCCCCGACACCGGCCAGCGCATTGACCCCCACGAATTTTCCCACCACAATGGTATCTACCATACTGTAAAACTGCTGAAACAGGCTGCCGAGAAGCACGGGAATAAAGAACTTCAAGATCAGTCCCAGAGGCTTTCCCCGCGTCATATCCTTACTCATTTGTTTTCCTCCTTTTGTCCGATACGTCAGATGTCATGAAAAGTATAACAGGAGTTTTTCCAAAGAGCAACTGTATTTTTGCCTACCAGCGCACCAGCCGGTAATAGGTCCGTGCCGTAAAAAAGTAAACCAGCGCATAAAAAACCAGAAAGATCAGGAACGTCAGAAACACACCGGTCAGAAAGATTTTCTGGTTGCCAAGGTTCAGAAGAAGCAGGATCCTGCTCATCATAGGATAAGCAAAAATCATATGGACCCCCGCCGCCAGCACCGGCAGAAGGAAAACCATCCTTACCTGGCTGTTGATGGTCCGGCGCACTTCACTCTTATCCATCCCCACCTTCTGCATGATGACGAAACGGTCGTGATCCTCATACCCCTCCGAAACCTGCTTGTAATAAATAATAAGCACCGTAGCCATGAGAAACAGAACGCCCAGAAAAATACCGACAAAGAAAAGGCCGCCGTAAATAGCATAAAAATTCTCCTTGGACGCAGCCGCCCCTTCCACATATGTGTGGTTCCCCCAGTCCTTTTCCGCCAGAAGGGCGGACAGTTCCGCTGTCATTTCCGCCTGTTTCTCACTGTCCCCATCCAGATCCACACCCAGGAAATACTCCCAAGTCCCATCCGGCACAAATTCCCGGGTCACTTCCTGAATGGCTGCCTGATCCGGAAAGATCAGATAATAGATGGATCCCATCATGACCCGCTGCGCACTCACGGAATCCAGTCCCGTCACAAGTCCGCGTACCTTCCACTCTTTTCCCTGGATCGTCACACTTCCCTGCAGCTTCTCCTCACTCCTGCCATAAACACTGTCGTAAAGGATCTCATCCGGAGCAAGCGCAAGCTGCTGCCCTGTGATCCGGTTGAAATCCTCCAGAGTCAGGCAGTAAAGCTCCGTTGCCGTTCCAAAAACGCCCTCCGGGTCATAAGTAAAGCTTTTTCCCTTCTCCTGTGCAAAAAAACTCCGGTAACGATAGTTTTCTTCGTTATTACGGACAGAAACGCCGCATTTTTCCGCCGTTTCCAGGACGAGGCTTTCCAGTTCCTCTATTTCTCCATCTGTCACGTTGTCAGCCGTCACCTGGATGTTTCTCGGAAAGCGTGTACGGAGCAGGTCATCCATCCCGAAATAAAGGCAGGCGGTCGTGGAAACTATAAGAAGTACCGCCGTAGACATGATGCAGATACTGGCAAGCCCTGCCGCATTCTGTTTCATCCGGTAGAGCATACCGGAAACACTGGTAAAATGACGGCTTTTATAATAATACTTCCGATTCTTTTTCAGTACCTTCAGCACAAAAATACTTCCTGCTGTGAAAAGGCAGTAGGTTCCCGCCACAACCAGCAGCACCGCCAGAAAAAAATATGCCATGGCACTCAGAGGTGACTCGATAGTCACTGCCAGACCATACCCGCTTCCCAGAAAAAACAGCCCGAGAAGAGCAAGAAACCAACGGTTTTTCGGTTCCCTCTCTCCCGCCTGACCGCTTTTTAAAAGTTCTGCAGCTTCCGAATGTGAAATCTGCCGGATGCCACGGACAGCAAGAAGCAGAAAGATCACCCCGAAAAGAGCGCCGGTATTCTCCATGGCTTTTACGGAAAAATCAAACCCCAGGGCCATCGGTTCATGAAGGATCCGGCAGAGCAGAAGAAAGACTGCCTTATAAAGAAGGGTTCCCGTCAGAATCCCAAGCCCCAGACCGGCCAGAACCGTGTAAAAAAGCTCCAGGACCAGAAGCAAAGCCACATGCCGTTTTTCCAGACCCAGGATATGATACAGACCGAATTCTTTCTTCCGGCGCTTTAGAAGAAAGCTGTTCGTATAAAACAGAAAGATCAGGGAAAAAAGCCCCACAACCCACCGGCCCATACGAAGGATTTCCACCATAAAGCTGCCGCCGAACATAGAGGCTACCATCTGGCTTTCTGTCAGGGTCCCCATCACATCATAGATCGCCGCCGTCCCCGCCAGCGTCAGGATAAAAGGCAGGCAGGTCTGACGGTTCTTCTTCAGATTCTCTGCTGCCATTTTAAAGAACATGGTTTTACGCACGGTTCTCACCTCCCTCATTCAGAACGGTCATGGCATCCGAGATTTTCCGGTACATCTCCTCCGGAGAACCGGCTCCTCGGTAGATCTGATGGAACACTTCCCCGTCCCGGATGAAAAGCACTCTCCCTGCATGAGCTGCCGCCCGGAGGCTGTGCGTCACCATAAGGATGGTCTGACCTCCCTCGTTGACCTTATCAAAAAGTTCCAGAAGCTTTCCGGAGGCACGGGAATCCAGCGCCCCTGTCGGTTCATCTGCCAGAAGGAGCTTTGGATTGGTGATCAGGGCACGGGCTGCCGCCGCCCTCTGCTTTTGTCCTCCGGAAACCTCGTACGGATATTTATCCAGAAGTTCTCCTATCTCCAGTTTTTCTGCCAGAGGTTTCAGCCTGGCTTCCATTTCTTTATATGGTACCCCGGAAAGGACCAACGGCAGAAAAATATTATCCCGCAGGGAAAATGTATCCAGCAGGTTGAAATCCTGGAATACAAAACCCAGATTTTTCCGGCGGAAAGCCGCCAGTTCTTTTTCCCGGATATCTCCCATACGCTGACCGTTCAGGCGGACTTCCCCCGCCGTAGGCCGGTCCAATGCAGCCAGGATATTGAGAAGTGTGGTCTTTCCGGAACCGGATTCTCCCATAATCGCCACATACTCTCCTGCCTCCACACTGAAAGACACCTGTTTCAGTGCTTCTACCTGATTTCCGCCAAAACGGGTGGTATAGATTTTCTTTACATGACTGACTTCAAGAATTGCCATAAGATACCTCTTTTCTCTTTTTCTCTGTACTTTTTTCACACATCAGTTCTGTAACTGCCCAGGCATGGAACCGTTACAGGCATACTATAGCAAAAGAGGAAAATGTCTGCCATTTCTTTGGCTTACATTTCCCTCTTCTTCCTTACAAAACGGAAAGGTTGCTTTCTTTTCAGTCATATTCCGGTTTTTCCTGCGCAAACTTCAGGACAACTTTCGTTCCCTCCCCCGGAACAGAAGTAATGACGATCCCATGCCCCAGCTTCTTCAGAACCTTCTGGCACAGATAAAGGCCAATACCCGTGGATTTCTTGTCCAGACGGCCATTGTAGCCCGTGTAGCCCTTCTCGAAGATCCGGGGCAGGTCCTCTGCCGTAATGCCGATGCCCGTATCCTCAATAGAAAGGAAGCCGTCTTTACCATAGATCCGGATGCTACCTTTTTTGGTATATTTAAGAGCATTGGACAACAGCTGCTCCAACACAAAAACCAGCCATTTTTCATCCGTGACAACTTCCATGCTGGTCTCATGGAAGTCCAAAGCGATCTTTTTCCGGATGAAGGATCTCGCATATTTCCGCACAGCCTGGCGCACACAGCTGTCCACTTCCACAGAGCGGATGGCCAGATCCGGATCCGGGCTCTCCAGCCTAAGATACTGCAGTACCATCTCCACATACTGTTCGATATGAAAAAGTTCCATGGAAAGTTCACTGTTTTCCGGTGTGTCCTTCTCCTGGAGAAGCAGGCTCATAGCGGCGATGGGCGTTTTGATCTGGTGTACCCATAGCGTATAGTATTCTTCCATATCACGGAGTTTTTCCGTGGTTTCCGCATCTTTCCGGTTCTTCTCCTCCATCAGGGATTCGATGAGTTCCTGATAGGCCTCTTCCTTCGGAGCTTCACTCTCCGGAAGGTCCCGAATGGAAAAATCCTTTCTCTGCTCTCCCGCAAGCTGTCTTAACAGCTTCTGTTTTTTCCGGAATTTTCCAAAACCGGTAAACAGCCAGAGTGCTTCCGCAAAGCATACAAGAAGCGCACTGTACCCGACCGCCTCCAGCGGCAGCTGGTAGAGGAAAAGCACTCCGGAACTGATCAGAAGCCCCAGCGCTGCCGCTCCAAGAACCTGCCTTTTTTCCAGAATATATTCTTTCAGCTCAGTCTTCATCCGAAATCAGATACCCCATTCCCTTTTTGGTCACAATAAAGTCTGAAAGACCCGCTTTTTCCAGCTTCTTCCGCAGACGGGTGATGTTCACGGTCAGTGTATTTTCATCCACAAAGCTGTCCGTCTCCCAGAGCCTTGTCATGAGAGCTTCCCGGCTCACGGTTTTTCCCTTATTCTCCAGAAGCATCTTCAGAATTTTGTAGTCGTTTTTCGTAAGATCGATGCGCTGCCCCTGATAAGTCAGTGTGGCATCCGCAGTGTTCAATACCGCTCCCCGGTGGGCAATGAGCTCTGTATTCGCTGCAAAATCATAGGTTCTCCGGAGGATCGCCTGAATCTTTGCCGCCAGTACATTCCGGTCAAAGGGTTTTGCAATAAAATCATCCCCGCCCATATTCATGGCGATGACGATATTCATGTTGTCGGAAGCGGAAGATAAAAAGACCACCGGCACCCGTGAGATCTTTCGGATCTCCATACACCAGTAAAACCCGTTGCAGGACGGAAGGGTATTGTCCAGAATCACCAGATGCGGATTATAGGAAGCGAAGATATCAAGCACCCTGGTAAAATCTTCCACGCAGCAGGCTTCCCAGCCCCAGTCTTCCATCAGTTTCTGAACAGAGCGGGCGATGACCTCATCATCCTCCACAATGAGAATACGATATTTATTTTTCACGGCGAAGGTCCTTTATCAATGCATCCACATCCTCTTCTCTGGTAGCCCAGCTGGTGCAGATCCTCACCATGCTGTGAGAAGCATCCACCCGCTCCCAGTAAGAAAAGCTGTATTTTCCTGCCAGCCGGCTCAGCTCAGAATCTGTAAACACAGCAAACTGCTGGTTGGTCGTGCTGGCGATGGGCATCGGGATCCCAAGATCTACCAGCGTCGCCCGGATCTTCATCGCCATGGCGATGGCATGGGCGGAAAGGTCAAAATAAAGGTCGTTTCTCATCAGTTCCTGGAACTGGATCCCCAGAAGCCGGCCCTTTGCCAGCATGCCGCCCCGCTGCTTGATCAGATAACGGAAATCTTTTCCGAGAGTCGGGTTTGTGATGACCAGTGCTTCTCCGAAAAGAGCACCCTGTTTGGTTCCGCCCAGCGTAAAAGCATCACAGTGACGGGCAATAAAAGGAAGGGTCAGGTCATTGTCTCTTGCCATGAGTCCATATCCCATTCTGGCCCCGTCAATATAGAGATACAGGCCACAGTCCTGACAGGCACGGTAAAGCTCCTCCAGCCCTTTCTGATGATAGATCGTTCCAATCTCCGTGGGATTGGAAATGTAGACCATGCCCGGCTGTACCATATGCTCATGGGTCGCATCTTCCCAGTGGCTTCTCACAACCTCCCGGATCTGTTCCCCCTTGAGTTTTCCGTTTCTGCTGGGAAGAGCCAGGACTTTATGGCCGGTGGCTTCGATCGCTCCCGTCTCATGACAGTTGATATGGCCGGTATCTGCCGATATCACTCCCTGCCAGGGCTTCAGACCGGCCGCGATCACTGTCAGGTTGGTCTGGGTACCGCCCACCAGCAAATGAACCTGCGCCTCCGGCATCTCACATTTTTCCAGGATCATTTCCGCCGCCTGACGGCAGTAATCATCTTCTCCGTATCCGACAGTCTGCTCCCGGTTGGTTTCTGCCAGTCTTTTTATGATATTCTCATGTGCACCTTCATTATAATCACAGTTAAAAAAGATCATTTTCTTTGGTTCCTCCTATGTAAACATCTGCCTTATACCCTATCACATTTTCGTCAGAATTTCCATCCTTCTTTCCTTGCAATCTCTTCCCAAAAACGCTATAATAGCTTCGAAATCAGCCGAAAATGCTGAGTTTTCGCCGTTTTTACGGCAGAATGGAGTCTTATGAAAAATTTCAAACGCATCCGTCAGATCTTTGCCTGGATCGGCATCGTCGTTCTGCTCGGCCTTTATCTTACCAGTCTGGTCCTGGCCTTTTCCGGAAGCCCCATGGCACAGGCTCTCTTCCGCGGCTCCTTTGCGGCAACCGTGGTTTTTCCGGTACTGCTTTACGCCATGCAGATCATCTACCGCGTCCTGAGACCCGGTGATCCCTCTGATGAGTTGAAAAAAAGATCTGAAAAAAAGAAAGATGAAAAGCACTGAGACTTTTCATCTTTCTTTTCATTTAAAAGACAAATCCATATTCATCCTGTTTTTCTTCCTGTCCCTGCAGCATGCTGCTGACCATCTGCGGAAGGGAAGCACTCTTTTTATAAGTCAGAAGGACTTTGCCTTCGTCCAGACAGGAAATTTTCATCTCCGGCTCTTCAAAAAGGCTTCTGCAAGGACCAACTCCACGCGCAATAGCCGTCGTAAAGGTCAGATACTCGCCTTTTTTCACCCGGCACATCTCCCGCTGGTAATCGGTGATCCGCCCCGGATAGAGACTGTTCAGCGTAGCCTGCAAATAAAAATCTGCCAGCAGTTCTTTCCGGTGATTCTTCATCCATTCCAGATCCCCGTTCAGGATCCTTTCACATTCCGCCCTGGTGATCTTTGCACACTTTTTAAAATAAAGTCCGTTCTGTGTATATTTTTTCTCCAGGAAGATCTGTTTCTCATCCCGGTTCTTCATACAGAGATAATAGCCTGCAACCGCCTTTCGCTGCCCGGCTCCCTGGAATTCCAGTTTTCTCAGATGAAATTTTTCTATCTGTGCGTTACCGCCTGAAAAGCCGGCTTGCTTCAGTTCTTCAAAGCGTTCCTCTGTAATGCTGTCTGTCTGTGCATAATAGGTTGTATATATCACTTATGATCCCCCTTTGATGCTGCTTGTCTGTAACTTTCTCCGGCAGCTTCCACCAGGGAAGCTCCCCTTACCGGATAAGAAAAGTATACCAGAGAAATGTGAAGATGTCATGTTGAACTTCTAAATTATTTCTAAATTTTAGAGTGCTTTTTTATTATTTTTCGACACATTATACAAACCCCATCCGCCGGATCCACAAAAAAGCCGTCCCGGAAAATCCCGGAACGGCCTCTGTTTTTGATTATTTATTTCTGTAGATGATGTCCTCACGACCAGGTCCGTTGGAAACCATGGTGATGGGGAAGCCAATCTGCTCTTCCACAAACTCGATGTATTTGCGGCAGTTTTCCGGCAGATCCTCGTATTTCTTGATGCCGCGGATATCGCATTTCCAGCCCGGCAGTTTCGTCAGTACCGGTTTTGCCTTCTCCAGAGTCGGAGTGGTCGGGAAATCAGTGGTCACTTTACCATCGATCTCATAACCTGTGCAGACAGGGATCTCATCCAGATAACCCAGAACATCCAGAACTGTGAAAGCCACATCTGTGGTTCCCTGCATACGGCAGCCGTACTTGGTAGCCACACAGTCGAACCATCCCATTCTTCTGGGGCGGCCGGTGGTAGCACCGAACTCTCCGCCGTCTCCGCCTCTCCTACGGAGCTCGTCAGCCTCTTCACCGAAGATCTCGCTGACAAAAGCACCTGCTCCGACAGCACTGGAGTATGCTTTTACAACAGTAACGATCTGTTTGATCTCATAAGGCGGAAGGCCTGCACCGATGGCACCGTAAGCAGCCAGAGTGGAGGAAGAAGTTACCATGGGGTAAATTCCGTGATCCGGGTCTTTCAGAGAACCGAGCTGACCCTCGAGAAGGATCTTCTTGCCCTCTTTCAGTGCATTCCACAGATATGCAGAAGTATCGCATACGAAAGGAGCCACCATATCACGGTATGTATGAAGCTCTTCCATGATGTCCTCAACCTTCAGAGCCGGTTTGTGATAGAGATGCTCCAGAATCACATTTTTCTGCTCCAGAACGCGTGCCACTTTGTCTTTCAGGAACTCTTCGTCAAAAAGCTCGCAGACCTGAAAACCGATTTTTGCATATTTATCAGAATAGAAGGGAGCGATTCCGGACTTTGTGGAGCCGAAGGATTTCTTTCCAAGACGCTCTTCCTCACACTCATCGAAAAGAATGTGGTAGGACATTACGATCTGAGCACGGTCAGAAACCAGGATCTTCGGAGCGGGAACCCCTTTCTCCTCAATACTCTTTGCCTCTTTGAAAAGAAGCGGAATGTTCAGTGCAACACCGTTTCCGATGATACTTGTGGTGTGATCATAAAAGACGCCTGACGGAAGCGTATGAAGGGCAAATTTTCCATAGTTGTTTACGATGGTATGTCCGGCATTTGCGCCGCCCTGGAATCTTACGATAATGTCGGCATCTTCAGCCAGCATATCCGTAATCTTACCTTTTCCTTCATCTCCCCAGTTTGCTCCTACAACAGCGGTAATCATATTCATTCCTCCTATAGAAATGCGTTTTTATTTGCTTTCATTCCATGTCTGATTCGCAGACAGCATATATTATAACGCATTTCTTTTTATAAGTAAAGTGAATATTATTTATGGTTTTCATAAGCAAGTCTTATATCAGTCTTTTATTCTCTTATCTGACGTGGATTCCAGGACTCTGTCTTCCTGTATCATCTCCATCAGCTTCTGGGCTGCGGAGGACAAAGTCGCATGGCTTCCCTGGACGATACAGATAAACCGCTCGGGGATCTTTTTCTGGATCTTCAGTTCAAAGAGCTCGCCGCTCTCCAGAGCTTCCCTGGCAAAATCATAGACCACGGAAGCCACGCCCAGGTTCCGTTTGGCAAACTGGACGATCATATCACTGGTGGCAAGTTCAATTTCCGGATGGATCATTACCCCGCTCTCCTTCAGGAACTGATCCATATACCGGCGGGTGCTGGTGTTTTTTTCCAGACAGATCAGCGGCACCTCCGCCAGCTCACTCAAAGGAATGATCCGGTTCTTATACTCCCAGAATTTATATCCCGCCACAAAGATATCCTGTATGGGACGCACGGGATACACATTCACTTCCTCATGGCCGGTCACAGGTGCGGTCACTATCCCGAAATCAATGCGCCCCTCCTGCATATACCGGAGCGTTTCCGGTGTCGGACCGTTGGTGACGGTGATCTTGATCTTCGGATAAGCCTCATGAAATCTCTGAAGATAAGGCAGAAGAAAAAAACGGAGGGTCATATCGCTGGCTCCGATCCGGAGCTCGCCGCTTTCCAGCCCCTTCATTTCCCGGAGCTTTTTCTCCCCACGCAGGATCGTTTCATAGCCATTCTGTACATATGAATAGAGGATCTCCCCTGCCGGAGTCAGGCGTACGCCTTTTCCTGTCCGCACAAACAGAGGGATCCCCACGGCAGATTCCAGCGCCTTGATGGCCTGGCTCACAGCAGGCTGGCTGACGGAAAGCTCCGCCGCCGCTGCCGTGACGCTGCCCTGCCTGGCAACGTAATAAAAAATTTTATAATATTCCAGATTGATATTCAAAGAACACCTCAACTCCTGCAAAGATCAGAGCCCCGCGGCCTGCGCCGGGAGCTCCAAAAAAGCCGGAACAGCCGAAACTGCTGTCATCAGACATTGATTTCTGCTTTGACTCCCAGGATCTCTTTGTTTGCCTCAAGGACCGGATCCACGACATTTTTCAGGAAATTGTCCACCTGGAGTGGAGCACGGCCTACGTATTTTGCCGGGTCCATCGTCTTCTTGAGATCCTCCAGGCTTAAATTAAAGGCAGGATCTGCTGCGATCAGCTCCAGAAGGTTATTCTCTTTTCCTTCTACTTTTACGGTACGTCCTGCTTCCATGGAAAGCTCACGGATCCGCTCATGAAGCTCCTGACGGTCACCGCCTGCCTTTACGGCATCCATCATAATGTTCTCCGTAGCCATAAACGGAAGCTCACTCATGAGACGCTTCTCGATGACCTTCGGATATACCACCAGTCCGTCTACGACATTCAGGCAGAGATCCAGGATACCATCGATAGCCAGGAAGCCTTCCGGAACAGAGAGACGCTTGTTGGCAGAGTCATCCAGGGTACGCTCAAACCACTGGGTTGCGGAGGTGATCGCCGGGTTCAGGGCATCTACCATCACATAACGGGACAGGGAAGCAATACGCTCACTTCTCATCGGATTTCTCTTGTATGCCATAGCGGAAGAACCGATCTGTGTTTTCTCAAAGGGCTCCTCTACCTCTTTCAGGTGCTGAAGGAGACGGATATCGTTGGAAAACTTATGCGCGCTGGCTGCAATGCCTGCCAGAACGTTCAGCACACGGGTATCCACTTTTCTGGAATAGGTCTGACCGGATACGGGATAAGCCGCTTTGAAGCCCATTTTTTCAGCGATCATGGGATCGATCTTGTCAATGGTCTCCTGATCTCCGTCAAAAAGCTCCAGAAAGCTTGCCTGCGTTCCTGTGGTTCCTTTGGAGCCGAGAAGCTTCAGGGTGCCTGCCACATACTCCAGATCCTCCAGATCCATCAGAAACTCCTGCATCCAGAGAGTCGCCCGCTTTCCTACGGTCGTCGGCTGTGCCGGCTGGAAATGGGTGAATGCCAGTGTCGGCTGATTTTTATATTTATCAGCAAAGTTACGGAGCTCGGCGATGACGTTAATGAGTTTTTTACGCACCAGCTTCAGGGCCTCGTTCATCACGATAATGTCGGTATTATCTCCTACATAACAGGAAGTTGCTCCCAGATGGATGATTCCTTTTGCCTTCGGGCACTGTACGCCATATGCATATACATGGGACATGACATCGTGGCGGACGATCTTTTCCCGTTCTTTCGCCACTTCATAATTGATATCCTCCGCATGGCTTTTCAGCTCCTCGATCTGCTCGTCGGTGATGGGAAGCCCCAGCTCCTTCTCTGTCTCTGCCAGTGCGATCCAGAGTCTTCTCCAGGTGCGGAATTTCATATCCGGTGAAAAAATGTACTGCATCTCCTTACTTGCGTAACGCTCGGATAACGGGCTCACGTATTTGTCGGTACCACTCATCTTTTCCAGTCTCCTTTTCTTATCTTTTTCACTTGAAGAAAGGGGCTGATGTTTCACAGCCCCTGTCCGATTCCTCTTGATTATAGCTCAAAGTATTTTTAAAAGCAAGAGTAACTATTCTTCATTATATTTTCCCAGAAATTCCTGCATGCGGCGGTTGTCGGAATGGAAGACCTCCTCTGGGGTTCCTTCCTCCACGATGAGGCCTTTTTCCATGAAGATCACATGGTTGGCCACGTTTTTCGCGAAATTCATCTCGTGGGTGACGATGACCATGGTCATGTGTTCGGCGGCCAGGTCACGGATGACCTTCAGGATCTCGCCGGTCAGCTCCGGATCCAGTGCGGAAGTCGGCTCATCGAAAAAAAGCACCTGCGGATTCAACGCCAGCGCCCGCGCGATCGAGACACGCTGCTGCTGACCGCCGGAAAGCTGGCAGGGATAGTAGTCCTCCTTATCGGAAAGGCCCATTTTCTTTAAGAGCTCCCGGCCGATGCGGTAAGCCTCTTCCTTTGATTTCTTCTGGACATGGATCAGCGGATCCGTCACATTTCTGAGTACACTGTAATGCGGAAAAAGATTGAAATTCTGAAAAACCAGACCAAACTTTTTCCGGATCTCCTTCAGTTCTGCCGGTTTTGCATAAACGGACCGGCCCGAAGCATCCATGGAGACCGCCTTTTCTCCCAGATAACTCAATTCGCCGCCATCCATGGTCTCCAGAAGAGTCGCACACCTCAAAAGCGTAGATTTTCCGGAACCGGAAGGGCCGATGATAGCCAGCACCTCTCCTTTTTTTACCGTCAGGGAGATGTCTTTGAGCACCTCCAGATTTCCGAAGGATTTTTTGATATGATTGATTTCCAGATAATTCATGATTTTATCTCTCCTTAACGGTAGTAATCGAGTTTCTTTTCCAGCTTTTCCATGACCACGGCTACAATAAGGTTGAACACATAGTAGAAAACAGCTGCCACCACGAAGGGCATGAAGGTAGTCTTGGAAGCGGCGATCTGTTTTGCGATGGTAAACATCTCCATATAAGCCACGGCAAATGCAAGGGACGTATCCTTTACCAGCGTGATGACTTCATTGGTAACGCTCGGCAGGATCCGTTTCACCACCTGTGGAAAGATGATCCGGAAAAAAGTCTGGCTCCGGCTGTAACCAAGAAGCTTCGCCGCTTCATACTGGCCAACGGGCATGGACTCGATACCGGAACGGTAGATCTCCGCAAAGTAAGCGGCATAATTCAGGGAGAAGGACAGGATAATGGCAATAAAACGCCAGTTTCCTCCGATATTCATCCGGAACAGGTAATACGGTCCGAAATAAAACACCATGAGCTGAAGCATCAGCGGTGTCCCTCTCATGACAGAAATATACAGTTTAAACAGGTTTTTCAGCACCGGATTTTTCACCATCCGTCCAAAAGAAACCAGGAGTCCCAGCGGCAGGGAGAAGATCAGCGTCAGGAAAAAAATACCGATGGTCCGCACCATTCCTCCGGAAAGCTGCGACAAGATCTGTGGTAAACTCATAAATAACATCCTCCGTATGAAACGTCTGTAGCCCCCGGAAGCACCGTCGTCTCCCGGGGGCTGTAAAAAATGATCGTTTTGATAATTGTTCCGCGTCAGATATTATTCTGCTGCACTCTCTGTTTCGCTCTCAGCTGTCTCGGTTTCTGCCGCTGTTTCGCTTTCTGCCTCAGAGGAAGCTTCCTCACTGTCATCATTTCCCAGGCAGACCATATCGGTAAGCTCGTATTTTTCTGCCAGCTTGTCAAAGGTGCCGTCTGCAAGGAGTTTATCCAGATCAGCATTGACGGTATCACAGAGCTCTGTGTTTCCTTTCTTGAAGCCAACCGCATATTTTTCAGAATTGAGGTGTTCCTCCAGGATCTCGTAATCCTCTCCGTTATCACGGTTCTCGATCTGATACTTGGCTACTCCGATATCCATGGCAATGGCATCCACAGCACCTGCCTGAAGCTCTACAAACGCACTGTTGTAATCTGCAAACTCCTGAAGACCTGCAAAGGTATCTGCCAGAGCCTTCTGCTGCTCCTCATCCTGCAGGACCTGAAGTGCTGCGCTGGCAGCCTGAACGCCAACCGTCTTTCCGGCAAGATCCGAAAGAGCACTGATGCCGGCATCCTTCTTTACTACGATCACCTGGCTGTTGTCCACATAAGGTTTGGACCAGGTGTAATCCTCTTCTCTTCCAGTCATGGTGAAACCGTTCCAGATACAGTCGATTGAACCGGAATCCAGCTCCATATCTTTGGAATCCCAGTTGATCGGTGTCTTCACCAGCTCCCAGCCTTCCAGGTCGCAGACAGCCTGTGCCAGCTCCAGATCAAAACCAGTATACTCTCCGTTATCATCCATATAACCGTATGGCGGGTACTCTGCATCAAAACCAACGGTAAATGTTTTCGCCTCATCATCTGCAAAAGCAGCCATTCCCGTAAGAGATGCCGCCATCATTCCACAAAGCACTGCACAGATCACTTTCTTTTTCATAACAGATATCCTCCTTTATCGGCAGGCGGTTTTCTTTTGTCCGAGATAATATTCTGAACCGATATTAACATTTTATCAATTGACCACTCTACCTTGCTAAATTAACCTGCCGTTATACTATCATACGGAAACTTCTCTGTCAACCCCTAAATCCCGCATCCTTCCGAAGACAAAACGGGCCGCCGCATATTCCTTCATGCGGCAGCCCGTCTTTCTCAGGATGCACAGGTACTCTTGTGATAAGCCAGTTTTTCTTCTTCCAGAAAGGTCTGAACCGCCTTCCATCGCTCTTTTTCATCCGTTTCCGGTTCCTCCGGAAGCGCCCGGCATTCCTTGAGCCAGGCCTCGATCTTCTCTCTCTGGACCTTTGGCACCTTCAACTCATCCAGGCGTTTTTCGTAATCCTCCCTGGAAAGGAACAGAGAGATCGTTGCCAGATATCTCCGGTAGATTTCATTGGAACGGACGGTCTCATAGGATTTCCAGAGGCAGTCTGCCGCTTCTTCAAAGAGAAAAAGTCTCGCATAGGCAGAGGCCAGATTGGCATAGACCGCCGCATAGAACTGCACGCCCATCTTTCCCGGATTCCGGTTTTTCAGAAGGGTGGCATATTCCTGAATGGCATTATTATACATCCGATACTCCACCAGATAGTCCGCCTTCATTTTCCGCCTGAGATCCTCCGGCTGGATCTCGATGGTCCGGATCTTCTCCTGAAGCTCCCGGAATTCGTCATGGGAAAGATAACCGATCTCTTTGAAGATCGGGAGGATAAAGTTTCCGATGGTTTCCCCGTTTTCCAGCTGCTCATAGAGCTTCCGGTAAAGACGGACCAGTCCCAGTTCATCCCGGATCCAGTCCAGAAGCTTCTCATTGATGATGGTCTGATCCAGAAGATAGATGTTTTTTTCCAGATAAAAACAAAGCTCCTCTATCGTAAAAATATTCGTGCTGATGCTCTCGATGAAATAAGGATGTCTGGCCTTTTTCACCTGACAAAGATGGTATCCGCTCATACTTCACTCTCCTTTCCCGGCGTCTTTTCCGCCGCAAAGGTAATGACTGCTTCCCAGCGTTTGCCGGAAGCCGGATAAAGACTTCCAAGGCCAAGATCCGTCACCCGGACACGGCATTTCCGTTTTCCGATGAAGGAAAGTGACAGATGAAGCCTGGTCGCCCGGTTCGGCCGGTCAGGAAGCCCCGGAAGCCGTACCGTATGAGAAAGCTCTTCTCCTGCCATACTCTTGGAATACAGGATCACCTCACTGGTATCATCCAGGACAAACTCACATTCCGCCCGTGCCATATACCAGTTGACTCCGGCACTGATCATAGGGTAAAACTCCCGGTGCCCGCGGATGATCATCTGCATGCCCATATTCTGCTCGATCATATCCGGTCCGGCATAGAGATAATCGCCTACCCGGCTCATGCGGGCATATTCCATAGCGGCATAGCAGGCTCCCTTGGTATAAAGGTTCTGCCCCATAAAAACCTTCCGCCGGCTGCAGAGAAACGCCAGCGAATTTCCCATCCAGCTCTTGTCAAATTCCTCGCCCACAAGATAAACGCTGGAAAACGTCCGTTTTCCGAACATTTTTTTTGCAAGCTCCAGGAATTTTTCATCCTTGACCTCCAGCCAGAGCTTCTCCGGCCGTCCTTCTCTTGCCATCTCATCCAGATAGACCATACCCTTTTCATCGATGGAAACGAGTGCCGGACGGGTCTTCCTGTCCACAGAAAGCTCAAAAGCCGTCACTTTTCCCTTTTCACAGGAAAAAAGTGCCACCTGGTAAGTCCAGAGGTCTTTCCTCTGGTTCATCATATACCAGTAAAAGCTCTCCCGGTAATCCTGAAGAAACACATGATCTCCCGGAATGCCCAGACGTTCAAAAGCGGCGCGGATCCCGTCTGCCCAGGTACCGTTCATTTTCTTCATCGTTACCACCGCAAGAATGGAATCCGGCTTTCCGGCAGTGGCAAGAAGCTCCAGACACTGACCGAAAAAGTCCGCCAGCAGAGCCACACCCTCTTCGAAATGCTGTTCCATGGCCGGAAACAGTTCTGCCGGCGTGGTGATCTGATAATTTTCCTCTCCCGGCACTACGCTCACGGTTCTCGGAGCGGAATTCTGCCGGTTATAAAAGGTAAGCTGAGAATTCACCGGCCCCAGATCGATTCCCAGCGCCAATTCATTGATTTCACTGATCATTTATTTTTCTTCTCCTCACATCAGCCTGAAAATATGGTCCGCCAGAGCTTCCTGCTCCTTAAACTGAAGAATGGCAAATTCCGCATCCTCCAGATTCTGTTCCAGGAAAGCCTTGGACATCTGGTTCAGAAGATCGTAACGGCTGCTGCGGGAAAGATTGATATCCTGATAGTTCTTTTCCTGCATTTCACTCTCTTTTGTCTTCTGATCCCACTCCTCCATGACCTGATATTTCAGATGATCTCCGTAAAACAGGGTAAATTCTTTTACAAAAATCCCTTCATAGACCCGTGTCATAGGCTCTGTGATCACACGGCCGCCCTTATCCTTGCCATCGGTGATCTGATAACGGATATTGACCAGAGCGCCCGGATTGGCACGGTACTCTACAAACGTCTTGTCATAAAGCTGGCAGGCTCTCTGATCCTCTGCCGAGAAATCTTTAAAAAACGCCATCCGCATTCCCCGGTTGGTAAAGCTCTGAAGAAGCTCTCTTGAAAGCTCCCGCCGCTTCTCCCCCGGCTCCTTCAAAGAGCCATAGAAGCGCAAAAGAGCCAGCAGGCAGACATCCTCTTTATTCTTGCCCTTCACATATCCGCGCTCTATATAACGGAATACCGGCTCTTTCACCGGCAGATCCTTCACCAGATAATCATAGGCCCGGTACATGACATAAGCCTGAAGGAGCATTTTCCGTCCCAGCGCCTTCCGGTAGGAATCAAAGATCTCCTCCGTATGTTCTGCCCCGCTCCTGGTAAACATCACCATGATAAGGATTTTTTCTTCCAAGACGAAGGTATCCGCTTCAAAATCCTTTCCCGCCAGCCAGAGTTCTTTCATACTCTCCACCGGTCCGTCATAGTAACGGAGCAGATAGGCAAGGATCACTTCATCATATTTCTCATGGACAAAACAGTAATGACAGAGCGCCAGAAGCATCTCGTCCTCTCCGTACTCCATGGTCAGCACCATCCGGTGACAGAGGCTCACCAGAGAAAGAAGGTTCAGCTTCTCCGGTCCGTAGATCCCAGCCAGAGAAAAAGCTTCCCGGCTCATCCCTTCAGAGATCAGAAGCTCTGTCAGCCGGCAGCGGTCCGTTTCGGCAAAGGGGATCAGATCGATCTCATGAAGAAACTCATACAGGCTGTCCTCTCCCGGATTCTGATCATAAAAATCCAGAAGCTCCTGCCGGAGTTTCCGCCTGTAAGCATCCCGGATCTCTTCCAGTTCCAGAAGAGCCGCATATTTGGGCACGGTTTCCGAATCCGGCTTCTCACTGCTGCAGATATTCAGAAGAAGTCCCGCACTGTCAGGAGCCAGTTTCAGGCAGTATTCCCGGAAACGGAGATCCGTCAGCATATTTTTCACCGTATAAGGAACGGAAGCTTCATACCGGTTCCCTTCCCCGTCCTCCAGAAAGATCCTGTGGTTCTCCGTATAGATCTGAACATTGGCCCGGCCGTTTTTCAGGGGGCATTTTTCCTCTTTTTTCAGTTCCTCATGATAGACCAGAACATAGCGGATCGAAGGATCCTCCACCCGGATCTGACAGGTAAAGAGAAGTCTGGAGAGATTCTCTGCCATTCTTCTGTTTAAAAGAGATTCACTGATGAACATTTCATAAAGAAAGGCCAGATCTTCATTGATATGACCGAGCATCAGCTCATCTACCATAAATTTTTCCATGGCCGGACGATAGCTCTGGTAAGCCTTGGGATCCTTGTCCTTGTTTCGGATCACATTGGCATAGACAAAAGCCTTTTTCCGGTAATCCAGTGTATTATTATAGGAAAAATACATGCGGATGATCTGCGGAAGCGGCTTCTCCATCGGTCCTTCCATAGACTCGATATAATATTCGTAAAGTCCCGTGATCCGAAGATCCTGCTCCACGCCCCGCTCATACCAGACAAAACAATCCTTGTCCTTTTTCCGGCCCTTGAGCAGAAGGCTTACGATCGCACGCAGAAGACTTTTGGTCGGATTTTTCGCATAGATTTTTTTCAGCGTCTCCACAAGCCCCTGATGATATTCCCGGTACCGGCCTGCCAGTTCTACGATCTGCATGATCAACTCCGGATTCAAAAGATCTTCTTTCACCATAAAGCGTAAGACACAGATCTCAAAATCCTCCAGACGCTTCAGAAGGAGCGGCGATTTCTGCAGGACCAGGGCCGCCTCCAGATACATGATCCGGCTCGCACAGCCATAAATATGCTGCTGACGGATGGCCTCCAGCTTCTGCCCCGGATGACGGAGATAATTCTCCCGGATATACAGCAGGAACCAGGTCAGCTTCCAGTTCTCCGGATTGCGAAGGCTGAGCTCTCCCAGCTTCTCCTCCACATAGTCGATGTATTTCTTATCCTTATTATAAAAGGTGGTCAGATACAGGAAATATCCCTGCTGCTCCGGTGCGGTCAGATGATTGCGCTGCTGCTCCATCCGGTCCAGAAGGAAGCAGGCCTCCTCTTCTTTTCCCGCAGAAAACAGAAGATGGATATGGATCAGCTCCATCATCGTTCCCGTTCCGCCTGCCTTCGTATATTCATCCCAGGCCTTCAGTGAACGCTCCACCCAGGTCTCCGCCTGGATCCGTTTCAGCCGGAAATCCATATAACATTCATAAAGTGCGGCAATCTCCTGATGCTGCCGCTTCAGATCTTCCTCCTGTTTCCGCAAACTTCCGCCGTGGACCTTCACCTCAAAAGTCAGTTCTGTCCCGACTCCATGGATCCGGAGTTTTCCAAAATTCCGTCCGGCGTGAAGCGCCTCCCGGTCGATGAGATAATTCAGGGTGTAGGTGCTCCCGATAAACTCATCCGTAGTGACCACCGGACGCTCTACCTTGAGGAAGTCCGCGTCAGAAGTCACCTCCAGCTTGAAAAATCCCCAGTTGCTCTTCGTCAGAGTCAGACTCTCCCGAATGGTCTGGGGCATGGCGTCATAAGAAGCCTCCGTTTTATCCGCCTGGATCACCACAGGCTCCTTCAGACCCGCCGAAACCAGAAACTCTTCCAGACTCCGGTAACTCATGGCACTGCCCTGAAAGCCCTCATAGAGAAGCGCCAGCTCCGGTGCTTTTTCACGCAAAAACTCTGAAAATCCTTCCGATGCAAAAAAAACATATGCTTTCTGAAAATCCTTCTGGGCAAGAGAGACAAAGTCCGCCAGATTCTCACAGGGTCTGACCGTTTCCTTCACTTCCGATGCCTCGATCTCCAGACGATACGGAATGGCATACTCACCCAGACTGGAAGCCACCGTCAGTTTTCCTTCCAGCACATCTCCCTTTTCCATGCCTTTGGTATCGATCTCATACAGTACCTTCTCACTGATAGAAGAAAAAGCCGCCGGTTCAAAAGCGACTCTGGGACTCTCCGCATAGAGAAAGCCCTTCACCTTCTTCTGAGCCGGATTCTCCAGCTGGAAGGTTCCCCGTACCGGCTTGCCTTCCCGGACCCTTGCCTCTATTTTATCCACGGATATCTGAAGTTTCGGCGTTTCATATTCAAAAATTCCGTTTAACAGCTGTTCGATTCTTCTCTTCAAAACTTTCACCTGCACTTTTTCATTGGCTTTTCGTTGCTACATACTCTTAGGAAGTATAACACTAACTCCGGTGGTTCCGCAAGGTTTGTTTTCCTTACAGAAAAAGAGACCAGGAAACAAAGACGGATCCTGTAAGGCCTTTCATTCCGCCCTACAGGATCCGTCCGTCACTTCACGATCGTATCATTCAATTTTTATTCCAGTACCATCTGCGGTGTCCGCTTGATCACACGCACCTTGGTGATCGGACCAAACTGTGCCGGAGCACTCTCTCTGATGTAACTGTCTTTTGTGAATACCTTTATCTCATCGCCTTCCCTCAAAGAAGCATAGCTGATCCTCTTTCCGTTCTGGTCATAAATCCTGGCATTCTTCAGACTGATCAGGAATTGTGATCTGGTGTATTTATTTGTACTTCCCAGACGCGTATTTTTGCTTCCGATCAAAGACATCGATGTATCCTTTCCAATCAGCTCTTCAATCTTTAAATACGTATATATGGATGTGTTTTTTCCTGTCTTTTTATCAAAGGTATACCAGAAGGTATGACTCTTGGCCTTCGTAGAGATCCTCTTTCCGGTCTTGTCAAACTGATACAGGCTGCCGTTGATCTTATAAAAACAGTTCTTTAAAAGCTTCCCTCTGGAATTGTAATAATAATAAGCCCCGTTCTTCTTCACCCAGCAGCTTTTCAAAGTCTTCTTTGCTGCCTTTTCCGTTGCCTTCGGTGCAGCGGCCTGAACAGAGACTGCTTTCTCATGAAAGCCTGCACATAATAAAAACACACCAAGTACGATTGCAAATCTTCTGATTTTTGATTTCATAACAAACACCTGCTTTCTCTTCTTTTTTCATCACTTATTCTTAATTCTTTTACCACTTATTATGTTCACTCCTTTCCAGTGGTGTGTCATGTTTCCGTTTAAAGGTTCTTATAAAAACAAGAATATCAATCATTTTTCACACGGTCAAATATTTTTCGATTATTTTTTCTTACTATTTCCTTATGTTTTCCTGAAATAAAGTGTATGTTCTACTATGTTTTCACGCCTCTGCTTCAGAAGAAGTATCTATTTCCTCTTATTCTGGATCCAATTAAAAATACAATGTGTAATTCTGTTTCCTACATTGTTTTCTCTCTGATTTCCATTATGAATACCTATACAATAACGTTCCGACCCTGACCCAAGATAAACAGGACTTCCACTTTGACCTTCTTCTGTATCAATCGTATAATGTAACTCACTTGGTTTTGCTTTCAGAATTTTTCCTCCAGCCTTCCATAACTGTTTATTCTTATTCAAAGGATAACCAGCGATAAAGACAGAAGAAGAAACATACGATTCCGGACGATACTTAATTCCAAAATATCCTGTTCTATTTCCAATCGGTGTGTTAAGATGCAACATTGCTACATCATACTTTGTTACTGAAAGCCTCCTATATGCCGCAGGCATATGAATTTCTGTTGCCAAAGCACTTCCGTAAGGTGCTGAATTTCCATTTTTCCCCGGCCATACTTTTATACTTTTAACCCATCCGCGCTCTGGCCGATAAACATTATGTGCTACCGTCAT
>CAKRQP010000013.1:0-32573 GCA_934393555.1 uncultured Lachnospiraceae bacterium
AAAACAGTAATTTCCTCTTTTTGCATGGCATCAGAACCATCGACTGTTAAAATGTATGCCGATACCTATGTATATAAATACAGAACCAATAGTCAAACTGGAAAACTCCAGAAACGCCTATGGAATAAAAGCAAAGGTACATGGGCAGAACCCTATTGGCATGATGCTTAATTTACTTTCTCTTCTTATGTAAACAGGCAGAAGCCCGCAAACTTCTGCCTGTTTCTTATCCCACTTATCACAACTACCTGCAAAAATCTCTCCTGTCTCCAAGAACAGCCCCGCCTGCTATTTCCCGTCGGGCTTCATGTGGAGGCGGAGCAGAAATTCTTGGCCTGCCGGAAGCTGCGTTATGAGCGGAAATCCATTGTCTGAGCGAAGCGAGTTATGGATTTCCGCGAATGTCCTTAGCGGCTTCCGGCAGGCCTTAGCATTTCGCTCCGCCGCAACTGAAAGCCCAGAGGGAAATAGCAGGCGGGGCGTCCTCTCATCTGATAAGCGCCATCTCAAGGCAGACTCCCCGATCACTCCTCATCCTTCGCCCAATGCAGCGCATACTTCACAGCTTTATTCCATCCCTTCAGCTTTCTCTCCCGCTCTTCCGCCGTGATCTCCGGCACAAACGTCCGGTCAATTGCCCAGTTCTTCCGGATCTCCTCCTGATCCTTCCAGTAACCCACTGCAAGCCCGGCAAGATAAGCAGCTCCCATGGCAGTCGTCTCCACACACTTCGGCCGGTTCACCGGTGCATTGATAATATCCGCCTGAGACTGCATGAGGAAATTGTTGGCACTGGCTCCGCCATCCACCTTCAGCTCACTTAAGGAAATACCGGAATCCGCCCGCATGGCCGCCAAAACATCATGCACCTGATAAGCGATCGACTCCAGCGTAGCCCTGGTAATGTGATACTTGTTCACGCCCCGCGTGATCCCGACAATGGTACCTCTGGCATACTGATCCCAGTGCGGGGCTCCAAGACCGGTAAAAGCAGGAACCACATAACAGCCATGCGTATCCTTCACCTTCCGTGCCAGATACTCCGAATCCTCAGCCGAATCGATCAGCCGCATCTCATCCCGGAGCCACTGGATCGCTGCTCCGGCCACAAAAATCGACCCCTCCAGCGCATAATTCACCTTTCCGTCAATGCCCCAGGCAATGGTCGTAACCAGACCATTACTGGAAAATACCGGCTTCTCTCCCGTATTCATCAAAAGGAAACAACCGGTGCCGTATGTATTCTTAGCATCTCCTGCCTGAAAACATGTCTGACCGAAAAGAGCCGCCTGCTGGTCTCCTGCCGCTCCGCCGATGGGGATCGGCCCGCCAAAAAACTCCGGTGCCGTCTCTCCGTAAACACAGCTCGACGGCTTCACCTCCGGCAGCATACAGACAGGAATATTCAGTTCCCTTAAAATATCCTCATCCCAGGTCAGCGTGTTCAGATTAAAAAGCATCGTCCGCGACGCATTCGAATAATCCGTCACATGGATCTGCCCCCTGGTCAGCTTATAAATAAGCCAGGTTTCCACGGTTCCAAAAAGAAGTTCTCCCCTCTCGGCCCGCTCCCGCACGCCCGGGACCTCATCCAGGATCCATTTCAGCTTTGTGGCTGAAAAATAAGCATCGATAACCAGGCCGGTCTTCTCCCGGAAACGCTCCGTCAGTCCTTTTTCCATCAGAGAATCACAATACCTGGACGTTCTCCGGCACTGCCAGACAATGGCATGATACACCGGTTCCCCGGTATTCTTATCCCAGACGATCGTCGTTTCCCTCTGGTTTGTGATACCAATGGCTGCGATATCTGCCGCCTCTGCTCCCGCCTTCTGCATCGCCTCCACAGCCACGCCGAGCATCGTGGACCAGATCTCCCCCGCATCGTGCTCCACCCAGCCAGGCTTCGGAAAATACTGGGTAAATTCCTTCTGAGCCACGCTCACCATCGTTCCTTCCCTGTCAAATAAAATACAGCGGTTGCTGGTCGTCCCCGCATCCAGTGCCATTACATATTTCCCCATGCTATGTCTCCTCCTTCGTTGCATATGGGCAGCCGTTCCATAGATCACGAACTCTGCACGCATCTCTTTATGACCAGTGTAACGCGGCAAAACTTATCTGTCAACGATGGTTTTTGCCCGGCTTCTCTTGACAAATGACGGCCGATTCTTTAGGATAAAAGCAAATACAACAATTGGAGGTATACGTATGGCCAGAGAAGATTACCACAGTGCGCGGGTACAAGGCCGCAGAGCGTACCGGGCAGATGTACAGGCCGGCCGCTATCCCTATCTGCCCGCCCTGGATGATATGATATCCTTTTCCGAAACCCAGGGTGAATACCCCTTAGGCCGGGTAGACATTCCCCTGAACCTGATCGTGGGTACCAAGACAGCCGGCCGCCAGAAGGCCTTTGCCAGCAATTTCATGCCCCTTCTGGGCGAAAATACCGAGTTTGGCATGAAATGGGCCACTCTTTATGATTCCCAGCTTGATGAAGGCATCCGTGACCCCATCAAAGTCTATGAATTCATGAATAAATTTTATGTAGAAGAAGGAAACAAGCGTGTCAGCGTCATGAAAGCCGTGGACGCCGCCTATATTCCCGCCAATGTCATCCGGATCCTTCCGAAACGGACAGAAGAAAAGGATAACCTGATCTACTATGAATTTGTGGATTTTTACAGTGTCGCACAGACCAATGAGATCTGGTTCAGCCAGGTCGGAAGTTTTCCGGCTCTCATCCAGGCCATCGGCAAAAAACCGGGAGAGCCCTGGGATATTGAATTCCGCCGGAACTTCTTTTCCCTTTACAACACCTTTTCCGAGTATTTTCTCGCCAAAGGCGGTGAAAAGCTCTCCGTGACCACAGCCGATGCTTTTCTTAAATACCTGGAGATCTATGATTATGAAGATATCCTGAAGAAAGCCCCTGCCGAGATCAAAGAGGATGTCAACCGCCTCTGGGATGAGTTCTCCATTACCGGTGACGGCGAAGGATCTGCTCTCGTAAAAGATACCGAGGATGCTCCCGCTTCCTCCAAAGGGCTCTTAAGCCTGACCAGACTCTTCTCCGGCAGATCCCAGAAGGTCAAAATCGCTTTCCTTAATGAAAAAACAGGAGAAACCTCCAGCTGGACCTACAGCCATGAGCTGGGTCGCCTGTATCTGGAAGAAACCTATCCGGACAACGTGGAAACCTTCCACATCGACAACCTCGAGGAAGGAGAAAGTGCTGAAAAAGCCATTGAAGCAGCGATCGCTCAGGGCAGTGATCTCATTTTCACCACCTCTCCCTGCCTCATCAAATCCAGTGTCCGGGCAGCGGTGGCCCATCCGAATGTCATCATCCTGAACTGCTCCTTAAACCAGTTCTACCACTCACTCCGCACCTATTACGGCCGGATGTACGAAGCCAAATTCCTGATGGGAGCCATCGCAGCCGCCATGTCTGAGACCGATCATATCGGTTATCTGGCTGACTATCCCATCTATGGAACCATTGCCAACATCAATGCCTTTGCCATGGGTGCGAAAATGATCAATCCCCGTGCCATGATCCATCTGGAATGGTCCCGCATCAATCACTGGAGCGGCCGCCATCTCTCGGAAATGGATGAGGTCCAGGTCATTTCCGGTCAGGATATGATCCGGCCAGATGCTCCCTCCAGAGAGTTTGGTCTCTATATGAAGGGAAAGAACGGCATCGAAAACATTGCCTCCCCCATCTGGCACTGGGGTAAATTTTACGAACAGATCGTACAGAACGTACTGGACGGCACTTGGAAGAAGACAAAAACAGCCATGAACTACTGGCTGGGACTCTCTTCTGATGTCATTGATATCGTTTATTCCAACAGTCTTCCTGTAGGCACCCGCCGGCTTCTGAAATTCCTGCAGGCCTCCATTATCAAGAATACTCTGGAACCCTTCTATGGCGTCCTTTATTCCCAGGACGGCATTGTACAGAAATCCGAAGACGAAAGTCTGACACCGGAACAGATCGTGACCATGGACTGGCTGGCTGACAATGTTCTCGGGGTGATTCCTTCCTTCAGTGACCTGACGGATGAAGCCAGAGAACTGGTGCTTCTGCAGGGTCCCCTGAATACAGAGGAGTAATGAACATGAAAATTTTAGTGATCGGCGATCATGAATCCAAATCTCTCTGGGATTTTTACGATCCTTCAAAGCTGGAGGGCATTGACCTTATCATCTCCTGCGGGGATCTGAGTCCCAGATATCTCAGTTTTCTGGTAACACTGGCGCACTGTCCGGTTCTCTATATCCACGGAAACCACGACGACAAGTATGAAATGACCCCTCCCGAGGGCTGCATCTGTGTGGATGATGATCTCTATGTCTACGAAGGGATCCGTATCCTCGGACTTGGCGGTTCCATGCGTTACCGCTACGGCACGCACCAGTACACCGAAAAAGAAATGCGGACCCGCATCCGGAAACTCTGGATGAAACTGATCCGCTACAAAGGCTTCGATATTCTTTTGACCCATTCCCCCGCCCGGGGGCTCAACGACGGGGAAGATCTTCCCCATCAGGGTTTTGAATGTTTCCGTACTCTGATGGAAAAATACAAACCTAAATATTTCATCCACGGCCATGTTCATATGAGCTACGGCCGGAAGTATAAACGGATCGACCAGTATCAGGACACGGTCATCATCAACGGCTATGACCAGTATGTCTTTGACTATGAAAATCCTGATTTTTCCTCCGAGATCAGCCGTGCCGGAACTCATATGAGCAAATAGTTTCAGGAAAAACGGACCATCTCTTTCCGCAGCCGCTTCATGATCTTTTTCTCCAGACGGGAGATGTAAGACTGTGAGATTCCTAAGATATCCGCCACTTCTTTCTGGGTCTTCTCCTCCCCGTCCAGAGAATTGATGCCGAAGCGCAGGGAGACGATGGTCTGTTCTCTTTTACTGAGTTTTCTTATGGCCCTGTTCAGAAGCCGGTATTCCGCCTCTGTTTCCATATCTTTATAGATCACATCTTCATCCGTTCCCAGGATATCCGATAAAAGCAGCTCATTTCCATCCCAGTCGACATTCAGCGGTTCATCGATCGAAACCTCCATGCGCGTCTTGCTGTTCCGTCGAAGATACATAAGGATCTCATTCTCAATGCAGCGGGAAGCATAGGTGGCAAGCTTGATCTTTTTTTCCGGCACAAAGGTATTGATGGCCTTAATGAGCCCTATGGTCCCGATGGAGATCAGATCCTCCACTCCCACGCCCGTATTGTCAAATTTTTTCGCTATGTATACCACCAGTCTCAGATTGTGCTCGATGAGAAGCGATTTTGCCTCTTCACTTCCGTTCTTTCCCAGGCGCTGAATGGCAGAAGCCTCTTCATCCGGCAGAAGGGGCGGCGGCAGTACATCGCTCCCGCCGATATAGTGGATCTCATTCTCCTTCTGAAAGAGCATCGTCTGAAAGGCCGGAACCATGCGAAACTGAAATTTACCCGGCATTGCTACTTTTATCACCATCATCATTCCCTCCTAATCATCGATCAGCGTACTTGGCAGGATCATCTGGTATCTGCCTGCGCCATTCAGTGTTTCTTTACTCACTGCCACGATGGGACGGTCGATCTTTTTTTCTTCTCCATCCCTGTTGATAAAAAGACAGTCCAGACAGATCCCCGGCATACAGCCATTCTGCTTTCCTACCGTATGGTAAGGGATCCACAGGACCTTCGTTTTCTGATTAAAAAGCTCTTTTACCGCCTGGTACTCCACCACAGCCACCGGTTTTCCATAGTAAGGGTCTACCAGCCGGTTTCCCGTATCCCGGAGACCGGACAGTTTTTTCTGCCTTCCGTTCCACAGAAGCGTCACTTCACAGAGATTCTCTGTCTCGTACTTCCACTTCTCCTTCAGGCGGAGGGCAGCATAGATCAAAGCCGTCCCTGCAATACCGGAAAGGATCACCGGCAGTGTGACCCAAAGCCGCAGCACCGGAAGAAGCCCTCCCATGAGAAAGGCCATTCCCAGAAAAACAGCGGTACTTCTTACCAGTCTTTTTTTCTGCCCAAGGGAGATCTGAAAGCTTCCTTTCACCATCAGAAGTGCCAGGACTGCCGCTGCTCCTGTCAGAAAAACGCCTCCATCCGGGAAAAGCAAAAGCAGCGCACAGCTCCCGACGCTTCCGCAGGCTGCCCATGCCGCCATGCGTCCAAAGCGGACCGGCAGCTTTGCCGCTATCCCTGTCAGAAAAAGCAGCAGGAAATCCAGGCAGAAGTTCTCCAGAAAGAATACATCCATATAAAGCTCGTAATACACAAAACACCCCCTGTATCCTTCTGAGCCTTGCTTTTTCAAGCAAGATCCATTATAGAATACAGGGGGTGCATATTTTGTCATAATCAGGAAACGGATCCGTCATTTTCATCGACAGGATTCGTCAGAGAAGCGATGGCTCAGTCTGCGTAACCGTTGGGGTTATTGCTCTGCCATCTCCAGGAATCTTCACACATACGGTCGATTCCATACTGTGCTTTCCATCCCAGCTCTCTCTCAGCCTTGGATGCATCACAGTAGCAGGTAGCGATATCGCCTGCACGGCGGGGTTTCACTTCGTAAGGAAGTGTCTTTCCACAGGCTTTCTCAAATGCGTGGAGTACATCCAGAACGCTGTAGCCAACACCGGTACCAAGGTTGTAGATATTGACGCCGCTGCCCGGTGCCAGTTTCTGCAGAGCCTTCACATGACCTTTTGCCAGATCTACTACATGGATATAATCACGTACGCCGGTTCCGTCCGGTGTATCATAGTCATCACCAAAAACACCCAGACATTTCAGCTTGCCTACAGCTACCTGTGCAATGTAGGGAACCAGATTGTTGGGGATACCCTTCGGATCTTCACCGATCAGTCCGCTCTCATGAGCGCCAATGGGATTGAAGTAGCGGAGAAGCAGGATGTTCCACTCCGGATCTGCTGTATGAAGGTCTGTCAGCACCTGCTCCAGCATGCCTTTGGTACGGCCGTAGGGATTGGTGATCTCACCCTTCGGGCACTCTTCTGTGATCGGCACAAAAGCCGGATCTCCGTATACGGTTGCGGAGGAGCTGAAGATCAGGTTCTTTACACCATGATTTCTCATAACATCACAGAGATTGAAGGTTCCGGTCATATTGTTGTGGTAGTATTCCAGCGGCTTTGCCACGGACTCACCTACAGCCTTCAGGCCTGCGAAATGAATAACAGCGTCAATCTTCTGTTCCTCAAAGATCTTGTTCATGCCTTCTTTGTTCAGCATATCTTCTTTGTAAAAAACAACTTTCTTTCCAGTGATCTTTTCTACCCGCTCAAGAGCCTTTTCGCTGGCATTGTAAAGGTTGTCCATTACAACTACCTCATGACCCTCATTTAAAAGCTCGATGCAGGTATGGCTGCCGATATAACCGGCTCCGCCCGTTACTAAGATTTTCATAGCTGTGTCCTCCTTTTTTATCAAAACGCTGATGCGTTTCAGGCTTTACAACAGATATGGGACCACAAATCGGGTCCCATATCTTAAATAATTATCTCTTTCTCAGGAAATCCGGAATCTGGATATCTTTCTCCTGGATCTTGCTCTCCGGGGTTCTCAGTCTGTTCAGACCGGAAGTGGGAGCAGCAGGGGTCACAGAAGACTTCGGCTGGCTGTAGGAAGGAGCAGGGCTCTTCTTCGGGAAGGCGCTGACATTTGCTCTTTCACGGCTGCTCTGGAACGGATTGCTGAAAGAAGAAGCAGAAGTATTATTTACTTTGTGTGTCTCTACACCGGCACTCTGGTTATCCTCTGTATGAAGACCGGTAGCAATGACCGTGATGCTTGCCTCATCTGCGTATGTATCATCATACATCGCACCGAAGATGATGTTTGCATCCTCTCCTACCAGCTCCTCTACATAGCTGGCTGCATCGTTGGCATCCATCAGGGAGATATCTCCGGAAATATTGATGATGACATCGGTCGCACCTTCGATGGTGGTCTCAAGAAGCGGGCTGGATACTGCCTGTTTTACTGCTTCCATTGCCTTGTCATCACCCTTGGCCTGTCCGATACCGATATGGGCAATACCCTTATTGGTCATAACCGTCTGTACGTCTGCAAAGTCCAGATTGATCAGGGCCGGCATATTGATCAGGTCTGTGATTCCCTGAACGGCCTGCTGAAGAACCTCATCGGCTTTCTTTAATGCCTCCGGCATGGTGGTCCGGCGGTCTACGATCTCAAGAAGCTTGTCATTGGGGATCACGATCAGTGTATCCACATTGGCTTTCAGTCGCTCGATACCTGCCAGAGCATTGCTCATACGGGTCTTTGCCTCAAAACGGAAAGGTTTGGTCACTACGCCGACAGTCAGGATACCCATATCCTTGGCAAGTCCTGCCACGACCGGAGCAGCTCCTGTTCCGGTTCCGCCGCCCATACCACAGGTAACAAATACCATATCTGCACCCTGCATCACCTGTTTGATGTCCTCTGTGCTCTCCTGGGCTGCCTGCTCGCCTACCTCCGGCTTTGCACCTGCTCCCAGTCCCTTGGTCAGCTTCTCACCGATCTGGATCGTGGTGGGAGCCTTACAGAGCTGCAGTGCCTGCTTATCGGTATTGATCCCAACGAACTCTACACCGCCAATGGTCTCGTCTACCATTCTATTTACAGCATTATTGCCTGCTCCGCCGACACCGATGACGATGATCTTTGCAGCAGACTCAGTTTCATTTGTCATAATTTCTAACAAGGGTATTTCCTCCTTCTCGCGTCTATATACGACCCTTCAGGCCCCTGGCGGAACACTGAACAGCATCTTTCTTTCCGGATTACAGCACACTACACCCACTGCCGCAATCTTTAACATATATCATATAGGTTTTTCCCGAAATTATCAAGTATATATTTTAAAAATTTTCACAAGGCTTTTCTTTACTGGATGTAAGCTCCGGTATAGGGATCGATATAACCGTATCCGTCTGTAATGATCTCCCCGTTGCTGTCCACATAGTTGTAGGAATCCACGTTGTAGGTGACATTTCCTTTTTTGTCTGTATAATACCGGTTGCCGTCCGCATCTTCGGCAAAGGTTCCGTCTGATTCCTGATAGGTGGGGGCACCACTGGCCTGCGTGGCAGGTGTTTCCTCACTGTCAGAGCTTCCTGCGATCACATTTCCGTTTTCATCCGTCTCTGTCTGGACTTCCGTTTCTGTTTCCGGTGTATCGCGGTAGGTCACGGACTGGGACTGACTGGAATAACTCTCCATATTCAGGTTTCCGTTCTTCTCTGCCACTTCCGGCAGAATGGATGACAGCACGGAGATCTTATCCTCCAGGGAAGATTCATCTCCCATCAGCACATTCAGCTTTCCGAAGATCAGGATCAGTTCCTCTTTGGTGGAATAACGGATCTCATCCGGCACCAGTCCTTCCTGGTTCAGTAGATCCGCCACACGGACCACCGCATCCAGTTTATCCGGCTCCGAAGCGGAAAGCGTTTTGTAAAGAGTGACCTTGTCCACCGTCAGCCCTGTCACCTCAGGCACATTTTCATGGCGTTTCTGGGAGCTTTCGATGACCAGGCCCGTCCGGTCGAAGTAGACATATTTTCCCTGCGTCCTCACATATCCCACGGCCATTTTTTCATAAACATGGACCTGTACCTTAAAGGGACTGACCATTTTCACTTCCACGCTGCTCAGAAACGGCAGTGCATTCTCTGCTTTTTCTTTATCGCTGTATTTCCATATAAGATAAAGAGTATTCTGGCACAGGCCATCCTGAAGGATAGCCTGCTGGATCTGGGCGGAAGTAAAGGTACTGTTTCCGGATACGGAAATTTCCTTTACCCGGAACAGTCCGAAAACGACTGCCGCCGTCAGGAGCAGGATTCCGATGATCCCCCATTTCACTCTGCCTTTTCTCTTCCGTCTTTTATGACTGTTCTTCATTGTGTCCCCCGTAAGTTCTTCTGTCACAGCGGTTCCGTACCCTCACAGTGGTTCCGGAACGGCTGACTTTTTGTCTATGCAGGCACCCAGCATTTTCAGATCTCCTGCCAGGTCCTCATAGCCCCTTTCCATGTATCCGTCATCCTGGATCCGTGTGGTCCCTTCTGCTCCAAGGGCAGCCAGGACCAGGGCAGCCCCGCCCCGGAGTTCTTTTGCCCGGACAAAGGTGCCATGAAGGGAAGAAACGCCCCGGATCCTGGCACGGTTCCCTTTTATTTCAAGATCCGCTCCCATCCGGCGAAGCTGATCCGCCGTCTGAAAACGTGCTTCAAAAATCCGTTCCTCGATCTCACTTCTCCCCTGTGCCACCGTCATGGCTGAAAGAAGCGCCGACTGAAGATCTGTTGGAAAGCCGGGATAAGGTCCCGTTGTCACTTTCCCAACTGAAGAAAAAGCTTCCCCTGCATCCAGAAAGATTTCTGTCGGAGCGGTCTGCACCACAGCTCCTGTTTTTCTTATCACATGCAGGACTTCTCCAAGACTTCCTGCTTCCGCACCGGAAAGGAGCATCCTTCCTCTGGTCAGAACCCCTCCGAAGAGATAGGTACCGGCCACGATCCGGTCACTTCCGATGGTAAATTCACTGTCCTGCAAAGATGTGACGCCTTCCACCCGGATGATATCTGTTCCATCCCCTTCAATGCGGGCGCCCTTTCCCCTCAGAAACCGACAAAGCTCCACGATCTCTGGTTCTTTTGCCGCTCCGGAAAGGATCGTCACTCCATCTGCCAGCACGGCTGCCAAGATCACATTTTCTGTGGTTCCCACGCTTGGAAAAGGAAGAACAAGTCCGGTACCGCAAAGACCGGTGCTCCAGGCCTTCAGTAACTGCTCCTCTTCCTGAAACACCGCTCCCATCTGCGTGAGCAGGCGCAGATGAAGATCAATGGGGCGTTTCCCGATGGTACAGCCGCCCGGGTAAGGCAGAACCGCTTCTTTGCATCTCCCCAGAAGACTGCCCAGAAAAATCACAGAGGAGCGCATCTTCTCTCCCAGCTTTTCCGGAACTTTCGTTTCATTCAGCCCCGCTGCATTCAGGATCACCGTATCCTTTTCCCTGCAGACCGTGCATCCCAGGCTTTCCAGGATCTCAAGGGTATATCTCACATCTGTGATCTCAGGACAGTTATGGAGTACTGTCCTTCCTTTGTGAAGCAAGGCTCCGGCCAGAACCGGCAGCGCCGCATTCTTGGACCCCTGGATCTTCACTTCCCCGTCAAGAGGCCTGCCGCCCGATACTTCATACCACGTCAACGAACGTCCCCCGCTTTCTTCCCTTATACCACAGGGTATGCAGTCAGGAAAAATCCGTTCCTTTGCATTTCCGGCTGATTCCCAGGACCAGCCCCATTTCAGCCAGGAGAAAAAGGATTGAAGTCCCGCCATAGCTGACAAAGGGGAGGGTAATGCCCGTATTCGGAATGGTATTGGTGACGACTGCCACATTCAGGATCACCTGAATGGCAATGTGTGCCATGACTCCTGCCGCAAGGAGAGAGCCGAAAAGATCCGGTGCATGGACAGCGATCAGAAAAAAGCGCCAGATCAGCAGAAGAAAGAGCAGAAGCAGGATCCCTGCCCCGAAAAGCCCCAGTTCCTCACAGATGATGGAAAAGATCATATCATTCTGCGCCTCCGGGACAAAACCGAGCTTCTGAATGCTTCCGCCAAGACCGGTACCGAACAGCCCGCCGGAACCGATGGCATAAAGTCCCTGGATCGTCTGGAAACCTTTTTCATAGCTTTCCGGATCTCTCCAGACAGCGATTCTTTCCAGACGGTAACTCTCCATTCCCAGAAAGATTCCCATAAAACCGGCTCCCGCCCCGAAAAGCCCTGCAAAGGGCAGATAAGAAGGGCTGGATACAAAGACCAGGATCACAGCAATGCCAAGGATAATGACCGCCGTGCTGAGATTGCAGGTTCCCACCAGCCCTACAATAGGCAGGATCAGAACTAACGTCCGGAAAAGCTCCAGCATTCCTTTTTTCTTGTTCTCCCGCCGGCTGATGACCCTGGCCAGAAATAGGATCACGGCAGGTTTGGCAAACTCTGACGGCTGAAAGGACAGCGGGCCAAGGCTCAGCCACCGTCTGGATCCATTGATGGAGGCTCCCACAAAAAGTACCAGGGTGGACAGAACAAGCGACAGCAGATACGCCGCCACTGCCCATTTTTCCAGCCGGTGATAGTCCAGCTCTGCTGCCAGATACAGGACAGCAATCCCCAGCACGGTGGCAAAAAGCTGTTTTTTAAAATAACTGGCAGGATCAGAAAACTTCACCTGCCCGTTGTATGCACTTGTACTTAAAAGGACGGTCAGCCCGAACAAAAGCAGGATGACCACCAGTATCAGGAGTGTGTGATCCACTGTCCCTTTTTTCCGGTCCATGGCACCTCCTGTTTCGCTTTACAGCTGATTTACAAATTCCTTGAACTGCTTTCCGCGGACCTCATAGCTCGGGAACATATCCCAGCTTGCACAGGCCGGTGAAAGCAGGACCGCTTCTCCGCTTCCGGCATGGGAAGCACAGAATTCCACTGCCTCTTTGAGAGAATTTACAAAATAGACCGGCTCAAACCCACAGGCTGCAGCCGCTTCTGCAATCTTTTCCTTTGTAGCGCCCAGAAGAACCAGACCCTTTACTTTTCCATCAAAGGCACGGATCCATTCCTCATAGGAGGAACCCTTATCGTAACCGCCGCCGATGAGCCAGGTGGGCCGGTTCATCGCCTGAATGCCTTTGATCGCCGCATCCGGGTTGGTTCCCTTGGAATCATTATAATAAGCAACTCCGTTTTTCTCCGTTACATACTCGATCCGGTGTTCCACCGCATGGAAGCGGAGCAGTGCATAACGGATCTCTTCCAGGCTGACACCATAGGCCAGAGCCATGGCAACTGCTGCCATAACGTTTTCAAAGTTATGAAGACCCAAGAGGTTCAGTTCGTCCGTATCACAAATCTTGGTGAGAACTGTACCGTCATGGTAGAAGATTGCGCCGTTTTCATAATACATTCCCTGATTCAGCTTACGTGCGCTGGAGAAAAATATGACTTTTGTTTTCAGCGTCTCCCCGAATTTTCTTAAAACCTCATCCTCATAGTTCAGGACACAGGTATCTTCTGCCGTCTGATTGGCTGTAATGAGCTCCTTCACCCGTATGTACTCTTCCATCGTATGATGACGGTTCAGATGATCCGGAGTGATGTTCAGGATCGCACTGACCTTCGGATGAAAATGCTCTGTGGTCTCCAGCTGGAAGCTGCTGATCTCTGCCACAGTGACAGAATCCGCTTTCATCTCTTCCACTGCTGCCGTGTAAGGATTTCCGATGTTTCCCACCACAAAAACAGAACTTCTGGCATGTTCCATAATGGCGCCCAGAAGACTGGTTGTCGTCGTCTTTCCGTTGGTTCCCGTGATCGCCAGCACATCGCCTTTTCCAAAAGCGTAAGCCAGTTCCACTTCTCCCCAGATCTTCAGGCCTTTTTCCTTAAAATGGAGAACCAGGGGAAGGTCTGTTGGAACACCGGGGCTTAGAACCACCAGCGACAGTCTGTCGATCTCTTCCTCCGGCAGATTTCCGACAAAGATCTCTGCCTTCGTTCCCTCGCTCAGCTGACTTTTTACCGCAGCCGGGTCTGTTTTCTCATTTCCGTCATAGAGAACCGGGATGCTTCCCATGTCCTCCAGAAGTTTTGCGGCTCCGATACCGCTCTTTCCCGTGCCGAATACCAGCACGCGCTTTTCGTTCAAATCCATGATATCCTCCTAGAATAAACCGCCCTTACTCAGCGGAGCAGCAAAAGCCCCACGATGCACAGAAGCATGGTAACGGTAGAAAATACGGCAACGATCCGTGTCTCAGACCAGCCGCAAAGCTCAAAATGATGATGGATCGGCGCCATTTTAAAGAAACGCTTTCCACCCGTCTTTTTAAAATAAGTTACCTGAATGATAACAGAAAGGACCTCGACCAGATAAATCAGACCTACTACCAGGATGATCCACGGCATGCGGAGCATATAGGCAGAGCCTGCCACAAAACCACCCAGCGCCAGAGATCCGGTATCTCCCATAAATACCTGTGCCGGATGCACGTTAAACAGCAGAAAGCCCAGAAGTGCTCCTGCCACAGCTGCCGTCACCGGCTCAATGCCGCCTCCGAGAACCAGAGAAGCGATCGTAAAGAAGACAGCTACCACAGCCGTCACGCTGGAAGCAAGACCGTCCAGACCATCGGTAAAATTCACGCCGTTATCCGTTCCGATGATGGCAAAGTAAGCCAGCGGGACCGTGATCCATTTGATATCCAGTACATAATCGGTAAACGGAAGAACCATCGTCAGGCCGCTCTCGTCCTTCAGGATCATGTAGATCACAAAAACAGTGGTCACTGCCAGCTGACAGAACATCTTCTGCTTGGGAAGTAGTCCGTCGGAACGCTTCAGCACCACCTTCAGATAATCATCCAGAAAACCGATGATCCCAAAGCCCAGCGTCAGAAACAGAACCGGAATGATCCTGGGATAACGACCCACAAAAAACAGACAGGTCACCAGAACACTGATCAGAATGATGGTTCCGCCCATGGTAGGAGTCCCTGCCTTCTTCAGATGGGACTGGACGCCCTCGGCTCTCTCTGTCTGTCCAACCTTCAGTTTCCTGAGGAAGGGAATGACAAACGGACTTAATGCCACGCTGACCGCAAAGGCGATGAGCAGCGGGAGCATCACGGAATGAATGATTTCTGTACTTATAACCATTTTGCACCTCTTTAATCTTTATTTTTTCGAATAGTTACAGTATACGTCTTTTTTCCCTATTACGCAAGGTTTTCTTACCCTGCCTCTCCCTGTGCATCCGTCACAGGCGCTTCCCGTTCCACTCCAAGGTAAGGCAGGATATTTTCAAAGATATCCCGGATCACCGGCGCTGCCACCGTGCCGCCGTAATAGACCCCCTGCGGATCGTGAATGACACAGATCCCCAGCACGGTGGGATTTTCTGCGGGAGTAAAGCCCAGAAAAGAGGAAATGTAACGGTGGGCACTTCTCGGTATGGTCTCTGAAGTAGCCGTTTTCCCGCCAATGGAATACCCTTCGATGGCGGCATTTTTTCCGGAACCTTCACTCACCACTTCTTTCAGGATCCCACGGACCGTCTCCGAAGTTTCTTCTGAAAGGATCCGTTCTCCCTGCGGATATTCCAGCACTTTTAAAAGTGTCCCATCCCGTTTCCGGACCTGAATGCCAAAATGAGGCGTCACTCTTCTGCCTCCATTGATCAGGGAGCTTACCGTTGCTGCCAGCTGCACCGGAGTCACCTGAAAGGACTGTCCAAAGGAAACGGTAGCCAGTTCCACCAGTCCCATATTTTCCTTCTGATGCATGATCGTCCCCGCTTCTCCCGGAAGGTCGATGCCAGTCTTTTTCAACAGTCCGAACTGCTGAAAATAGCGGTAATAGATGTCGATCCCCAGCCGGAGCCCTACCGTGATGAACACCGGATTGCAGGAATTCATGGCTCCATGGACAAAATCCTCGCTTCCATGACCACCCACCTTATGGCAGCGGATCCTCCGGTCTTCCACGATACAGTAGCCGGGGCAGTAAAAGGAATCCGACGGATGGACCACACCTTCTTCCAGGCCGGCCGCCATGGTGATGATCTTGAAAACAGAGCCCGGCTCATACGTATCATTGATACAGCCGTTTCTCCACATACGGTTCCTGGCATCCTGAAGCTCCTGTTCCGTCAGCCCCGCAGTATCCAGTGTGCCCGGATCAAACGGTGCATTGAGGTCAAATTCCGGTACATTGACACAGGCATAGATCTCCCCGTTCTGCGGATTCATAAGAAGGATCGAGACTTTTTCCGCCTGCTTCTCTTCCATGACCTTCCGCGCCGCCTGTTCCGCATATTCCTGGATGTTCCGGTCGAGACTGATCACCAGATCATTTCCGGCCACAGCCTCTTTTCTCGCTTCCCCGGCATCTGCCAGCTCCACTCCTCTGGCATCTGTGAGTGTCAGGATCTTTCCATCCGTCCCCTTCAGTACCTCCTCGTATTCCACCTCCAGACCGATGATCCCCTGATTGTCACTCCCGGTAAAGCCCAGTACTTTGGATGCCAGACTCCCGTACGGATAATATCTTTTGAAATCCTCATCCACTTTTACACCGGCCAGATTATATTTCCGGATCCTGTCGCCTGTCTCCTTCGGTACGTTGGCCCGGATCCTTTCCAGTGCACTGACCTTTTCCACCCGCTTCCGTACCTTTTCTTCCGCAAGCTCCAGTTCTTTTGCGAGTACACGGATGACTTCCTCCGGATCCTCCAGCTGGTTATGTACCACAGAGACCGTACAGACCGGCTGATTATCCGCCAGCACCGTCCCGTTAACATCCAGGATCCGTCCTCTGGCCGCCTTGATATCCCGTTCTCTTTCATGAAGCTCCGCAGCTTTTTTGTAATAGTATTCGGAACGGAACAGCATCAGCCAGGCCAGACGCCCCACCAGCCCCAGCAGCATGGCCGCACAGAGAACGAAAACCAGCAGGATCTTTTTTTTATGAAAAATCTTCAGTGAGGACATAAAAAACCTCCGGAAAAGCTTTCTATTATGTATAGTCGCTTTTCCGGAGGTCTATGCTCTTATTCTTCTCCCAGATCTTCTCTGGTGATACCGGCGTTATCCGGTACGCCTTCCTGCTGTTCCTCCTCTGTCTTCTCTGCAGGAGGATTGGAAATATTGGGATTATCTGCCACCTGGCTGTCCGCACTCTGGATCACATTTCCGTCTTCATCCGTTTCCGGTGTCTCTGTCTCTGTGATTCTTCCGGCCTCTGCCTCTTCTCTGGTGATACCATGATCTGCCAGCTCCTCATCGGTATATTCCTCTGTTACAGGAATATTGAGATATGGCAGGATCTCCATAAGGATCTTTCTGGATATGATATGAGGATATCCGCCCTGGGTCTGATCGTCTACATTCGGCTCATCCACAACCGAATAGATCATCACTTCCGGATCATTGATGGGTGCGGCTCCGATAAAGGAAACGATATAACGTCCCTGCCAGCGCTGTCCGTTCTCCGGATTGATCTTCTCGGCAGTACCCGTTTTTCCGCCCACCCGGTAACCGGGTACCCAGGCCTTCCGGCCGGTTCCGTAAAGAACACCCATCTCCAGAGCTTCCTGAAGTACTTTGGAGGTTGATGCGGAAATAGGCTGGCGCAGAAGAATGGGGTCATTGGTCTTTACCACGCCTCCCTGGTCGTTCAGGATCTGCTTTACCATATGGGGCTGATAATAATAACCGCCATTGACTACGGCACAGAAGGCAGCCGCCTCCTGGATCATCGTACAGGTAAAGCCCTGACCGAAGGTGTTGGTCGCAAGCTCTACCTCATGCATATTCTCTGTGCTGTAAAGACTTCCGATGTTCTCATTGGGAAGATCGATGCCGGTACGGCTTCCAAAGTTGAAAAGACGCTGATATTTACAGAATTTCTCCACGCCCAGCCGGTAACCGATCTGCATCAGAGCATCATTACAGGAATTCTGAATGGCTTCCCGTACGGTCTCCATCCCATGACCGTTGACATTGTCACAGTTGATCCTGGTATCCGTGATGAACTCATAGCCGTCACAGTAAAAAGTATCATCCGGATCGATCGAGCCTGTCTCAATGGCCGCCGAAACTGTGATCGGTTTAAACGTGGAACCCGGTTCAAAAGCATAGGAAACGCAGAAGTTACTCCAGAGATCATTGTAAACCTCCGCTTTTTCCTCATCCGTCAATGTCTCCAGATCTTTCTCCTCATACCAGGAGCTCACATCATAAGGATCACTCAGATCATAACTGTGGTTGGTCGCCATGGCATAGATCTCACCGGTTTTGGGATTCATGACGATCACTGCGATATTTTTCGCTCCGTGACCGTTCAGTTCCTGGTTGGGACCGTCACTGAGCTCTTCATCCAGCTGTTTGATGTATTTTTCCACGATCTGCTGAATGTTCACATCCAGCGTGGATACCAGGCTGTAACCGTTCTCCGGTTCGATGACCGTACGCTGCAGCTCGGAATCTTCATTGAGATAGCCGAATTCCCGGCCGTTGACACCATTGAGTACATCTGTATAATACGACTCCAGACCCACGATACCATCGCTGAGATCGTTGGAAAAGCCTACCACCGTACTGGCCAGAGACTTCATCGGATACTCCCGGATATAATTCTCTTCAAACCAGATTCCCTGCACATTCTTCCTCTCGGCAATTTCTTTTTCGGTAAGATCTTCCCCCGAAGTGGAGATGGAGGTCTCATAGGCATCTTTTTCTTCCTGTGTGACCTTTTTTTTCAAAATCTGATACTGGCTGTTTCTGGTCGCCTCCGCTGTGATCAGGCTTCGAAGCTCTGTTTCATCCAGTCCGAAGGAAGCCGCCAGTGCTTTTACCGTAGGCTCCAGATAAGCCTCTTTTTCATTGACTGCCTTACAGTCCAGGATCACCGTATAAACCTTTTCGCTTCTGGCAAGTACATTCCCGTTCCGGTCCCGGATCTCTCCCCGCCGGTAAGGAATGCTTCTGCTGTCATACTCCTTCTGGGAGAGTACCTGTTTGGCATATTTATCGCCGCTCTTGATATTGATGTAGGCGATCCTCAGATTTAATATCACTAAAACCAACAAAACAAATGCAAAAACGCCCAGAAGCTTTTTTTGCATTTGTTTATCAAATTTCTGCTTTCTTCTTCTTTTTTTCAATCAAACCACCTGTATACTATTCCTTCGGCACTTCCTCGTACTGACGGACATAATCCTTGTCCTGCTTGTCATAAGTAACGATCTGATCCTGGTTTGCATAAACCATGCCAAGTTCATTGATGGCAATATCGCGGATCGCATCCAGATCCACGGAAGAAACTGCTTTGGAATAAGCCGCATCGTTCGACAGCTTCAGATCACTGTAAGAGCTCTCCATTCTGGAAACCTCTTTTCTGGACTCCGTCACCTGTGCCTGCAGTTTCAGATAATTGACACAGATAAACAGACAGGCTACAGCGGCAATACTCAAAAAGCCCACATAGCCCATATTCATCTGAAAAGCTCTGGCTCTGGCCCTGCGTCTGGCAAGTGCCTTCTGCCTGGTTTTCGGCCGGCTCTGGCTGTTTTTCCTCTGCGGTGCCTGCTGTCTCTTCTCCGGTGCATAATGCCGCTGCGGCATTTCGTCCGGCACTGCCTGCTCATACTGTGAAAGTTTTCTCACGGCGGTACCTTCGATATAAGCTCCACGATTTATTTTTTTGTGAGTGTTCATCTGGCTCCCCATGATATCTCTCCTTTCACCCGGTCATTGCCTGCCTTTCTCAGAGAATGATCTTCCGTTCAAAAACTCTGAGCTTGGAACTCTTGGAACGCTTGTTTTCCTCCAGCTCCTCTTCACTCGGAATAATCGGTTTTCTTGTTATGACCTTTCCCTTGGATTTCCTTCCGCATACGCAGACAGGAAACTCTTTGGGACAGATACAAGGATCTTCGTTTTCTTTAAAAATATTCTTTACAATACGGTCTTCCAGAGAATGGAAGGTGATCACTGCGATTCTGCCCCCGTCATCCAGAAGATCGATCATATCTCCAAGGGAATCTTTCAGTACATCCAGTTCCCTGTTCAGTTCGATCCGAATCGCCTGAAAGGTTCTTTTGGCCGGGTGTCCGCCTACGGCACGGACTTTCATCGGAATCGCTGCTTTTATCACTTGAATTAACTCCCCAGTTGTTTCCAATGGTTTTTCACTTCTCGCGCTGACGATGTGTTTTGCGATATTTTTCGCAAACTTGTCCTCTCCGTAATCCCGGATGATCCGATACAGTTCACTCTCGCTGTAGCCATTGACAATATCTCTGGCCGTCATTGTCTGTCTCTGATCCATCCGCATATCCAGTGGGGCATCCTCCCGATAGGTGAAACCGCGTTCCGCGTTATCCAGCTGATAGGATGAGACTCCCAGGTCCAAAAGAATTCCGTCCACTGCTGTAATGTGTAATTTTGTCAGTTCTGCCCTCATATTGCAGTAATTGCTGCGAATGATGGTCACTTTATCCTTAAACTCCCCTAAGCGCACCCGTGCAGCTTCTATGGCAGCTTCGTCCTGGTCGATCCCGATAAGGCGGCCTTTGTCCGAAAGCCTGCGGCAGATCTCATAAGAATGTCCGCCGCCGCCCAATGTGCCATCCACGTAGATACCGTCCGGTCGGATGTTCAGTGACTCCATGCACTCACTGAGCAGTACAGATTGATGTTTAAATTCCATATTGTCCTCCCCTGACTATATGCCTAAGCCTAAATCTGTCATCTGTTCAGCGATCTCGTCCATTGCCACATCGTCCAGGGAATTGTTCTCATTCCACTTGTCCTTGCTCCAGATCTCGATTCTGTTCAGCATACCGGTCAGCACTACATCTTTTTCCAGACCCGCAAATTCTCTTAAGGTTGCCGGTAAGAGAATTCTCCCCTGCTTGTCCAGTTCACAGGGCGTCGCACCCGCTACGAAAAAGCGGGCAAACTGCCTGGCGTTCTTATTGGTAAGTGGTAACGATTTCAGTTTGATCTCAAAAGCCTTCCATTCTTCATCAGAGAACACAAACAAGCAGCCGTCCAGTCCCTTCGTGACAACAAATGTCTCTCCAAGCTCCTCGCGGAACCGGGAAGGGATGATCAGCCTGCCCTTGGTATCAATCGTATGACTGTATTCTCCCATGAACATGGTGGCCACCTACTTTCTGTAAAAACACAGATCACGTCTCATCCGTGTCCTGTGGAAAAACGATATTCTGTGAACCACATGCTTCACTTTCTAACCACTTTCCTCCACTTTCTACCACTTATGGGATAATAATAGCTCATTTTTTCTTAAAAAGCAATGGTTAATTCGGATTATTTTTGTCTTTTTCATAAACACTTCTGTACGGGATTTCTCTCCGGACATACAATAACCCCCACTTTTCTGCCACCTTTCTGATCTGGTGGTAAAAAGTGGGGGTTTTCATCCCTTTTCTTTTCAGGCACTCTGAAGGTCCAGATATTCTTCAACCAGTCTGTCCAGTACAAGACTCTGCTGATAAGTGGCCTCCAGATCATTTTCCAGGGTAAGACGGTCCAGTTTCTCCCGTTCCTTTTCAATGCGTTCCCTTAAGTTTTCCATCTGATTCATTGCGTCTGTTTTCTCCTTTCGGTGTATCCCCTTTTTTTCTCAAAAGCACGATCAAAAGTATCGAAACAACAACCATCACACCGGCCAGAAGCTGTGATACCGGCCAGTGGACTACGGGAAGCAGAAGCTGATCGGTACGGAGTCCTTCGATCCAGACTCTCCCGAGACCATAGCCACCCAGATAACACAAAAAAACTTCACCATTGAATTTCCGGTGATTTATCTTATAGAGTAAAAAAATGAGTACGCCTGCATTCCACAATGATTCATACAGAAATGTGGGATGCACCTGGATGAACTTCACTCCGTCGATGACCTGCAGATGCTCCATCATCTGTGCCGTCACCTCACCGGAGCGGACTGCGTCCAGCGGAAGCTGCATAGCAAGAAGGTTATCGGTGTATCCACCGAAAGCCTCCCGGTTGAAAAAATTCCCCCAGCGGCCGATGATCTGTCCGAGGACAATACCGCAGCAGGCGGTATCTCCCAGAAGGCCAAAGGGAATTTTTTTCTTCCGTTTAAAATAAAGCATGGTGAGCATGGCGCCTATGACGCCTCCGTAAATAGCCAGGCCGCCCTCCCGGGTGTTCAGGATACTGAGAAGATCATCCTTGTATTCTTCCCAGGAAAAGATCACGTAATACAGTCTGGCACAGATCACAGAAACCACGATCCCGACAATGGCCATGTCAAAATAGTCATCCGGATTCTGTCCGGTCTTCTTTGCCACATAGAGTGCCAGGAAGATCCCTGCCATCATGGCCACGGCAATGGTCACACCGTAATAGGCGATCTCAATGCCGAAAACCGAAAAACTTTTTCCCACATGCTCCAGACAGATGCCAAGATGTGGAAACCTGATCGCTCCACTCATAAAAAGCTTCCTTTCATCAGACGTTGAAGCGGAATAAAATGACGTCTCCGTCCTGAACGACATAGTCTTTTCCTTCCAGACGGACCAGTCCCTTTTCCTTGGCTGCCGCATAGGTTCTGGAATCCAGAAGCTCCTGGTAATTGATCACCTCTGCGCGGATGAAGCCTCTCTCAAAATCCGAGTGGATCTTTCCTGCTGCCTGCGGTGCCTTGGTTCCTTTGGTAATGGTCCAGGCTCTGGTCTCCTTCTCACCTGCGGTAAGGTAGCTTAACAGCCCAAGAAGGCTGTAGCTTGCACGGATCAGTTTCTCAAGACCGGACTCGGAAAGTCCCAGATCCTCCAGGAACATAAGCTTCTCATCATCATCCAGCTCAGAGATCTCTTCCTCGATCTTTGCACAGATCACAAAAACCTCACTTCCGGATTTCTTTGCGTACTCGCGTACTTCCTGCACATACGGATTTTTGGCTCCGTCATCTGCCAGATCATCCTCGGATACATTTGCTGCGAAAATCACCGGTTTGGATGTCAAAAGATTATAGGTAGGAATCCAGGCAAGCTCCTCTTCATCCTCTGTCTCGTAAGAGATCGCAAGGTTTCCCTCCTCCAGATGTGCTTTCAGGCGGTTCAGAAGCTCCAGCTCTTTGGCAAGGGTCTTGTCATTTCTTGCTCCTCTGGTAGTCTTTGCAATTCTTCTCTCTAATATTTCAAGATCGGAAAAAATCAGCTCCAGATTGATGGTCTCAATGTCACGCACCGGATCGACACTGCCGTCTACATGGATCACATTCGTATCTTCAAAGCAGCGTACCACATGAACGATTGCATCAACCTCACGGATATTGGCAAGGAACTGGTTTCCCAGACCTTCTCCCTTGGATGCGCCCTTTACCAGACCGGCAATATCCACAAATTCAATGACAGCCGGAGTGACCTTCTCAGAATTGTAAAGGTCAGCCAGAAGCTTCAGTCTTTTATCCGGTACGGCAACCACACCCACGTTGGGGTCAATGGTACAAAAGGGATAGTTGGCTGACTCTGCGCCTGCCTTTGTGAGGGAATTAAAGAGAGTACTTTTTCCTACATTCGGTAATCCTACGATTCCTAACTTCATCTATTAAAACTTCCTTTCTTATCTTTTGTTGTATTGTATGATACTTAAATTTTTCCTGCCCATGAGACAGTTTAGCACAGGAACGGACAGAATTGCAAGTGCTTTGACAGAGAAGTCTTCGACACGATTCGTCAATCCTTTGATTCCATCACAAGGAGTTTTCCGGATGAAAACGAGATCTCCCCGTTTTCTGCGGTTATTTCGTTGCTGACTCCCAGAGGGTTCTCCGCCTCCATGTCGTATTCTGTCAACGGATAAAAAAAGCCCCGAAGGGTCAGCCCCTTCACCTGTCCGCCGAAGGCGAACAAAGAAACGTACTTGCCGTACTGTTTCTTTTTTTCGATCGTCAACGGCTGATCAATCAGCCGGATCCGGTTGTGTGCATCCATAAGAATGCATTCTTTTTTCCGCTCGAGTGCATGGGAAAGAAGTTTGATATTTGCCACCACATGATCCAGTCTGGTACCGGTGCCTCCGAGGATATAGATCCTGTCTGCCCCTTCTTCCATGGCAAGCTCCATGGCAATGGCGGTATCGGTAAAATCTTTTACCGGATTAAAGGTACGGATCGGGATTTCCGGAAACTGTTTAAAGTATTCCAGTGCATCTCCGGAAGCAGAATCAAAATCCCCCACAATATGCGTGGGATGAATCCCTTTCTCTTTCAGGAAACAGATCCCTCTGTCGGCTCCAATGAGAAGCTCCGGTTTTTCCTCTCTCAAAAAAGCAAGGGCAAAGTCCGGATCCAGACTGCCCCCGCTGATAATAACGGCTGTTTTCATTTCTTTTCCTCATAAGCTTTCATGGCTTCCAGAAATGCATGGACATTTTCTGCCGCATCTCCACGAAATACACTGCTGCCGGCCACAAGCACATTTGCTCCGGCATCCAGGATCTCCGGAAGGTTGTTAAGGCTGACACCGCCATCCACTTCGATATCGATATCCCGTCCTGCTTTCATCAGCATTTTCCGAAGATCACGGATCTTATCCGTCACCGCCTGGATGTAAGGCTGACCGCCAAAGCCCGGGTTTACACTCATCAGAAGGATCATATCGGTCTCATCCAGCACATAATCCAGAACGGAAAGCGGGGTTGCCGGATTCAGAGCCACACCTGCTTTTTTTCCAAGGGAACGGATATGCTGAAGGGTCCGGTGAAGATGGGTACAGGCCTCTGCGTGTACAGTGATGATATCGGCACCGCAGTCTGCAAACTCGCCCACATAACGATCCGGATCCTCCACCATCAGATGTACATCCAGAACTTTATCTGTCATTTTCCGAAACGCACGGACTGCCGGCATTCCGAAATTGATACTCGGGACAAAGCTTCCATCCATAACATCCACGTGGATGTACTGGGCGCCTGCCTCATCAATGGTACGGATCTCCTCTCCCAGTCTGCTGTAATCTGAAGCCAGCATTGATGGTGATAAAAGATACATATTAATATTTCCTCCTGTCTTTTAACTCTTCTAACATTTCCAGATAGCTCTGATACCGTCTTTTACTGATCTTCCCTTCGGATACGGCATCCTTGACACCGCAATCCGGTTCTCTGTCATGAAGGCAGCCCTGGAATCTGCAGTAAGGTTCAAAGGGGGTGAAATCCGGAAAATAGAGTTGTAATTCTTCTTTTTCCATCTCTGGAAGCATCAGGGAACTGAAGCCCGGCGTGTCCATGAGATAGGTTTCCTCTTCTACATAGAAAAGTTCCGAATGGCGGGTCGTATGTTTTCCTCTGTCGATCTTCCGGCTGATCTCTCCGGTCTCCATGGAGGCACCGGGACAGAGCCGGTTGATCAGCGTGGATTTTCCCACACCGGAGGGTCCCGCCACGGTGGTGGTCTTTCCTCTCAGGATCTCACGGACAGCTTCCATGCCCTTTTCCTGACCGGCACTGACAAAAAGTACCTGACTGTCACAGCCGTCGTAGATCTGCTGAAGCTCTTCCATCTCTTCTCTGGTAGAAAGATCTTCCTTATTGAAGCAGATCACGGTCTTCACTTTCTGGTACTCCATCATGACCAGAAAGTGATCGAGCAGATTGAAATTCGGTTTCGGCTGATTCACTGCAAAAATCACCAGCGCCTGATCCACATTGGCTACTGCCGGACGGATCAGTGTATTTTTTCTCGGAAGGATCTCCATGAGATTTCCTGTCTTTTCTTTCTCATCCAGGATCTCAATGCCTACATCATCTCCCACCAGAGGCTTGATGCCGTTTTTCCGGAAAATCCCCTTCGCCCGGCACTCATAGATCACGTTATCTCTGGTGTGTACATAATAGAAACCGCCGATTCCTTTGATTATCTTTCCTTTTTGCATAAAGTCTTCCTTTTACTTAAAAGGTACATTGTTATAGTCGTACTGATATTTCACTTCTCCGCTGTCCGGATCCAGGATATAGATCGTGATGGTTCCGCTGCTGTTGGATTCACTGCTCCATTTTACGGAATAGGGGAAGGTGACCACCTCACCTTTTACCAGAGTGGTGGAATATCCATCCTGTGTGATGACCAGATCTATCGGCTCTCCGGCATAGACATCCGGTGCCTGAAGACTTACGTTACAGGAATACGGTGCATCTGCCGTGGTCGCAGCTTCAGTGGCCGGTTCCGGAGAAGCTGTTCCGTTTCCGGACTCGGCCGGATCTCCGGCGCCTACGCTGACGGTCAATGTGACGGTACTTCCTGCTGCCGGACTTCCATCGATGGGATCCTGGCTGATCACAGTCCCGGCTGCAATATCCGCGCTGACCTGCTCGGTGATCTTTACCGTATAACCGGCAGCTTCCAGACCGGACTGGGCATCAATGACGCTCTGGCCGGTATAGTTTTTCAAGGTCTGCGTGCCGGCGGAAGAAGTATCACCGTCTGCCGGCTGGCTTACCCAGAGTTCAATGGTATCTCCGGCTTTTACCGTACTTCCTGCCTCGGGATTTGCATAGATCACATGATTTCCTTCCACGTTCTGATTGGTCGTGTATTTTACATCGTATTTGATGCCCACTTTATCGCAGGCACTCTGCACATCACTCAGGAGAAGTCCTGCCACCTCAGGCACCGTAACCTCCGTCACACCACTGCTCACTACATAATAAACGGTAGTGTTTTTCTCTACAGAACTCTCTGCTGCCGGTGTCTGTGAAATGATCTGGCCCGCCGGATAATCTGCAGAAGGCTGCTCGCCGCTCTTGACTCCGCCGATGCTCAGGGCATTCAGAGCCTCCAGCGCTTCTTTTTCTGTTTTTCCGGTAAGAGACGGTACGGTAACGGGAACATTGGCTTCCTCCGTCACCTTCTGTACGATATCACTTTCACTCTCCGTTCCGGTCTCTGTCTCCGTGGAAGCTTCCGTCGCGGGCTGTTTCAGTTTTGTCTTGTTTCCTTTGAAATTAAAAAGCCCCGTCGCATTTCCCACCAGTGCCAGGAAAATGCAGAGAATGATCAGACCGATGATGATACTTCCAATGGTCATGAATTTTTCCAGTCTGGGACTGATGCCATCCTCATCCTCGTCCTCATCGGGATCAAAATAATTCTCCTGATAGGGATTTCTCTGGGGCGGATAAGGGCTGCCGGCTCCCGCCGGACGGTTTCCCTGCGGAGGGTAAGCATTTCCATAACTGCTGTAACCGGGATTTCCATTTCCGGGCGCCACTGCCGGCCCCTTCTGTACCGGAGGCACATTGGGAACACTGTTCCGCTGAGGGTTCACCGGAGTTTCCCCATAACTCTGCTTGATCTGATTCAGCTCATCTCCGGAGATCACTACCGTACGGGCATTGTTGTTGATGGGTGTCAGCTGTACAAAATCGCCCTCGGGATTGACCAGTGATTCTTTGAGATCACGGATCACCTCCGCCATATCGCTGTAACGGCGGTCCGGGCTCTTCTGTGTACATTTGTAAATGATCTGCACTGTGCTCTTTGGCAGATCCGGCACATATTTTCTCGGGGAGGGAAGCTCCTCCTGGAGATGTTTGATGGCAATGGCCACAGTGCTGTCCCCGTCAAAAGGCACGGTTCCTGTCAGCATCTCATAAAGCGTGATGCCCAGGGAATAGATATCGCTCTTATAATCGCTGTATCCGCCTCTGGCCTGCTCCGGTGAACTGTAATGGACCGATCCCATCACACTGGAATTGATCGTATTGGAGCTGGCTGCCCTGGCAATACCAAAGTCCGTAACTTTTACCTTTCCATCTGTGGAAATAATGATATTCTGCGGTTTTACATCCCGGTGGACGATCCCGTTCCGATGTGCCGCCTCCAGTCCCATGCAGACCTGGATCGCAATGCTGGTCGCTTCCCGGACTGCCAGCCGTCCCTTTTTGTCTATGTATTCTTTCAGAGTGATTCCTTCCACCAGCTCCATGACAATATAGCTGATGCCGTGATCCTCTCCTACATCATACACATTGACGATATTGGGATGGGCAAGACCTGCCGCTGACTGGGCCTCCACACGGAATTTGGAAATAAACGCCTTATCTTCCCGAAACTCCTGCTTCAGCACCTTCATCGCCACAAAGCGGTTCAGCTTGTGGTCCTTTGCCTTATAGACATCTGCCATCCCGCCGGAACCGATCCGTCCGATGATCTCATATCGTTCCTGTACAAACATTCCTTCTTTTAACATTCTTTCACCTCACCTGATAGTGGCTCCACCAGAACAACTGAAATATTGTCCTTTCCACCGTTCTGATTTGCCGCTGTAATGAGTTTCCTTGCCCTTTCTTCCACATCTCCATCGCTTGTCACGATCTCACGGATCTCGTTGTCCTCCAGCATATTGCTAAGGCCGTCAGAACAGAGCAGTATCTTATCTCCTTTCCGTATACGCAGATCAAAGAAATCGATGTTGACTTCCTTTTCCACTCCCACGGCTCTTGTAATCACATTTTTATTGGGATGGTTCCTGGCTTCCTCTCTCTTCAGCTTTCCGCTTCGCACCATCTCTTCCACCAGGGAATGATCCTTGGTGATCTGACGGATGTCCTTGCGGATCAGATAGAGACGGCTGTCTCCCACATTGGCCACATAAAGGTATCGGTCTTCGATGACAGCAGCCACTACCGTAGTCCCCATTCCCGCCAGGTTTTCATTCTCACGGGATTTTTCATATACCCGGCTGTTGGCTTCTTCCACCGCAGCCCGGATAATTTTGATGGGATTCGTCTCCTGGTTTTTTCGAACACTGTCAAGCAAAGTACCAACGGTATCTCTGGAAGCGGTATCACCGGCTCTGTGACCTCCCATTCCATCTGCAACCACAAAGAGGTTCGGAAGATTCCCTACCGGTGTCTCAGACGCGAACACAAAATCCTGGTTCATGGACCGGCTCTGGCCTACATCAGTGATGCAAAACGCCTTCATATTTCTTCCTCTCCTTTGTTCTTTTCCATATAACTTCTTCGAAGCTGTCCACAGGCCCCATTGATATCCCGGCCCATTTCCCTTCTTATAGTAACATTTATTCCGTATTTTTCAAGTTTATTTTTGAACGCCTGCGTCACGCTGCTGCTCGGCTGCACAAAATCCCGCTCCTTGATGGGGTTCACCGGGATCAGATTTACATGACCGTTCAGTCCTTTCAGAAGATCCGCCAGTTCTCTGGCATCTTCTGCATGATCGTTGACGCCGCCTACCAGACTGTACTCAAAGGTCAGTCTCCTGCCGGTTTTGTCATGATAATAACGGCAGGCATCCATGACCTCGGAAAGCTCATACTGCTTCGCGATCGGCATGAGTTTTTCCCTTTTCTCCTGACTGGATGCATGGAGAGAAAGGGCAAGTGTGATCTGAAGCTCCTCGTCTGCCAGCCTCCGGATATTCGGCACGATGCCACAGGTAGAAAGCGTGACATTCCTCTGACTGATATGTAAGCCGTTCTCATCCGTCAAAAGCTGAATGAACTTCCGCACATTGTCATAATTATCCAGCGGTTCTCCCGTTCCCATAAGAACCAGATTGGAGACCCGTTCCCCGGAAATCTTCTGGATCTCATAGACCTCTTCCAGCATTTCCGAAACGGTCAGATCCCGTTTTTTTCCTCCGATGGTAGAGGCACAGAAGCGACAGCCCATACGGCAGCCTACCTGAGAAGAAATGCAGACGGAATTCCCATGGTGGTATTTCATGAGCACACTCTCAATGACATTTCCGTCTTTCAGTTCAAAAAGATATTTCTGTGTGCCGTCGATCTCGGAGGTCAGGATCTCCACCGGCTTTAATACCGTATATTCCGTCTCTTCCGCCAGCTTTTCTCTCAGGCTTTTGGAAAGATTGGTCATCTCATCAAAGCTTCCGGCCAGCTTCTGATGCATCCACTGATAAAGCTGACCGGCCCGGAAGGGCTTTTCCCCCTGTTCTTTGAACCAGGCTTTCAGTTCTTCCAGAGACAGCGATCTGATATCTGTTTTTTCCATGATTTTTGTCTGTTCCACTTACTCCTCCACACGTTTCAGTCTGGCAAGGAAAAAGCCGTCGCTCTCATGCACACCGGGCAGCAGCTGAAGATAACCGGCCCGGGTGGTTTTTCCCTGCAGTTCTTCCGGAAGATAGGGATCAATGCTTTCCAGCTTAAAAGGATAGTTGTCCAGGAACCATTTGAGATTGTACTGGTTTTCTTCTGCTCCGATGGTACAGGTGCTGTAGACGAGCGTGCCTCCCACCTTCACATATTTCCAGACCGTATCCAGGATCTGACGCTGGAGCTTCACGATATCTTCCTGTTTTTTCTCTGTCATTTTGTAACGGATATCCGGTTTTCTCCCGATCACTCCGAGACCGGAGCAGGGAACGTCTGCCAGAAGGATGTCTGCTTTTTCCACAGAAGCCGGCAGAAACACCGTAGCATCTGCCACAACGGCATTCATATTGATCAGGGCGGTCCTCTCGATGTTGTCCTGCATCAGCTGTACCTTGGACTCGGTAATGTCTCTTGCTTCCACAAAACCACTGCCCTCCAGCTTGTCTGCCAGATGAAGCGCTTTTCCTCCGGGAGCCGCGCAGACGTCGATGCAGTAATCTCCCCATTTGGGAGCTGCCACTTCTGCCACCAGCATGGAGCTGACATCCTGCACCTGGATCCAGCCGTTCCGGAACGCATCCAGCGCTTTCAGATAATTATAATCGGAAAGGTTCAGCGCATAATCCAGATACGGATGCTCCGTCACCGTCACGCCCTGGCTTTGCAGGCTCTCCATGATATCCTTTTTGGAAGCCTTGTTGAGATTGCAGCGTACGGTAGTGGCATGCTCTTTGTGGATCCCCCGGCAGATCGTCTCCACAGTCTCAAAATCATAGAGACGAAGCCAGCTCTGAAGGATCCATTCCGGCATAGAATAGGTAACGGAAAGATACGGCACCGGCATTTCCTTCGGGTCCGGATATTTTACCTTGTCCAGATTCCGTGCCACACTTCTCAGCACACCGTTTACAAAACCTTTCAGATTGAAAAACCCTTTTCTCTGAGCCAGCTTCACGCCTTCGTTGCAGACGGCAGAATCCGGCACAGAATCCATATATTTCAACTGATAGACCGACATCCGCAGGATATTGCGGATCACCGGTTTCATACGGGAAACCTTTACACTGGAAAACTGAGAAATGATATAGTCCATCTCAATGAGATTTTCCAGGGTTCCTTCGGCCACTCTCGTAATAAAGGAACGGTCTCTTTTCTCCAGATACTGATATTTTTCCAGTACCTCCCGAAGAACAATATGGCTGTATTTATCCTCCTCCAGAACTTCTGTAAGAACGGCAAGTACGATTTCTCTTGTATTTATCACATCAGTCACGGTCTTTTCTTCCTCCTGCCAGAATGATCAGTCTTAAAAGCTGCAGAACAGAGGCGGCAAGACTTGCCACATAAGTCATGGCTGCTGCCCGGAGTACTTTTTTGGCTCCGTCGATCTCTGTAGAACCCAGCATTCCCGTATTCTCCAGTACCCGGATCGCTCTTGCGGAAGCGTTGAATTCCACAGGAAGCGTTACCAGCTGAAAAAGGACTGCCAGGGAAAACAGCACGATCCCCACCATCACCAGTGCTCTGAGAGACATGACAAGCCCCAGGATAAAGATCGGCCATGCAGCAGTGGATCCAAAATTTGCCAGCGGCACCAGGGTACTCCGAAGCACCAGAGGACCATACTGCTTCTGATCCTGGATCGCATGGCCGCACTCATGGGCGGCTACACAGACGGCTGCCACAGACCGGGAAGCATAGGTGCTGTCCGATAAGCGTAAGACCTTGCTCCTTGGATCGTAATGATCCGTCAGTTTTCCGGAAATATGCTCGATGGAAACATGGTAAAGACCACAGCTGTCCAGAACTTTTCTTGCTGCTTCCGCCCCGGAAAGATTGGACATGCAGCGTACTTTGGAATACTTATTAAATGTGCTGTTTACCACACTGGAAGCCCAGAGGGATAACAGAAGGCCAATGATCACAAGAATGTATGTCGGATCGATATGATAAAAACCGTATCCGCCATACCGGTAAGCTGCTAACAGCATAAATTGATCCCCTCCTCAATCGTGTAACCGCGGAGAAAAGCTGCGGTATCCATCCGTTTCTTTCCTTCCAGCTGAAGCTCCGTGATCTTTAACGCATCTTTTCCTGTCTGAATGAGAAGCTCTCCTTTTCCTCCGGAAAGAACGGTACCGGGAGCCTTCGTCTCATCTCCGTCCGTCACCTCCGCCCGCCAGATCTTCAGCGTCTTGCCGTGAATATGCGTGTAGGCACTTGGCCAGGGATTTAAGCCACGGATCAGCCGTTCCACAGAAACGGCATCTTTCTTCCAGTCGATAGCCCCCATGTCCTTGGTAAGCATCTTTGCATAAGCCGTCGGACTTTCCTCGCTCTGCTTTTCCGGTGTTACCGTACCTTTTTCCAGCGCATCCAGCGTTTCCAGAAGAAGCTCTGCCCCGGCAACACTGAGCTTGTCGAAAAGACTTCCTCCGGTCTCCTCTTTTTCCAGAGGGATCACTTTTTTCAAAAGCATGTCCCCCGTATCCAGACCCTCATCCATCTGCATCGTGGTAATACCGGATTCTTTTTCGCCGTCAATGACTGCCCACTGGATCGGAGCTGCACCGCGATATTTGGGCAGCAGAGAACCGTGCACATTGATGCAGCCGTATTTTGTCAGTGTCAGGATGCTTTTCGGGATCAGCTGACCAAAGGCCACTACCACGATCACATCCGCATCGAATGTTCTTAATTCTTCCACAACTTCCGGATCCCGCACTTTTTTCGGCTGAAGGACCGGAATATTTTCCCGGATGGCAACCTCTTTGACCGGTGTGGGCTGCATGGC
>CAKRQP010000014.1:0-31963 GCA_934393555.1 uncultured Lachnospiraceae bacterium
GGACATAAAGACGTCAATACGACCCGTAAGCATTATGCTGCCATGGGTGAAGACCGCCGACGTCAGGCTGCTTCCGCTGTTCATCTGCGGAAGGATTGAGCAAATCACTATACTAGTATCTCCCGGATCAATTCCATGTGCGGATGGTCGAGATCTGCCTGGAAAATGTCAATGCCATTCAGATTGGCACATCTTTCGGTAAATGCCGGGAAAAGAAAGCCGCACTCCGGTCTTCCTGGTTCATAATCGCCGTGTACAGGGCAAATCGCACAGATTAAGAACTGATAGACCTCTTCGGATTCCCATTGGCTTTCTTTGTCCATTCCCTTTCTGGGGACATCGTAGCTTCCGTGGAAGAAATAGACGGCATAGGGGCCATGGCTTTTGTAGGCCCCGCCGATCTTCTCATAAAACACATCCAGAAGTGCATCATTCTTCAATCCACATTCTTTCAATGCCATGAGAAGCTGCCAGATGCTTCCCGGTTTCTGGGCATTTTCCGTGAATGTGTACTCTCTCAGATTCTTATTTGTATCTGCAAAAGGAATCTCTTTTGCTATCGCCAGGTTTTCGGCCTGTTCGTTGAGCTTCAGCTTCAGAAAATGGCGGTTAAACGTGGCATCCACATACCCCTCCTCATCCAGATAAGCTCCCGCGATCCGGTCAAAACAGTTTCTTTTTACCGTCATTCGTCTGGTAAGCTCCAGCATATCTTCCCGGTTGATCTTACGCATCTTTTTCTCCTTCTGTAACATTTGAATTTATGTTCTCATTTTACCTTCTTCCCGAAGAGATTTCAAGATGAGTGGGTTTATTTTTTTGAAAACGTTTTCCTTTTTTCCTCCAAATAAAAAAGAACGCCCCAAATCGTTCTTTCCTATAAAGTGAGAAAAAGCCCGTCACTGAACTTCTGTCAGCAACAGGCTCCTTACCCATAGGTTTTTCTGTCTCGTCAATGATGTCAATTTTTTGTCTCGCCAATGATGTCTTTTTTCTGTCCGTCAAATGATGTCATTATTTCTGCCTCGTCATATGATGTCGTTTTATCTCAAATTCAAAAAGTCTTGCCATGCAGGCACGAACAGTTTTTGAACTTTCGACCATGATATCTTTTATTATGCTACAGCAAATTTCTGTACTGTTTTATTGAAGTCCTGGTTCTCTCCATGGCACTGAACCACAAGGATATTACCAGTCCCCAGGCTGATCACTCCTAACAGAGATTTTGCGTCTACAATGGCACGACCATTCGCCAAATCAATATCGAAATCACATTTTTCAGCTGCCTGCACCAGCTCAGTGGCATCTTCCACTGCATTTAATTTAATCTTTGTCTGAGCCATAAAAATGAACCTTCCTTTCTCAGATTGCAGATGTTTTCTGCGTTTTTCTTCTGACTGAGCATACTATACACTGCTCGCTTTTATTTGTCAACAAAAAGGAAAAACTTGTTTTTCCATTGAAAAATCGTGATTTTTTATTGATTTTTACTTGTTATACGAAAGATTTTCCTTGTTTTTTCGGTACTATGCCAGTGCTTTTGAAATGTTGACTTTTTCGTGAAAACGTTTTCAAGTTTTTTTGACAAGATGTTTTCAAAAAATTTGTATAAGAATTACATAAAAAACGCCGGAAGCAAACTCCGGCGTTTTCCTTTAACCTATGCAAAAGTATTTTCATCAAGAATGATGGTAAAAGGTCCATCATTACAGAGCTCCACTTTCATCTCTGCCCCGAATATTCCATGCTCAACTACAGGAACACTTTCCCTGCAGCGCTTCAGCATATATTCATAAAGCTTCTCCGCCTCAGCAGGGGGGCCTGCTTCTGTAAAGCTGGGCCGGTTTCCATGACGGCAGTTTGCGTAAAGTGTGAACTGCGATACCAGAAGGATTTCTCCATCTACGTCCTTCAAAGAAAGATTTGTCTTTCCGTTTTCGTCTTCGAAAATCCGAAGACCAAGCATTTTTTTCAGATACTTGTCAGCGATCGCTTCATCATCCGAAGCACCTATTCCCACAAAAACCAGGAAACCCTTTTTGATTTTTCCGACAATTTCCTGATCTACCGTAACGGATGCACGGGTCACTCTCTGTATTACTAGTCTCATTTCTTACTGGCAGCCGCTTCCTTGATCGCAACAAAGTTCAGGATTGCCTCCACAGAACCCTCAATGCCACAGGCACTGCTGTCTATGCAGAGCTGATAGCTGGCTGCATCTCCCCATTTCTTATTAGAATAATAGTTATAGTAGCTGGCACGTTTTTTATCTGTTTTCAGAATGGAATCCTTCGCCTTGGAATCCGTCAGATCATATTTGGCTGCAATACGACGGATACGGCTTTCAAGCGGTGCATGCACAAAGACAGACACCAGATTCGGATTTTCTGCCAGTGCATAATCTGCACAACGTCCAACCATGACACAAGGACCCTCTTTGGCGATTTCCTTGATGGCATTAAACTGAGCCAGAAAAACTTTATGATTGATCGGCATATCTGCAAAAGCAGAAGACGAATAACCCATGGAATAGGTATCCATTACCAGAGAATACAAGAAACTGTTCGTCGGGCGCTCATCGTGATTTTCAAAAATCTCCTGACACATACCGCTGTCTTTTGCTGCACGGTCAAGAAGCTCACTGTCATAGCATTTGATCCCGAGTCTTTCTGCTACTTTCTCACCGATCTCTCTTCCGCCACTTCCATACTGTCTTCCGATTGTAATAATTGATTTTGCCATACACAACACGTCCTTTCCTGATTCACTCAAAACGATATGGCAAGCCATTTACAACCTACCACAAAGAATGAATTCTTCTTTTGTGAATAGTATAGCATGAAAATTGAAAAATGTACATTTATTTTGGTAATTTTTTCAAAAGTTTTTCGAAATATTCTGGCAATGGCGCTGAGAATTCCATATATTCGCCCGTTGAAGGATGATCAAAGCCCAGGATCATGGCATGCAAGGTCTGCCCTTCCAGGTGAAAAGGATTCTCTTTCGGACCATAGACTTCGTCTCCCAGAAGCGGATGATGCATACTGGAAAAATGAACGCGGATCTGATGTGTCCGTCCGGTCTCCAGCTGGCACTCCACATAGGTATAATTACGAAATCGTTCCAATACCCGGTAATGTGTCACCGCTTCCTTTCCGTTCTTATAATTAACGGCCATTTTTTTCCGTTCTACCGGATGGCGGCCGATCGGAGCATTGATCGTCCCTTCCTCTTCTTTCAGATTTCCATATACGATGGCCCGGTATCTTCTGGTAATGGAATGTACCTTCAGCTGCTCAGCGATCGAGCGATGGGCAATATCGTTTTTACATACCAGAAGGGATCCAGTGGTATCCCGGTCGATCCGATGGACAATTCCAGGCCGCAGAACACCATTAATGCCGGAAAGACTGTCTCCGCAATGATAAAGCAGGGCATTGACCAGGGTTCCGCTGTAATGGCCTGCTCCTGGATGAACGACCATTCCCTTCGGCTTATTGACTACAAGAACATCACTGTCCTCATAAAGAATATCCAATGGAATATCTTCCGGAAGAATATCCGGCTCCATAGCCGGAGGGATCCGGATCTCAATCTCATCCTTCTCACGAAGGCGGTAGTTCGCTTTCAGGGCTTTCCCGTTTAACGTTACCATGCCTTCTTTTAAAAGCTTCTGAATATAAGAACGGGAGAGCTCAGAAAGCTCTCCTGACAAAAACTTATCGATCCGTTCACCGGCTTTTTCCGCACTGATCTCATACGTAAATTCGTCCATTTGTCCTCCCTGTCATTTTTTTCTGGAAAGGCAGGAAAAATCCTCCTCTCCCGTAATCAGGTAGAGAATGGCAAACAATGCCACTCCCACAGTTACATATATATCTGCCACGTTAAACACCGGAAAATCAATCAGTGAAAAATAGAAGAAATCAATGACATAGCCCAGACGCAGACGGTCAATGAGATTTCCGATCCCTCCGGCCGTGATCATGGTGAGAGAAAGCAGGAAGGGAAGGTATTTCCTTTTTTTGGGAAAACGCCGGAATAAAAATACGGTCAATACAAGAATCAGCCCGGTTCCCAAAAGAAACATCCAGCGCATATTTTCAAAAATCCCAAAAGCAGCTCCCCTGTTTTCCAGATAAAACAGTTCAAAAACACCAGGGATCCATACAATGGCATCCTGATCCTTCAGCTTTTGAACTGCCAGTCCCTTCGTACACTGATCGATCACTACAAGTAACAGAAGCGCCGCCAGACATCCCAGGATGTACCGGCGGTCATTTCGTTTATTCTCCATCTTCTTCTCCGTTATCAAGGAAATAATGGACAGCAGAGCGGATCTCATCATCTGTCACTTTGAAATCCACATAAGCATGTCCGATGCTCTTTAAAAGGATAAATTTGATCTGACCATGTTCCATCTTTTTATCAGATTTGGTTGCCTGGACAACCTCATTCTCGTCCAGTGCGTCCAGAAAGATCGGAAGATCAAAGCCAACATTCATATCACGGATCTCAAAAAACTCCTCATTGGTAAGAAGTCCTCTCTTCCAGGAAATGTATGCGGCACAGAGATAACCGAGAGCAACACACTGACCGTGAAGCATCTGAAAATCCTGAAGCTTTTCAATTGCATGACCTACGGTATGACCGAGATTCAGAAGAGCACGTTCTCCTTTTTCTGTCGGATCTTTTTCAACAACTGCTTTTTTGATCTTCATACTTTCCAGAACCATTGTTCTCAGAGCAGCGACCTCTCGATCCTGGATCTCAGACATCTGGTTGATGCACCATTCATAATAGGAAGCGTTTTTGATCAGACCATGCTTTAATACCTCACCCATACCACAGGCAAACTGCTCCGCCGTGAGGGTTTTCAGTGTGGAAAGATTTGCATAGACAAGTACCGGCTGATGGAACGCACCTACCATATTCTTGTAACCGTCAAAGTCCACTCCTGTTTTTCCGCCGATGCTGCTGTCTACCTGTGCCAACAGCGTCGTCGGAATCTGGATAAAGTCAATTCCACGAAGATACGTAGCAGCTGCATAACCGGTGAGATCTCCGGTCACACCACCACCAAGAGCCGCCAGAATGTCTTTCCGGTCAAAATGAGCTCCGATCAGATGACGGTAGAGCTCTCTTACCGTATCCAGCGTCTTGGAAGCCTCTCCGGCCGGGAAGGTAAATACACTTACTTCAGCAAAGCTTTTTTCGAGAACCGATTTTACCGGCGTCAAATACAGGGAAGCTACTGTACTGTCTGTCACGATACAGATTTTTCTGTTTTCCGGCTCCAGTGCTTTTACGGCTTCTGTTATTCCTTCAAAATTCTCTTCCAGATAGATATCATAAGAAGTTTTCTGCCCTGTTTTTACCGTAAGGGCTTTTTTGATTTCTTCACTCATCTCTATTTTCCTCGCTTTTACAAATATTTCTCTATTTCAATGACACAACGGCCCTTCTTCGTCTGCCCCTCGAGAGACAGCAGGCGGAAACGACCGAAGCCCCGAACAGAGATCAGGTCATTCTCCTTCAACTGACAACCATTGGAGGTCACCAGCCTGCCATTTACAAAAACTTTTCCCTCTTCAATGAGAGAAACCAGACTGCTTCTGGAGGACTTCAGTGCTACAGACATGACGCTGTCCAGACGTACGGTATTCACAGTCCCCCGAAGGCGTTCTGTACGTTCCGTCACCTGTATCTCATCAGGGTCCGCAACTTCTACCAGAACCGGCGTATGACGGACTCTGGTCAGCTCCTGTTGCAGAAAAGGAGCAATTCCCTCTTCACAGAAGAAGATTGCTTCTTTTTCCCCGATCAGGATATCTCCGATCTTTGAACGGTCCACACCGAGATTTAAAAGAGCCCCCAGGTAATCCCTGTGGCTCAGATCCTCTGCAAATTTCTTCTGCAGAGGCCGAATCTTTAATGAAACGACAGGAAAGTCATAACTATAAGAAAGAGCATCAGGAAGAAAGGCTGCTATCTGACGCTCTGCATGTTCATAGCCGCCAAAGAGCCTGTATGAAACATAGGCAAACTCTTTTTCGCAGCTATGAAAAATATTCAGTTCATTAAGATTCATAAAATCGGTAAAGACCACAATTCCTCGCCGGTCGGCTGCGCCGGCCAGATCTTTTAATCTCTTTTTAAACAGTTCCTCTTCCCGATTCATCTTTGTTTCTCCTAGAATCTGGAGGAATGAACAGACGGCACGTCAAAGGAACCGCCTAAAATCTCCTGAATATCACCGGATACATCCACCGTAGACGGAGTGATAATAAAGATATAACCGCTGATCTTCTGAAGAGTGCCATTGATCGCATAGCAGGATCCGGAAGAAAAATCAATGATACGCTGTGCAATATCCAAATCCAGTCCTTCCATGTTCAGGACTACCGTACAACCGCCAAGCAGTGTCTCCGTGATCTCTCTGGCATCCTCCATGGACTTTGGCTTGATCACACAGACTTCCATTCCGCTGCTCTTTCTCGGACGGATGGGAGAAACCTTACTGCTGGTCACAGGCTGAGCCTTGAGCTGTCTGGGACGCTCGGAAACGGCTGCTTTCGGTGCAGCTGTCTTGGCTTTTCTGGCTTCTTTGATCTTGAAGTCATCCTGAAAATCATCATCCTCATCAAAATCATCATTCTTTTTGAAAAAATGTTTTTTTGCAGGGCGTTCTTCCTCAAATTCGTCATCAATCTCATCATCCAGATAATCATCGTCATCATAATCATCGTTTAGTTTCATGACGTTTAAGAATTTGTCTAATACTCCCATTTCTATCTCCTATCTTTATCCAATCTGATAATTTCTTTCTCCGAAGATTCCGGTCCCTACACGGACCATAGTTGCACCTTCTTCAATGGCTACCTCGTAATCGCCGGTCATTCCCATGCTAAGATGATGCATAGTAACATTATCAATGTTTTTCGCGGCGATGTCAACAGATAATTTTCTTAATTTTACAAAATATTGACGATTTTCTTCAGCATTTTCAACAAAAGGAGCGATCGTCATAAGACCTTCCACTCGAATGTTGGACAGTTTTGCAATTTCGCGAATTGCTTCTTCTGTCTCCTCCACCAGAAAGCCTGATTTGCTTTCCTCCTGAGCCACATTGACCTCCACCAGGACCGGCATGATACGGTCATGCTTTTTTGCCTCTGCATTGACCGCTTCTGCAAGACGGAGGGAATCAATGGAATGGATCAGTACCGCCCGGTCGATCACATACTTGATCTTGTTTGTCTGCAGGTGACCGATCATATGAAAACGGAGATTTTTCGGAAGCACTTCGTATTTATCCCGAAGCTCCTGTGGTTTATTTTCTCCAAAGTCCACGATCCCGGCTGTCATGATCTCCTCGATCATTTCCACCGGTTTTGTTTTGCTCACAGCAACAAGAAGAACCTCCTCCCGTTTCCGGCCGCTTCTGTCACAGGCCGCCTGGATCCGTTTTTCCACATCATTCAGATTATCGAGCAGCATACTCATTTTCTACACTTCACTTTCTTATGTCTAAGGTCGTTGAATCTGTCCGGTCACATGTTTCTCTGCACCTGACAGTTCGTTTAATAATGGATCACAATATCTTCATCATTGACAGTATCCGCATTCAGGGCAATATGATCATACTGGGCCAGTCCAAAGGTGGACCCGGCTTCTACGATGCAATATTCTTCATTTTCATCAATGATGGTGATCTCGCGGAATACGGCATATCCCTTGTTGATATTATAAACACCACTGATGGATTCCGTCTCCTGGATCGTATATGTTTTCTGGCTGTTCTGCTTGCGGATTTCATCGCCTTCCTGAAAACCGGAACAGTCCACAAGAAAACCATCCTCTGTTTTGTCATATACGGTAACTGTTTTTGTTTTTACAGACTCCGTTCCGTTTTTATCCACCACGGAGCACAGCACACTGATCTCTGAAGGTGTACTGGTCGTTTCCCGGTCATAAATGGCAAATTCCTCCGGGATCTTGTAGAAACTCTTTGTGGCAATGGCAGAATTGGGAATCTTCAGACCGGTCTTCCGATTCAGTACGAGTTCAATATCCACATAACGCTCCGATGCGTAAAGACTCATACATTTATCCATAGACAGGATCCCGATATAGGAATTTCCCGCTTTCTGGATCTGCAGTCCCGCATAAAAGATCGTGTCATCTTTTAAAAAGCGGAATTTCACACTGTTGTTTGCAGCCAGCTCTGTCGCCATTTTCTGATCCAGAAGAATGCAGAGATACCAGTTTTCTTCTGTCACCAGTTTGTAGATCGGATCTCCGCTCTTAACATTTTTGTTCATCCGAAGATTCTTTTTTTCATAATTTTTCTGTTCAAAATCGGATGCCGTGAGTGATTCCGGAAGCTTGGATTCAAATCCGTCCGTAGAAAAAACAACGATTCCCTCCGTTGGAGCCGTACAGGCATTGACAATGGAACTTCCGTCTGTTCCGGCTGTTTCCGAGATACCGGCTTCCAGAAGTGTACTTTCCAGATCACCTTTGAAATTGTAAACTGCCTGGAAGTTTTCCTGCTGAAACCCTAAAGAGAAACTCTCCATCTCTTCTTTCAGATTCTTCAGGGAATCTTCATCCAGCGTACTCGTCTGCGCAGCAGTGGTATCCTTTTCACTTCCCACACTTACCTTTTCCGGGACAAGCGAGGCGGAAAGGGAACCTTCATTCACCGAACAGACTGCTGTTCCGGTTCCTGCTTTGCTTCCTTCTCTGACATAATAGCTGACACTGCCGGCATGATCTGCCGTAACGATCGTTTCTGTCCGGAGCGCAAGTGCATTGTAACGATAGTTACCAGCCAGAGGACCAGCCGTTACTTCATAAGCTGTAATATGATCGGTCGTCACATACATGACAAGGCAGATGATCATATACACAAAAATAACACCGAACAGAACCGTTCCAATATTGAGGACCGGGCCATTTCTGTATTTTACGATCTTATTATTCTTTTTTCTGTTCAAAGAACTGTCCTCCTTATCCAAGGTATTTTACCACTTATTCCGCCATCTCACAACCGCTTTTTTGATTTCTTTTCTGACACGTATAAATTTCCAAAAAAGGACAACACTAACATAAAATCATAAGGAGGAATTGATATGAATTCAAAATGGCTTGATTATACGACTCTGACTCTCGTTATCGTCGGAGCCGTCAACTGGGGACTGGTTGGTTTCTTTAAATTCGATCTGGTCGCTTACCTTTTTGGCTCTTTATCCCTGCTCTCAAGGATCATCTATGCACTTGTAGGGCTTTCCGGCCTTTACGTTCTCAGCATGTATGGCCGTATCATTGCTGTTGGAGAAGAAGGAGAATAAAAAAATAAAGGCTGCCTTCCTGTTTTGAAGACAGCCTTATCTTTCGGATATGTATTACAATGAAACAATTACTTTTGATTTCGCGCATTCCGGAAGATCGCATTCGTTCATGGATACGCTTAGTACAAAATTCACACCAAAAGTTTCACCGATCTTATCAAGTTTTTCAACAGCAGCACTGATATCACAGCCTTCCAGTTTTGAAATCTTTAAGAAGCTGTCCAGGTACATCTGCTCCAGATCGTGATCCTGTGAAAGAATACCACAGATAAATCCGAGAAATTCGTCGCTGTTTCCAATGGGGAATGCGGAGGTATCAATCAAACGGATTTTGTTGTTTAATTCATACATATGCTTCGCATTTTTGTCCAGGTAAACGATGCTGCCGTGGGCAGTCTTAATCTCTGTATTTACCTTGTCCAGTAATTGTTTTGTCTTTCCTTTGCCTTTCTCACCTGCGATGATCTGTATCATTGTAATCTCCTCCTTTAGTCTATCGACACAAGTATTATATTGCAATTATACTATATGGTTCTCAAAAATACAACTATTTTTCGTTGATTTTACCTAAAAGTTGATTCATTTCCTGATAGAGGCTTTCTTTGTCAGGTTCTTTCATGATTATCGTCACATAGGGATTGCCATATTTGTTCTTTGAGAGCAGGACCAGGCAGGCTCCGGCCTCACTGGTAGTACCTGTTTTGCCGCCCACCACTTCCACATCCTTAGGCGGAACTGCCTCATTGATGAAGTAGTGGTTCGTGGATTCCCATGTGATATTCCGTTCTTCACCGGTCGTAGTACTGAAGGAAGCATAATAGGAATGACGGCTGATGATATCACGGAAATCGTCATTTTTCAATGCTTCATGAAAGATCAGGTACATATCGTATACGGTCGTATAATGATTTTCATCCTGAAGACCATGGGGATTCATAAAGTGTGTGTTCACAGCTCCCAGAGCGGCAGCTTCCTCATTCATCATGGCAACAAAATTCTCCACTGTACCACCGACATTTTTGGCAACTGTCATAGCGGCATCGTTACCGGAATTGATCATCAGACCAAGCAACAGCTCCCGAAGGCTTAAAACATCTCCAGGCTGGATCTCACAGACAGAGGAACCTATATCGATATCCTTACATTCCTCTCCCACTGTGATCATCTGATCCAGATTTCCATTTTTCAGGGCAACCAGACAGGTCATAACCTTGGTCAGACTGGCCGGATAACGCCGCTCATGAACAGCCTTGGCATAAACCGTCTGATGGTCTGCTTCTGAAAAGATAGCTGCAGATACCGCATCTACAGAAAGATCTGGAAGAACCACATCTTCTTCCGGAGCCACACAGAGATCCGAGGCAAAGGAAGAAGAAAAATCCCCATCAAAGCTGATATTGGTAAGGCCAAAAGCTGGATCTGTCTTATCATAGGCTCTTACCAGATCGATCTCATGACTTTTGAGAAGAAATTCATAGCCAAGACCGCACAGTAAAAGAACCAGAACCACCAGAAGAGAAACAAATTGAATGATCAGCCGCCGCTGTTTCCGCCTGCGGCTGATCTCTCTCCGGTAAGTACTCCTTCTTTCTCTGGGAATTGTTTTTTCATTTTTATTTGTACATCTCACGCCACTCTAAATCTCCTCTGTCTAATGATTTGATGAGCAATTCTGCCGTTGCCAGGTTTGTAGCCAGAGGAATGTTGTGTGTATCACAGAGGCGGAAAATATCTTTCACATCCGGCTCAAATTTCTTGGGATTCATAGGATCCCGAAGAAAAATCATAAGGTCGATCCCATTATTTTCAATCTGGGCAGCCATCTGCTGGATCCCGCCCAGATGACCTGCCAGATATCGGTGGACATTGAGGTTGGTAACCTCTTCGATCAGCCGTCCGGTAGTATCTGTGGCATAAACGGTATTTTTGCTCAGGATTCCTCTGTAGGCAATGCAGAAATTCTGCATTAAAATTTTCTTTGCGTCATGTGCAACTAATCCAATGTTCATGATTTGCTACCCCCTGTTAATATTTTCGTACCTGAAGCCCCACATTCAGAACCAGACCGATTCCGATACAGAAACTGACAAGAGATGTCAGTCCGTAGCTTACAAAGGGAAGTGTAAGGCCAGTGTTTGGCATCAGGCCAGTCGTAACACAGATGTTGATAAAACTCTGAAAAAAGATCAAAGCTCCCATTCCGCACCCTACAAGGGTGCCTGGAAGATCTCTCGCATGTCTTCCGATGTTGATACACTCCAAAGCGATCAGAAGCTCCAGGATAATTATGATACAACATCCAAGAAAACCAAGCTCTTCACCGGCCACGGCAAAAATAAAGTCTGTCTGGGATTCGGAAATAAAATTCCCGTTTTTTACTGATGAAACCGCATTATTATCCAGACCTTTTCCATAAAGCTGTCCGGAGCCGATGGCTATGATCGAATTCACCTGCTGTCTGGCAATATCCGGATAATCATCCGGTCTCAGCCATGCCAGGATACGTTTTGCCTGGTAGCCCTGAAGAACCTGCTGGTCCGGTGACAGGATCAGACTCATAAAGAGAACTGCCAACGGAACACATGCCACTATTATACCACCAACGATTTTATAACTCAATCCCGACACAAAAAACATTGCGCAAAAAAGTAATACAAATACGATGGTCGTGGAAAGATCCGGTTCCTTCAAAAGAAGGGCTGTCGGAGCCGCCACAAGAAGCAATGCGATCAGGATCGTTTTGAAGCGGCTGATGTCTTCTTCATGTTTTGAAAAAAATTTTGCAAAAAATGCGATCATCAGGATTTTTACCACATCGGAGGGCTGAAACTGCAGGGCTCCAATACGGATCCAACGTGTCGCACCACCCACATTTTCACCGGCAAGCAGCACGGCTGCAAGAAGACCAATACCCACAAAATAAGAAAGCCAGTAAAAATCCAGAACCCAGCTGTAGTCGATCAGTGAAGTGATCACCATAACTACCAGACCCAGGATCAGTCCTGCGATCTGTTTTGTCTGCACACTCTCTTTTGCACTTCCGATCACCAGAATCCCTATGACAGAAAGTGCGATCACCCATATGATCAGTCGAAAATTATAATCCTTTAATCTGTATTGTCTTAGCATGTTTCACACCCTGTTCTTCTTTGGTCGTTATTTCCAGGTGTATTGTCATCCTGGTTCTGTCAATTTCCAGATATTTTTCCATAACGGATAAAATCTCCTGTTTCATCAGTTCCACCATCTCCGGTGTACAGTTCAGTCTGTCTGCCAGAAGCACGGTCGACAGTCTGTCTTTTGCAACACTGCAGGATTGATCCTTGTGCATGAAACTGAATTTTTTCATAAAAGCCTCCGTTATCTGTTTCTGCGAAACAGGCCGGATATTTTTGAGAGAAAGCCCGTCGTCTGTTCAAATTCGAGAAGCGGCACTTCTTCACCGAGTATCCTGCGGCATACATTGAAGAAGGCCTGGCCTGCCGGTGTATCGTCTCCCGCCAGCGGTTCTCCCTGATTTGTCGAAATGACCACTTCCTCATCATCCGGAACTGCTCCAATGAGATTTACTGCAAGAATTTCCACCACATCTTCCACAGACATCATCTCCCCGCGGCGTACCATATCGGGACGGATCCGGTTGATCAGAAGATCGATATTCCGAAATTCTACGGCCTCCAGAAGACCGATGATCCGATCTGCATCGCGGATAGCGGAAACTTCCGGAGTCGTTACTACAATAGCCCTTTCTGCTCCTGCAATGGCATTTTTAAATCCCTGCTCGATCCCGGCCGGACAGTCCAGAAGGACATAGTCAAAATGCTCCTTCAGTTCTTCCGTCAGCTTGATCATCTGTTCCGGTGTCACGGCTGATTTATCCCTGGTCTGGGCCGATGGAAGAAGAGAAAGCTCCGGGCAGCGCTTGTCTTTGATCAGAGCCTGCTTCAGGCGGCAGTTTCCTTCGATCACATCCACCATATTATACACAATACGGTTTTCCAGTCCCAGAACCACATCCAGATTCCGAAGACCGATATCCGTATCAATGACCACGGTCTTTTTCTTCATGCGGGCCAGTCCCATTCCAATATTTGCTGTGGCAGTGGTCTTTCCAACGCCGCCTTTTCCCGATGTTATCACAATGACTTCACTCATAGTTTTGCCTCCGATTTCCATCTCATTCATTTACAGTTCTGGATATCCTTGGTACTTTGCAATTATACGGAAAGCTCACCCAGTATTTCCTGAGAAATGGGTTTTACATAGATATGATCCTCTTTCACATATGCGATCTTCGGATCCAGTTTATATTCCGCATTATCTACCCGTTTTGTGATGGCACTCCGGGCCATTTTATCTGCGATCTTGACCTGTATCGGTTTCATGACAAGAGCCGCCACAAAACAGTTCCTGTCACCGGTGGCTCCTGCATAGGCAATTCCTCTGAGAGAACCCAGGACAACGATATTTCCTTTTGAGGTCACATTGGCGCCCGGGTTTACATCACCGATGATCACAATGCTGTGTTCGCTCTCCAGAACCTGTCCGGCCCGGAGTGTGCCCCGATAGAACCAGCCGTCTTCTGCATCTTTTTCCTCCATGGCTTTATCCACCGCCTGATGGAAAAGCAGTTCTTCCTTCCTGTCCTCATCAATGATACAGAGGATATGAAGCCCGCAGCTGTCAACGATCGTCTCCACCACCTGTTTTTCCTCCGCCTGCGTCAGTGACCGGCCGCGGATGGTCATTGCCATCTTGGCATTTTTGAAAAACTTTGCAGATTCCTTAAATTTATCTTCAACGTCCTTTATCAGTTCCTGAAAGGGAAGATTTTCATCCAGAATAACAATCAGACCGTACTTATTGCATTTGATAATCACGGAATTGGTGTTCATTTTTCTCTGGCCTCCTGCTTTTTGTTTAATCCTGGTTACTGCCCTTTGTTACATTTTGAATTGCATTTCCTGCGGTACCGTCAATGATCGAGTCTTTATCCTTCAGATTAAAATAATAACACATGATGTCTTTTGCCACCAGTGCGGCATTTCTGGAGGAGTAACCATTGGTAATACGGACTGCCATGGAAATCTCAGGATTTTCGTAAGGTGCATATCCGATGAACAATGCATGGTTCGCTTTATCGGTTCTCTGCTGGGCAGTACCGGTCTTTCCGGCTGCATTGAAATTATACTGCGTCTGCAGATCAGCAAAGATACCGTTTCCATTGTTGATCGTCACATCATGCATACCTGCGTGAATCGTATTCCAGAGGTCAGCCGGAAGCTCCAGCTGATGATGCACGACCGGATCCGGCTCTTCCTGCGTATTCCCGGTGGAATCCGTGATCTTGTCCAGAAGCGTCAGATCATAGCAGGTTCCGCTGTTTGCCAGAGTTGTCACATATCTGGCCAGCTGGGAAGTGGTAAACGCATTATTACTCTGTCCCATAGCAGCACGGGTGGGGTCAGCGGTCGCGATCTGCGGATCCATCTCACTGATCTCGATACCACTGGTAGAATCAAAACCATACATTTCTGCATATTTATTGAGTCGGCTCATATCACCTACATACTCTCCGTCCGCATTCTGACCGAGATAATAACCGACGGTATTAAAATAGAAGTTACAGGAATCACGGATTGCCGTTTCCATGGTTTCCGGACCATGGGATCCCCAGCCGTTCGCTGCGGAATAGATCCAGCAGTTGATGGCATTATCTTTTTCCACCAGATCAAATTTACCGGTACAGTTGATCGTATCGTAAATGGAAATGACACCTTCCATGGCACCGGCAGTTGCTGTTACCAGCTTGAAGGTAGAACCAGGCGCCGTTACCTCCTGTGTCGCACGGTTATAGAAGGGGCTGGATTTATCCGTCCGGAGTTTTTCATAATATTTACTGTCCATGTTGTTTGCCAGAAGATTGTTGTCATAACTGGGATATGTCACACAGGCCAGTACATTTCCACTGTCCGGATCGGTGATGACTACAGAACCGGAACAGGGTTCCAGAGCCAGCTGTGCCGGAGTCAGCTCCAGCTTGTAGATCTTGGAACGGATAAAGTCGTAGGCTCCCATGGTTCCGGCTGCGAGAGCCGCATAATCATCGTCATTTTTCTCCAGGATCCCCTGATCAAACAGCAGAAGACAGATATCCCTGCCGCTGAGCTGTTCCTCTTCGATCATATACTTATAAACCTGTCTGGTAAAAGCCTCATCTGTTTTCAGATAGTCAAAAATATAATCTGCCAGAGCATTATAGATTTCATCTGAAGCCAGATACTCGGAATCCAGCTGGAGCTTTCCGATATCGATCCAGTCCTTGCTGATGGCATAAGTAAGAAACTCTTTCAGGCTGATGGTCTCGTCTTCTCTCCAGGCCTTATATGTTTCATCATTCTTATCAATGGCATCCGTATCGAGAATACCTGTTCCATCCGCCAGCATATCATTCACAATATAGGAAGAATATGCCTTCATTTCATCTCTCAGATCCTGATAAGCCGTTGGCTGATCGGAGGTCAGTTCGCTTCGGATCTCAGAAAACACATTGTCCTCTTTGGAGAGAAAGGCCTGATAGACCTGCTTTTCCAGATCACTCGCATCATCAGAAGAAAGATGATCCACATCCAGGATCTGATTTTCAAAAAGCGCATAGTAAACTTCATAAACAGGAATCCGGATCTCATCGGAACCGGCGCTCTCATTGTCTACTTCCTTCGCATCTACCATATTCTGGTAGACGATGGCTGCAATATAGGATTCCAGAATGTCATACGCTGTCTTCTGAAGATCGCGGTTGATGGTAAGCTGAATATTACTTCCTGCTTCCGGGCTGACCTCTGCCTCTTCATCCACCACTTTACCCATATTGTCGACATAAACGGTCTGAGAACCTTTTTCTCCCTGGAGTTCCTTTTCAAAATGCTGCTCCAGTCCGGATTTTCCTACAATATCACCGTTTTTATAGCTTCCGCCGTCTGCATTGAGTGTTTCCATTTCCTCGGCGGAGATCTGACCGGTGTAACCGATCAGAGGAGCAAAATATTTACTGTCCTCATAAACACGGACAGAATCTTCTTCAACATCCACACCCGGATAAAGATCCTTGTTTTCCATGATGAGAGACATGGTCTTTTCGCTTACATCCGTTGCCAGAGTCGCCGTCACATATTTCTGATAGCTGTTGGCAGCCACGGCACTCCGCATGGCAGCGAGCTTTAAGATTTCCTCGCGGGTGAAACTCTCCGGAAGACCATACGCCTCCAGCTCGGATCCCTGATAAGAAGAAAGATCCAGTCCGAATTTTTTTGCCGCACACATCTCCTCGATCATCTTTTCAGCAGTGGCATTTTTCTCTTCATCCGTCATGGCATCGATGGTCAGTCTTCCATAAATATCGGCCTTGAACCGCTGCAGGTTAAACCCGCTTTTGGTAAAATAATAACTTCCATTGTCATCCAGACCGATGGCAAAACTGCTGGTGTTGATCTCTTCCCCGTTTTCTTCCAGGATTTTTAAGATCCCGTACATGGAACTGTTCAGTGTCAGATTCTGTTCCTTTACACTATCATAGCTTCCGCTGTCCGCAAAGGTAACCGAATAGGAAAGCCGGTTATATGCCAGTGGTTTTCCATCACTGTCCAGAATATTTCCACGGGTACTTTTCAGTTCCCTGGTCCGTTTGATCTGCATGGTGAAATCTGTCTGATAGCTTTCTCCGTTTATGATCTGCAGATGGAAAAGCCTCTGGATCAAAATAAAGGCAAGAATGATAAGTACCAGGATCAGGATCAGGATCCTGGATTTTACCGCCTTTGAAAGTGTACTTTTTACGTTATCAAACAAAGCTGCCTACACTCCTTTGTTCTGCTTTTTCAAGTTTTCGGTTCAACAGTAACAACAACCGGTATACGACCAGCGTGACCACAACGGTATAGATCATCTCCGGGATGATCACTCTTCTGAGATAGAAGAAAAACTCCACACGTCCCCGGAGGAGAAACTGGAACATATACATGGCTGTACCATAACCGATATCACTCACAGCAATGAGGATGACCGGCATTTTTACATCATCATCATAAAAAATACGGTAGCAGAAACCGCAGCAGTATCCGATGATCACATAAAGAAGGGCGGTAAAGCCCAGGGCGCTTCCGAAAAACAAGTCCGAAAGGATTCCACCCAGAAAACCCACAAACATTCCCTCTCTTTTTCCTCTCATCAGACCAAACGACACCGTGAGGATCACCATAAGGTTCGGTGCGACATCTGCCACAGCAAAGGTACTCTGAAAAAGCGTGGACTGAAGCAGAAAGCAGAAAAAAATCAGCAGGATCATGATGATCCGTCGTCTTACTCTCATATCGCTTCCTCCTTTACTGTCCGTTATCAGCTGTCGTCGCCTCTTCCGGGGCAGCCGTCTCGGTGCTGTCCTCTGTGCTGTCATTTACCAGACCTTCTGTCTCTTTGCTGACAGCCTTCTTAAGGGAACTCTCTGCACCGGTCACCGCCTTCTGTTCTTTTATAACAAGAACCTCCCGCAGATGACGGAAATCCACAGCCGGAGTAATATAACCGGATTTGGTAAGATTGTTGGAGTCCATGGAGATCTCGCTGATGTAACCGATGAGGATCCCCGGAAGGAAACGGCTGCTGATATCCGATGTAACAACCTTATCTCCAACCGTTACCTTATCCCGGCTGTCTGTCAGTTTTACCAGATTGACCTTTCCCTCATCGATCAGCCGGAGATCTCCTGCAATGATACAGGTATCTTCTGTCGTGGTCACCATGGCACTGACATTGCTGTAATCATCGATGATGGAACGCACGATCGCATAATTGGGTCCCACATCTGTGATGATCCCTACCAGGGCACCATTGGAAATCACGTTGTTGTTTACCTCGATGCCGTCATTGCTTCCTTTATCAATGGTAAATACATTGAACCAGTTATCGGAGTCTCTGGCAATGACTCTGGCACCTACCTTGTCATAATCATACTGGGCACTGAGCTCCAGCTGCTTTTCCAGCCGCTCTTTCTCTTCCCTGTCAGCAAGCAGTTCTGTATTTTCAGCGGTCAGCTGATCCACCTTTTCCTGCAGTTCCTGACATCGTGCGGCATAGTCTACATTGTTCTGCAGATAGATGCCTTTATCAGAGATCCAGTTTCCAACCTCATTCAGCCCTTTCTGGATCGGTGTGATCACATAACCGCTCACATATTTCAGCGGCCCGACTGACATATCCGAGGCCAGGGAAAGAACCACCAGAGCACAGCAGCCGATACAGAGTGTCACAAAAATGTATTTACTTTTCTTGGAGTCGTTGATTTTTTTCTTCATAGTCATTCCTTATACAGACCAGAGAGCTGTCTCTTCTGCTTCCTCCTTAAATAAGATTTCCTGCAAAATCCTTCAGTGAAAAGGCTGCATTTTTTCGAAGATCTGAATCGTTCATGATCCGGACAAGTCCCCTGACTGTCGTAAAGATCGGATCGGAGACATTATAAACCGGAACCTCCAGTTCTTTTTGCATATAGATTGAAAGATTCGGCAAAAGGGAGACACCTCCGGTGAGATAAATGCCGTTTTTCCGGATGTTTTCCAGAAGCTGCGGCGGAGTTCTCTCCATCGTGGTTTTTACCACCTCCGTAATGGCATCGATCGTATCTACAATAGACACACTGACTGCCAGTGCCGGAATCGCCACCTGGCGGGGCAGTCCTGTCACCGTATGGATCCCGAAAACACGCATTTCAAGAGCCGGACCGTTCAGAAGATAGGCAAGCTGATTTTTCAGTGCCTCTGCTGTCTTTCGTCCGATACTCAGCTGGAACTGCTTTTTCACCATATTTATAATGTCCTCATCCAGCGTATGTCCCCCCATACGGAGTGTTCTCTGAATGATCGTTTTTCCTTCGGAAATTATATAGATCTCTGTGCGGTCGCCGCCAAGATTTACTATCATATGACCTTCCGGCGTATCCAGAGGCATACCGATACCGGCAGCATCCGCCACACCTTTTTCCACCAGCATCACACGTTTGGCCCGGAGGCGTCCGGAAAGGATCTTGTAATAAGCACGCCTCTCCACTTCCGTGATGTCTGTGGGAGCTGTCATATAAATATTCGGATGATGAGTAAAGACAGTAGAAAAATTTTTCATCAGATGGATCAAAATAGTCTCCTGACTGCTCCCCTCGGCCAGTGAACCATTCTGGATCGGACAGCCGGCATAGACGTCTGCCGGAGCTTTTTCATAGATTTCAAAAGCATCCTGCCCGACTCCAATGAGTTCTGTCCGGTTTCTCACCGCTATCATATTTTTCTCACAAAGAAGTTTTTTCTGGTTTTTATCGCAGATTTTAATCGTATCGCTTCCGAGGTCTACTCCGCAAATACGTTTGAACGACATATCTGTTCCCCTCTCTTTGCTGCTTTAAAAGCACCGTACACTTATTTTTTATCAAAAAAGCCCTGTTCCCTGAAGCTTATGTACTTTCGGTCTCCCAGGACCAGATGATCCAAAAGTTCGATCCCGATCATTTCTCCTGCCTTACTGATGCGAAGCGTCAGCAGAAGATCTTCTTCACTGGGAGTCGGGTCTCCACTGGGATGATTATGGAGCATGATCACAGACACCGCATGAAAAGCCAGTGCTTTCAGAAAGATTTCCCGCGGCGAGACAAGCGAAGCATTGACCGTTCCGACAGAAATGACGGCTTCTCCCAGAAAACCGCCCTTCGTGTCCAGCATCAGGAGCATCATACGCTCCTGTTCCTCATGCCGGAAATCCTCCATATAATAATCTGCAATGGACTTCGGGCTGTCAAAAGACAGTTCTTTTCGAAAAGGCTCTTTTGCGATCCTTCTGGAAAGTTCCAGAAGACATTTCAGCTGGATCGCTTTTACTCTGCCGATCCCCGGAACCTTCATCAGTTCCCGGATGCTCCTGTGATAAAGGTTCAAAAAACCCCCGCCGGAGGCCTCCTGGTTTAAAAGGAGACGTGCCAGGTCAAGAGAAGAACTTCCCTTTGTCCCTGAGCGCAAAAGAACAGCGAGAAGCTCTGCATCTGTCAGTGCTTCCGCTCCCCTGGTCTCAAATTTTTCGTAAGGCTTTTCCTCTGAGGGCAGATCCTTCATAGTCTTATATTCTATCATAAACGCATCTGCTCTCCCGGCAGTCTTCCCCGCAGAAGATTTGGCAAAACAAACCTTTATCCCAATATCATATCATAAAAGAAAACGAAAGTACAGAGGCATGATTCTTAAGAAAGGCATAAGTTTTTCACCACCGGACACCAAGAAGGACAGCCACTCTTTCCGCCACTTTGACGCCGTCCATGGCAGCTGACGTGATGCCTCCTGCATAACCGGCACCTTCCCCGCAGGGGTAAAGCCCTTTTACCGTACTCTCCAGATTCTCATCCCGCTCAATGTGCACCGGTGAGGACGTTCTGCTTTCCACACCGGAAAGAATGGCATCCGGCCTGGAAAAACCGGGAATCAGGTGCTCACAGGAAGAAATGCCCTCCGCAAGGCTTGCAGCCAGCCGCTCCGAAAAAATCCCACGGACATCTCCGAACTGCCACTGTCCTTTATTCTGTGGTTCTACTTCTCCGAGAGCCTGGCTCTTCTGATCTTTGAGAAAATCACCGAACAGCTGCACCGGGATTTTTCCTTCTCCGGCCTGAAAAGCCGCCCGCTCCAGTTTCCGCTGAAATTCCATACCTGCCAGAATGGCATCCGAACCAAAATCCTCCGGACCAACCGTGACAACCATGGCACTGTTGGCATTCCGTCCGGCCCGGCTGTGATAGCTCATACCATTGACAGCCAGCATTTCTTCTTCAGAAGAAGCATTTACCACATAGCCGCCGGGACACATGCAGAAAGAATACACTCCTTTTCCGTTCTCCAGCTTCCGTGTGACTTTATAATCTGCAGCAGGAAGAACGCTTCCATGGGCGCGTCCGTACTGATTGTTGTCGATCAGCTCCTGCGGATGCTCCATGCGGACACCTACCGCAAAACTCTTTGCTTTCATGAGTACAGGTTTTTCAAGAAGAACCCGGAACGTATCTCTGGCACTGTGTCCCGTGGCCAGGATCACCTGGTCTGCATCCAGACGCTCGATCCCGTTGATCTCCACGCCGGTCATCCGTCCGTCCCTGATAAAGAAATCCGTCACCCGGCTTCGAAAACGCACTTCACCACCAAGAGAAAGGATTTCTTCTCTCAATCTTGTGACCACCGTACGGAGAATATCTGTTCCGATATGCGGCTTATTAAGATACAGGATTTCCGGATCTGCTCCCATTTCCACAAAGGTGCGAAGAACGAAACCGTTTCTGCCGGAAGGGTCTTTTACTGCCGTATTCAGTTTTCCATCAGAGAAGGTTCCTGCCCCTCCCTCTCCAAACTGAACATTGCTTTCCGGATCCAGCACGCCTGTGTTCCAGAAGAGATCCACCTTTTTCTGGCGCGTTTCCACGGAATCTCCTCTTTCCAGAAGGATCGGCCGACAGCCGAGACGGGCAAGGACCAGACCGGCAAAGAGACCGGCAGGTCCGGAACCGATGATCACCGGCCGCCTGGAAGGAGACTCTTTTAAGGGTGATGGAAGCCGATAAAGCTTCTTCTCAAAGGGAATGATATTTTTCGGCTTTCTTTTCAGGACAGCTGCCTGATTTTTCACCTGGACATTGACCACATAACTGTAAAAAAGCTCCGGTTTCTTTCTGGCATCCAGAGAACGCTTGGCCACCTCAAAAGAAAGGATCTCGTCTTTTTTTACATGAAGCTTTGAAATAAGTGCTTCCAGAAGGGCATTCTCCTTATGCCCAACCGGAAGCTTCAGCTGCTGTACCTGAATCATAAATCTCCTTTCCCGGCAGAACTGCCGGCTGCATAACCACTGGCCCAGGCCCACTGAAGATTATAGCCGCCACAGGGACCGTCCACATCCAAAAGTTCCCCGGCCAGGTAAAGTCCTTTCGTCTTTCTGGATTCCAGCGTTGTTTCCTTTACTTCCTGTAACGGAATACCACCGGCTGTCACCTGAGCCTGTTCAAAGGATCTGGAACCGGTGAGGTGCAGCCGCAGATGTCTGGACATCTTTATCAGAGAGCAGATTTTCTCCGGAACTGCTTTTTCTCCGGCTGCGGCTTTTGCCTCTTTCAGAAGAGCCTTCAGTACCTTCGCATGATAAAAGCCTCCCAGGATTTCCTCATACGTACCTTCCCGGCCTCTGACCCGCTCTGTCAGTTCTTTTTCCGTAAAATCAGGCAGAAGATCGATCTCTGCCTCTACCTTCTTCTTTTTCTGCAGAGCCCGGACCGCCTGTGAACTGAGCTGGAATACAGCGATGCCCGAAATCCCATAGCCGGTCCACTGAAGCTCACCCTTCTCCCTGGCTATTGCTTTTCCATCGATCAAAAGAGTGATCCCAGCCCGACTCCGCACACCATCCAGAAGACTTCCAAACGGAAGCTTTGCCGTCAGGGGAACCAGGGCAGGAAGCGGTTCTGTGACCGTATGACCGAGACTTTTTGCCAACAAATAGCCCATGCCATCTGATCCGGTCTGCGGAGCGGCCTTTCCGCCACAGGCAAGGATCACACGGTCTGCTTCATAATGCCAGCCTTCCGTTTTTATATAGAAGCGATCCTGTTTCTTTTCAACGGAAACCACCCGTTCCCGGCATTTCAGCTTGATCTTCCGCCGTCTGACTTCCTGGAGCAGTGCGTTCACTACAGACTGCGCCTGATCCGAATACGGATAGATCAGGCCTCCTTCCCGCTCTTTCATGAGAAGTCCCAGATTTTCATAAAAGTGGATCGTATCCTCTGCCGGAAAGTCTCTTAAGATGCCATCTGCGGTCTCTGGAGCATCCGAAAAATACGGTGCTGCATCCCGGATCCCGCGGTTTGTGAGATTACAGCGGCCGTTTCCGGTGATGCTGATCTTTTTTCCCGGTTTATCCATTGCTTCCAGGACCGTTACTGCCGCTCCGCTCTTTGCCGCAGATACGGCAGCCATAAGGCCCGCCGCTCCGGCTCCGATGACACATACCTCCATCCTTTTCCCTCCTGTTTTTCTTATTCCGGAAGTGTTACAATACCGGCCTCCACCAGTTTTTCCAGAGACATGAGAATTCCAAGCTTTGCATGCGGATAGGTCAGACCTCCCTGGAAATAAACGGCATAAGGCGGCTTGATCGGACCATCTGCAGACAGTTCAATGGAAGAGCCCTGTACAAAAGCACCGGCCGCCATGATCACATCACTGTCATATCCGGGCATCGCCCAGGGTTCCGGTGTAACGTAGCTGTCCACGGGAGCAGCAGCCTGAATACCTTCGCAGAATGCGATCACGCCTTCCGGCTTGCCAAACGTCACTGCCTGGATGATATCGTGACGGCTTTCGCTTCCGTTCGGAACCACCGGAAAACCAAGGGATTCATAGATATTTGCAGCAAAAACAGCGCCTTTCAGTGCACTTGCAGTTACGGTCGGTGCGAGGAACAGCCCCTGATAGAAGGCCTGATTGACCCCAAGTGTCGCTCCGACCTCTTTTCCAAGTCCTGGCGATGTCAGACGGTAAGCGGCATTTTCAATGCAGTGCTCCGTTCCGACAATATAGCCTCCGACAGGAGCCAGACCGCCGCCCGGATTCTTGATCAGAGAACCAACGGTCATATCTGCTCCCACATCGGAAGGTTCGATGCGTTCCACAAATTCACCGTAGCAGTTGTCCACCATCACGATGAGATCCTTTCGGATGCCTTTCACAAAAGCAATCGCTTCGCCGATCTTGCCTACGGAAAGTGTCGGACGGGTCTGATAACCTTTGGAACGCTGGATCGCGATCAGACGGGTGTTTGGTTTGATGGCCTCACGGATTTTTTCAAAATCAAAGGAACCATCCTCTTTTAAATCCACCTGACGGTAGCTGACACCATATTCCTTCAAAGATCCCATAGACGGACGGATACCGATCACTTCCTCCAGCGTATCATAGGGTTTGCCGGAAATGGATAGAAGCTCATCTCCAGGTCTTAAATTACTGGAAAGAGCCAGGGCAAGGGCATGCGTTCCACAGGTGATCTGCGGGCGGACCAGTGCGCTCTCTGTATGGAAAACGGAAGCGTAAACGGCTTCCAGCGTTTCTCTTCCAAGGTCATTATAGCCATAGCCGCTGGACTGATTGAAACATTCCGCGCAGACACGGTTTTTCTGCATGGCATGGATCACCTTGAGCTGATTGTATTCTGCCGTCTCATCGATGCGGTCAAAACGCTCCTTCAGAGCTGTTTCTATTTTACTGCCAAAGCTCAGGACCTCCGGACGGATACCGATCTCCTGATACATGGATTCTGTTGTTATCATAGCATTCTCTCTCTTTCTATATACATTCCGGTCTTTCTTCCGGAAAGATTTTTCTGTTTTTCAATTCCAGGAGCATCGCCTCCAGGATTTTCTTTTCATCATAGGCAAAATCGTCTTTATTGATCCAGATCACATCCCGTTCCCGCTTGAACCAGGTGATCTGTCTCTTGGCAAAATGACGGGTATCCCTTTTCAGGATTTCCACCGCTTCTTCATAGCTGGTCTCTCCATCCAGCCAGGCCAGGATCTCCTTATAACCAAGTCCCTGCATGGAGACAAGCTCTCTTGTACAGCCCCGTTCCCGAAGCCGTTTCACTTCCTCCACCAGGCCGTTTTCCAGCATTTCGTCCACCCGCCGGTCGATCCGCTCATAAAGGAGAGGTCTTGGCGCATTCAGGACAAAATAGGCACTGTTGTAGGCCGCTTCTTTTTCACGCTCCCGCTGATTATGGATGGAGATCGGTTCTCCGGTCTGCTGAAAATATTCCAGGGCACGGATCACCCGCTTCACATTGTTGGCATGGATCTCTTCTGCCGAAACAGGATCCACGTTTTTCAACATCTCATGAAGGTATTCGGCTCCCTTTTCTTCTGCCAGAGCTTCCAGGCTTTCCCGGTAAGAGGTGTCTTCCCCGTTTTCCGTGAAATCAATATCATAAAGGATTGCCTGGATATAAAATCCGGTTCCGCCGGTAAGGATCGGGATATGTCCATTCCGGTAAATGCGCTCCATGGCCTCTTCCACCATCTTCTGAAAAAGGACTACATGAAATTCCTCTTCCGGATCCAGGACATCAATGAGATGATGCGGGACTCCATCCATTTCCTCTGTCCGGATCTTTGCCGAACCGATATCCATTCCGCGGTATACCTGCATGGAATCCGCAGAAATGATCTCGCCTCCGATGGCTTTTGCAAGATGGATGGAAAGTGCTGTTTTTCCCACTGCGGTGGGACCGGTAAGTATGACCAGTGGTTTTTTCATTCTTCCTTCCTCCTCAGACGATCCTCTTGAATTTTTTCTCCAGCTCATATTTGCTCATCGCAATGATGGTAGGCCGGCCATGCGGGCAGTTATAGGGATTTTCCAGTGTCAGAAGTTCATCGATGAGTGCCTCGGCTTCTTTTTCCGACATCCGGTGATTTCCTTTTACGGCCGCTTTGCAGGACATGGAGGCGATTTTTTCGTTGATCATATCTTCACTGACCCGTCCCGTATCCTTATCCAGACTGTCCAGCATCTCCAGAAATACTTCCTTTTCCGCAAGGCCGAAAAGGTTTCCCGGAACTGCCCGGATAGAAAATTCATCGCCGCCGAAGGGCTCGATCTCAAAACCGATGGCTTCAAAATTCTTACTGTATTTATTCAGAAGCTCCTGTTCCTTCATGGAAAGACTGACGATCAGCGGCGGTGAGATCTGCTGCGCCGTATATTCTTTGTCCTTCAGACCCTTCATCGTCCGCTCGAAAAGTACTTTCTCATGAGCGGCGTGCTGATCGATGATATAGAGCTTCTCGTGGAATTCCACCAACCAGTAGGTATCAAAGAGCTGGCCTATGATCCGGTGTTCTTTGATATGCTCTTTGGAAAGCAGCTTTTCCTCAAAGAAGTCCATTTGTTTTGGAGGTTCTGCGGGCATCGTTTCTGTTTCTGTGGAGGATGCCGTTGGTGCAGGAGCTGCTTCTGTTTCTGCGGAAGATGTCGCTGCTGCAAGAACCGCTGCTTCTGCAGAAGATGCCGGCGCAGTGGAAAGTGCTGAATCCTCCGCAGCAGCAGATGAGGCCGAAGCAGGAACCGTGTTTTCCGACACAGGTGCCGTCAGAGCCGGCTTTGCCTGAAGCTTCAGAGCAGGATTTTTGCCTTCTGCTGCCCACTTTTTCATCTCGGCCTGTTCGTCCACCTTCCGCTCTGCGGGCTTGAGAAGCTTCTCCGGAACCTCATAAAGGGATTTTGCAAAACCGCCCTCCTCCCTTGAGGAAGAATAACCGGAACGTTCCCGGAGCACGGGAGGGGAAGAGGAAGGCTTTTCCTGTTTCATGGCTTCTCTTCTCTTTACCTCAAACGGTTCCGGAAAGCTCTCTTTCTTAGGAATTTCCTGCTTTGCCGCAGCTTCTTTTCCGACTCGGACATCCGGGATCATTTCCCGGCCGGTCAGTGCGTTTCTCACAGTTTCATATACCAGCCGGTACATACCCTCCTGATCCGAGAAACGGAGCTCCATCTTTGTGGGATGAACATTGACATCCAGAAGCTCCCCGTCCAGCTGAAAATGCAGGACTGTGAACGGGTATTTGTGCTGCATCATAAAATTTTTATAGGCATCTTCAATGGCTTTGGAGATGATCGAGCTCCGGATATACCTGCCATTGATAAAATAGTTTTCGTAATTCCTGTTTCCTCTGGAAATGATCGGTTTCCCGATATAACCGGTCAGCGTTCCAAAAGCTGCCTCCCCATGGACCTCCAGCAGATTTGCCGTGATCTCTCTTCCATAGATCCCATAAATGATATCCTTCAGATTTGCGTTTCCGGAGGTATGCAGCCGGTTCTGATTATTATTGATAAATTTGAACGAAACCTCCGGATGCGAAAGAGCCAGCCGTTCCATCAGGTCATTGATGTAACCGGCTTCCGTCTGCGGACTTTTCAGGAATTTCCGCCGGACCGGTGTATTATAGAACACATTCCGCACCTTAAAAGTGGTGCCCTCCGGTGCGCCGATTTCTTCCGGCTCCGGTGTCTTCTCTTCTCCGCCTTCAATGACATAACGGACACCGGTGAGTTCTCCCGCTGTCTTGGTGATCAGTTCCACCTGGCAGACAGCCGCAATACTGGAAAGTGCCTCTCCACGAAACCCCAGAGACGTGACACCGAAAAGATCCTCCGCTTTCATGATCTTGCTGGTCGCATGGCGCATAAACGCTTTTTTTACCTCTGTAGGTGCAATGCCTTCTCCGTTGTCTGTGATCCGCACAAGAGTGGTCCCGCCGTCTTTGATCTCTACGGTCACCGCATTGGAGCCTGCATCGATGGCGTTCTCCACCAGCTCCTTTACGATCGAAGACGGCCGCTCGATCACTTCGCCTGCTGCGATCTTGTCAATGGTGTTTTTGTCCAGTACAGAAATTGTTTTCATGAATTACCCCACCTGTTTCTAAGCCGGTTCTGCAGCCGGTAAATGGTATTTAGTGCATCGATCGGCGTAAGCGTGCTCACATCGATCTCATCCAGTTCTTTTAAAATATCTTCATCACTGACGGTATCAAAAAGGGAGATCTGCTCCAGATCCACCTGATCGTATTTCTTCACCTTCGGCTTGTTTTTACTGCCAACCGCCTGGATCTCCCGGACCGTTGCCGTGATATCCGCATTGCTCAGCTCGTCTACCAGCTCTTTTGCCCGCTCGATAACGGAATCCGGAACTCCGGCAAGCTTTGCCACCTGGATACCATAACTCTTGTCTGCACCGCCTTTGACGATCTTTCGTAGAAATACAATATCATCGCCCTTTTCTTTGACCGCGATACAGTAATTGTTCACGCCCGCCAGCTTTCCTTCCAGTTCTGTAAGCTCATGATAATGCGTGGCAAAGAGAGTCTTCGCTCCAAGAAGTCTGGAATTGCTGATATGTTCCACCACAGCCCAGGCAATGGAAAGGCCGTCAAAGGTACTGGTTCCCCGTCCGATCTCATCCAGGATCAGCAGGCTGTTAGAGGTGGCATTTCTCAGGATATTGGCAACCTCCGTCATTTCCACCATAAAGGTACTCTGTCCGCTTGCCAGATCATCGGAAGCACCCACACGGGTAAAAATCCGGTCACAGATACCGATCTTTGCGGAATCTGCCGGGACAAAGCTTCCCACCTGAGCCAGAAGAACGATCAGGGCTGTCTGACGCATATAAGTAGATTTTCCTGCCATGTTCGGACCGGTGATAATGGAAACCCGGTGATTTCCGTTATCCAGATACGTATCATTGGCAATGAACATATCGTTCTGCATCATCTTTTCCACCACCGGATGACGGCCGTTCTTGATGTCGATGATCCCTTTGCTGTTCATTTTGGGCCGGACAAAATCATTTTTTTCTGCCACAAAAGCCAGCGAAGTAAACACATCAATGGCGGCAAGCGCACGGGCTGTCGTCTGGATCCTCAGGACCTCTCTGGATATCTGCTCTCTCACATCTGTAAAAAGGTTATATTCCATGGAGAACAGCTTGTCCTCCGCACCCAGGATCACATCCTCCAGCTCTTTCAGCTCCGGTGTGATATAGCGCTCCGCATTGGTAAGTGTCTGTTTTCTTGTATAATAATCCGGCACCATATCTTTATAGGAATTCGTGACCTCCAGATAATAGCCGAAGACTTTGTTGTATTTGATCCGCAGGTTTTTGATCCCTGTTTTTTCCCGTTCTCTCGTTTCCAGCTCGGAAAGCCACTGTTTTCCCTCTGTTTTCGCCTTGCGCAGACGATCGATCTCTTCATTATAACCTTCTTTGATGATCCCTCCGTCCTTGATGACAAGAGGCGGATCGTCCATGATTGCCCGGTCAATGAGACTGCATACATCCTCCAGTTCATCCAGACTGTCATGAAGCTCTCTCATCAGCGGTGACTGAAAGCTGTCCAGCAGATATTTGATCGGCGGGATCATGGAAAGAGAAGATTTAAAGGAGATCAGATCTCTGGGGTTGGCTGACTGATAACTGATCCGGCTGCTGAGACGTTCCATATCATAAACCGGATTCAGGTATTCCCTGATCTCCTCCCGGGAGATCACATTTTCATTCAGCTCCTGAATGGCTTCCTGGCGTTTTTCGATCTCCTCCAGTTCGATCAGCGGCTGTTCCAGATAATTCCGAAGAAGCCGGGCGCCCATCGCTGTCTTGGTCTTATCCAGTACCCATAGAAGGCTGCCGCGTTTGTTCTTTTCCCGCATGGTTTCTGTCAGCTCCAGGTTTCGTCTGGTCGAACTGTCCAGAACCATATATTTCCCGGTCACATAGGGCGTCAGCCGGATAAAATTGGAAAGAGAAGTCTTCTGTGTCTCTTTAAAATACTGCAGGATCGCTCCTGCTGCAATGACACCACAGTTATAATCCTTCAATCCGAGACCTTCCAGCGAATCGGTCTGAAACTGTTCTTTCAGCGTCCGTTTGCAGAGATCATCATCAAAATACCAGTCTTCCAGACCATAAATGCTGGTTCCGAACCGCTGTTTCAGGTCTTCTGTATCCACACCGCTCACCAGAAAGGACTGGTTGCAGATGATCTCCGTCGGGGTGAATTTTGTGATCTCATCCAGAAGCTTTCTCTGATTTTCCACCTCTGTCACCAGATAATCGCCTGTACTGATGTCTGCAATGGAAATCCCGTATTTGTCGGCCGTGCAGACAATGCACATGATATAGTTGTTTTTTGATTCATCCAGCGCCTGTGCATTCATATTGGTACCGGGCGTCACGATCCGGATCACTTCTCTTTTTACCAGGCCTTTGGCAAGCTTCGGATCCTCCACCTGCTCGCAGATGGCAACCTTATGTCCGTTGCTCACCAGACGGTTGAGATATCCGTCTACGGCATGATAAGGAATGCCGCACATGGGGGCACGCTCATCCAGTCCGCAGTCTTTTCCTGTCAGCGTCAGTTCCAGTTCCTTGGATACCAGCTTTGCATCCTCAAAAAACATCTCGTAAAAGTCACCCAGACGATAAAAAAGGATACAGTCTTTGTACTGTTCCTTTGTCTTCACATACTCCTTCATCATAGGTGTCATTTCTTTACTTTTCATATATGCTCCTAAATTCTCTTCTGTCTTTTTCACTTCATTTTCTTCACTTTTCCGGTCCACTGACCTCAGGACCCAGAAACACAGATGCAATTTTATCATGAAACATGCAAACTTGCAAGAATTCCGGCAAAAAAGGTTCCGGTCGGTGTTGGATACAATTTCTCATAGAAAAAGCAGCCCAGAAGGACTGCCTTTCATATCAATATCCCCAGATTTTAAATACCAGTTCTTCTACTTTTCGACTGATATAAGAGCCTGAGCCGCCAAGATCCGAACGATTTGTAGTAAAAACAGCTTCCAGTTTTTTATCCGGGCATACAAAAAAATGTGTTCCGAACGCTCCACTCCAGCCATATGTTCCGGCATGTGCAAAGCTTTCTGCTGCCGTAGGATCCTGACGTATTTTTACACTCAATCCCCAAACCTGGCCTGGTTCCGCTTCCAGGTGCTTTTCCTGTGCCTCTGTATGCATTAACTGCACTGTCTTACTCTGTAAAAACTGCTTTCCCTTCCATTTCCCCTCGTTACAAAGCATTTCTGCCAGTTTTTCATAATCAGTTATGGTTCCATATAGTCCACCACTTCCAGATTCAATATGAAAGTTTCCATGATGCATAAACGGATGTGTGTCTTCTTTTGTACCAGTGACATCAACAAGTTTTCCATTTTTTCTTTTATATAATTTTACAATTCTGCTTTTTTGTTCAGCGTTTGGATAGAAAAATGTATTTCTCATCTCCAATGGATCAAATATTTCTTTTTGCAGATAATTTTCAAATCCAAGACCGCTTACTTTCCCAACGATATATCCCAGAATGTCAAATCCGGCCAATGGAGAATAACTTGTTGAGGTTCCAGGCTGAAAATCCAAAGCATAATGCGAATATCTCATTACACGTTCTTCCAATGATCGATCCGTGGGTTTCATTTTTATAAAAGCCATAAGCCCTGCAACCCCCTGCTCAAGTCCGGAAGCATGAGAAAGAAGATCCCTTATTGTAATCTCTCTTTTGCAGTCAACCGTTTTGACTTTGTCCATCCGGAAAGTAAGCAGTTTCCAAAACATATGCTTTATTTTCATATTTTCATCCATTGTGTATCTTGCATCATCAGCAACACGCATATGAGCAAATTCAGGAATATAGACCGACACCGGTGCATCCAGATCTATTTTTCCAGCCTCGTATAATTTCAGTACTGCAACACCCGTTATGCATTTGCTCATGGACATGAAACGATAAATACTGTTATACTCGATGGGAGCATTGCTTTCCAGGTCAGCATATCCCCATTTGTTCTTGTAGACAAGCTTTCCCTCTTTCCTGACCATTAATGCTCCGCCGGACATTTCCTGTTTATTTACATAGTTTTCCATTACTTCTGTAATATCAGTTTCTCTCATGTTGTCCTTCTTTC
>CAKRQP010000015.1:0-30029 GCA_934393555.1 uncultured Lachnospiraceae bacterium
GCACTGGCATCACTTGGCATCCGGAGATCTCCTCTCGGAGATACTGCCACGGTTCCCACCTTTGGTCCATCCGGCAGACAGGAACGCTTGAACTGCTGGGAAAAGAATCTCCGGTAAAAGATCTTCAGCCACTTTAAGATCACTTCTTTTTCATAGACTCCTGCAAATGCGGTCAACGCCAGCCGATAGATCTTGGCCGGTCTGAAGCCGAAGCGCAGAATGTAATACAGAAAGAAATCATGCAGTTCATAAGGTCCTACCAGATCCTCTGTTTTCTGGGCGATCTTTCCATCCTTGGGCGGTAACAGTTCCGGGCTTACCGGTGTGTCCAGGATATCCAGGAGCACCGCCTTCAGCCTTTCATCTTCACAGGTGTCCGCATAATAACGGACCAGATGACGGACCAGAGTCTTCGGTACCGATGCATTGACACCGTACATAGACATATGATCGCCGTTATAGGTTGCCCAGCCCAGTGCCAGCTCTGACATATCACCGGTTCCGATCACCATCCCGCCGGACTGGTTCGCAATATCCATCAGAACCTGTGTCCTCTCTCTGGCCTGACAGTTTTCATACGTTACATCATGATCCTCTTCGCTGTGACCGATATCTTCGAAATGCTGGCGTACCGCCTTTTTGATATCCACTTCTTTTAAAGAAGCACCCAGGCGTCTTGTCAGCTCACAGGCATTCTGATACGTCCGGTCCGTAGTTCCAAAGCAGGGCATCGTGACAGCAGTGATCGAATCCCTGTCCATGCCGAGAAGGTCAAAGGCCTTTGCCGTCACCAGCAGGGCAAGGGTAGAATCCAGGCCTCCGGAGATCCCTACTGTGACATTTCTGCATCCCGTATGCTTCAGCCTCTTTTTCAGTCCCATCGCCTGAATATGGAAGATCTCCTCACAGCGCTGCTCCATTCGATGCTCATCGGACGGCACAAAGGGCGCCGGATCCACAAAACGGGTCAGCCCGGTTTCTTTTTCTTCCAGATGGAAGAAGACTTCTTCATACGTTTCTTTTCCTTTTACAGAAAATGTCGTCTGTTTTCTCCGGTCCGCCCGAAGCCTCTGGATATCCAGCTCCGTCACGATCGTACTGTTTTCAAACAGTCTGGATTCTGCCAGGATCACGCCATTTTCCGCAATGACATTATGACCGCCAAACACCAGGTCTGTCGTTGACTCTCCCTCCCCTGCACTGGCATAGACATAGCCGCAGAGAAGACGGGCAGACTGCCCGGAGATCAGATTTCTCCGATAGATGCTCTTTCCGGTCGTCTCATCACTGGCAGAAAGATTGACGATCACCGTTGCTCCGGCCATGGCATGGCCAATGCTGGGAGGTTCCGGCGTCCAAAGGTCCTCACAGAGCTCTGCTGCCACGGAAAGCCCCCGGACCTCCGGACAGGAAAAAAGGATCCTGCTGCCAAAAGGAATTTCTTTTCCATCCACCATCACACGGGTGATCTCTTCTTTTCCCGGTGTGAAGTTTCTTTCCTCGTAAAATTCCGAATAAGCCGGGAGATAACGCTTCGGCACCAGTCCCAGCAGTTCTCCATCGGAAACTGCAGCCGCCACATTGTAAAGCTTTCCATTCATTTCCCAGGGAAGTCCCACAAAAATCAGCATTTTTTTCCCGAGACTGTGCATAACGATCTCACTTAACCCCTGACGGGCCTTCTCCAGCAGTTCTTCCTGCCAGAAAAGATCTCCGCAGGTATAGCCCGTGAGGCAGAGTTCCGGATAAACCAGAAGCTGAATGCCCTCTTTCCAGGCCTGATCCACGCCTTCACAGATGAGTTTCTTGTTATGATCCACATCCGCCACCCGGATCTCCGGTGTTGACGCAGCCGCTTTTATAAAACCATCCCGCATGACAAACGTCCTCCTATCGGCTTTTTTTCAGAATTTCTTTCAATTCTTCTGTCGTAAAGGTATATCCGCTGTTACAGAAATGGCACTTGAGTTCAACCGGCTTTCCATCGTCGATCATGGAGGTCAGTTCTTTCTTCCCAAGACTGATCAGCACCCTTTCCACCCGCTTTTTGCTGCAGTCACAATGAAACTCTGCAGGGATTTTTTCAGAGATTTCCGGATGAAATTCTCCCAGAAGTTCATTTAAGATGTCTTCCGGTGTCATCCCAAGGTTCAGCATGCTGGTCACACTCTGCACCTCAGAGATTTTTTTCTCCAGTGCCTCAATGACTTTCTCATCGGTAAAGGGCATCAGCTGAATGATAAAACCGCCTGCCTGCTTCACGGTATTGTCTTTTTCCATCAGGACTCCCAGACCAACGGAAGACGGAACCTGCTCTGAAGTTGCAAAGTAATACGTGAGATCATCTCCGAGCTCTCCTGTTTCCAGGGCAACCTGTCCCACATAAGGCTCCTTCAGCCCCATATCCTTGATCACCCGAAGCATTCCGTTTCCTACCGCTCCGCCGACATCCAGTTTTCCAAGCGCATTCGCCGGAAGCAGGACATCCGGATTTTCCACATATCCCTTCACATGACCCTGGCTGTCTGCCGTCACAGTGATGCCACCGATCGGACCATCTCCTTTTACCTGAAGAGTCAGAAGATCTTTTTCCCCTTTCATCATCACACCCATCATCACGCCTCCGGTCAGAAGACGCCCCAGGGCTGCTGTAGCCACCGGACTGGTATTATGGGCAGCTCTTGCCTTTTCCACCAGCTCCTTTGTTGTCGCTGCAAAAGCACGGATCTGGTTATCCGCCGCCGTTGCTCTTACTATATAATCTCCCATAGATCAAAAACCAAACCTTTCTGTTATTTCGTCTTGCCCCGTTCTCTGGCAATAAAGTAAAGCCGTTCACTGTCCTGCTTCGGTGCTTCTCTGGTAAACGCATCGTATACCGCCACAAATTCCATCCCTGCCTCCAGGATCCGTTTTTTTACTTCTTCCGGATCGAACGCCTTCTGAAAATGTGTTTCTTCATATTTCCGGTAAAGATCCCCTTCTTCCCTGCAGAAAATGGTAAGATCATATTCATTTACTCCATCCTCTTCGTAGAAGGTATTCTCCCAGATAAAGCTGCATTCGTCCCTGTTTTCCGCGATCACGGAATCACCCAGGATCTCTCTGTATTTATAGGGTGTATTCAGGTCGAACACAAAGATCCCGCCCGGATCCAGATAATTGTTTGCCAGCCTGAAAACCTCCAGAAGATCCTCTTCTGACTCCAGATAATTGATGGAATCACAGACACACACGATCGCCCGGACCGTACCGTAAAGTTCAAATTCCCGCATATCCTGCTGCAGATAAAGAATATCCAGTCCTTTTTTACTCCTCTTGTCCATGGCGATCTCCAGCATATCAGCCGAAAGATCCACACCGATCATATCGTAGCCTTTTTCTGCCAGTAATTCTGTCATACTTCCCGTACCACAGCCAAGATCCAGCACCAGCCCGTCCGTGATGCCGTATTCCTGCAGAATACCGGTCACATACTCTGCCCATTCTTCATAAGGCACATTGTCCATGAAGGTATCATAAACATAAGCGAAGCCTTCATAGCTTCCGTGAATCGTATCATCCATATCAGTTCTCCTGGATATATTTTTTCAGAAAAGCCAGCAGCTGATCCATTTCTTCATCCGTACCGATGGTAATACGGAGATAATTATCAATCCTTGGCTTATTAAAATACCGTACAAAGATCTTCTTGATCTTCAGTGCTTCAAACAGCTCTCTGGCAGAAATCCGTTCATGCGTAACAAAAAGGAAATTTGCCATGGAATCCCCGAAGGAAAAACCAAGCCCGGAAAGTTCCTTTTTAACGCGTTCCCTGGTAGCCATGATCTTCTGACAGCATTCCTGAAAATAAGCCGGATCGCCAAGAGATGCTTTGCCAAGCTCCAGAGCCGGACGGTTCATGGTGTAAGAATTAAAGGAATATTTCACATCGTTCAGATATTTGATCAGTACCTTGCTTCCAAACGCATAGCCGATGCGCATACCTGCCATGGAACGGGATTTGGAAAAGGTCTGTACCACCAGCACATTGTCATATTTATGCACAAGTTCTCTGGCACTCGTTCCTCCAAAATCAATATAAGCTTCATCAATGATAACTACCACATCCTGATTGTGACGGATGATATCCTCAATATCGGAAAGTTCCATCAGGATTCCGGTCGGAGCGTTTGGGTTCGGGAAAACCACGCCTCCGTTTTCCCTGTAGTAATCCTCTTTTACAATACGGAACTCTTTGTCCAGTGGCTGGCGCTCATAAGGGATCCGGAAGACATCTGCCCAGACATCATAGAAAGAATACGTGATATCCGGGAAAAATACCGGCTTATCGGAGTTAAAAAAGGTCATAAAGCACATGGCCAGCACATCATCGGAGCCCACTCCGACAAAAATTTCATCCCGGTCCATCTGGTAACTCTCAGCAAGAGCATCCACCAGGGTATCGCAGGCCGGTTCCGGATACAGCCGGAACGCATCCGTATCCATATGCTCCAGGCATTCCGTCACTTTCGGTGACGGCGGATACGGATTTTCATTTGTATTTAATTTGATCACATCCACAAATTTCGGCTGTTCTCCAGGTGTATAGGGAACCACCGTACGCACATTTTTCTCCCATGTTCTCATTCTTTTACCCTTTCTGCCATTCATGCATAGTCTTCATCATCGGTATTCTTTCATCAGCTCTTCAAAATGAGGAAGAGAACGGACGATCATCTCATAGGAAACGCAGTATGCCAGACGCACATAGCCCGGGCAGGCAAAGGAGCTTCCCGGAACCAGCAAAAGATTCTGTTTTTTGGCTTTCTCACAGAATTCTTTCTCGTCTTCCACCGGAGATTTTACAAAAAGATAAAAGGCTCCTTCCGGCTTGATGCAGGAAAGTCCTGCCTTTTTCAGACCCTCATACAGGGTCTCCCTGTTTCTGTCATAGTAGGCGATATCTGCTTTTTCTTCCAGACACCGGGCAACGACCCTCTGGAAAAAAGAGGGCGCATTGACATAGCCAAGGATCCTGGTGGCCACATTCGCCGCATTTTTAACCGCATCGCTGTCATCCATCTCTGAGGGCAGGACCAGATAACCGATCCGTTCTCCCGGAAGAGACAGCGACTTACTAAAGGAATAGCCCACGATGGTATTCCGGTAAAAATCCGGGATCCAGGGAACTTCAACGCCTCCGTATACCAGTTCCCGGTAAGGCTCATCTGAGATCAGATAAATGGAGGTATTCCATTCTTTCTGTTTTTTCTCCAGAATATCTGCCAGACGTTTCAGTGTCTCAGCAGAATAAACCACTCCTGTGGGATTGTTCGGTGTATTGACAATGACTGCTTTTGTTTTCTCCGTGAGCAGCTTTTCAAAGGCTTTAAGATTCGGCTGAAACGTCTCCGTATCCGGCGGGACCACCCGCAAAACTCCGTCATAGTTGCTGACATAAGCCCGGTATTCTCCAAAATAAGGAGCAAAGGCAATGACTTCATCGCCAGGATTCAGAAGAGTCTTGAAAATCACATTCATTCCGCCTGCTGCTCCCACAGTCATGACCAGATTTCCGGCATCGTAACCGGTTCCAAAGCGGCGGTTGAGAGAAGCGGCTATTGCTTCCCGGACATCCTCATAACCGGAATTGCTCATATAGCCATGGACCATCAGCGGATCCTCTTCATTCAGCACCTGAAGTGCAGCCTCTTTTACGGCTGCCGGTGCCGGTACATTCGGATTTCCCAGGCTGAAATCATAGACATTTTCTGCTCCGTAAACAGAGGCGAGCTTCTTTCCCTCTTCAAACATGGCACGGATCGCTGAACTGTTGTTTACATAACCCTGCATTTTTTCTGAAATCATTGTCATCCTTCTTTCTGTTGTCTGTTTATAGTGCTTCAGAAATCACCGAGACAGCCGAAACATGTCCGTCTATTTTCGGTAAAGTTTTGCATAAATACCATTTTTTTCAAGAAGTTCCTCATGGGTTCCTTCTTCTTCGATTCCCTTTTCTGTAAGAACAAGGATCCGTTCCGCATTCCGGATCGTGGAAAGGCGGTGTGCGATCACAAACGTCGTACGGTTTTTCGCCAGTTTTTCCAGGGATTCCTGCACGATCTTCTCACTCTCATTATCCAGAGCAGACGTAGCCTCATCAAAGATCAGCACCGGCGGGTTTTTCAGGAATACACGGGCGATCGAGAGACGCTGTTTCTGCCCGCCGGAAAGCTTCACGCCTCTTTGTCCGATATCTGTTTCATAACCATTGGGCAGTTCCATGATAAATTCATGGGCATTGGCCCGTTTTGCCGCCTCGATTACTTCTGCATCAGTGGCATCCGGACGGCCGTACCGGATATTTTCCATAACATTTTCTGCAAAAAGATACACATCCTGCTGTACAATTCCGATCTGATCCCGGAGATTTTTCAGCTGGACCTTGCGGATATCGGTTCCATCGATCAGGATCCGTCCCTCATCCACATCATAAAACCGCGGGATCAGGCTGCAGAGTGTGGTTTTTCCACCGCCGGAGCTTCCCACGATCGCAAGATACTCACCTGCATGAACCTTCAGGTCAACATGGCTCAGTACCGTATCCAGTCCTTCTTCATAACGGAAAGAAACATTATCAAAGGTGATATCTCCTTTGACATCCTTCAGCTTCACCGCATCCGGTGCGTCTTTGATATCCGGATCCACATTCATGATCTCCAGGAAACGCTCATAACCGGTGTAGCCATTCTGGAACTGCTCGGTAAAATCAATGAGTTTTTTCACCGGTTCGGTAAAGTTATTGATATAAAGAAGGAACGTGATCAGATCTGTCAGCTTCAGACTTCCATGCGTCATCATCACAGAGCCGGCCACCAGAACACCGATGGTCACCATTGTCGTCATGGCTCCGAGTCCGGAATGATACAGTCCCATATAACGGTAACTGATCCTTTTGCTGTCCACAAAGGCTTCATTTCCCTGGGCAAATTTTTCCATCTCGATCTCTTCATTTCCGAAGGATTTGACTGCCCGTATACCTGCCAGGCTGTCCTCGATCTGGGTATTGATATCTGCAATCTTTTCTCTTCGCAGTTTGAACGCCCGTTTCATCCTTCCGTTTAAAAGGAAGGCATAGATCAGGATCGGCGGAAGAAAGGCAAATGTCACAAGGGTAAGCGCCGGATTAATGGTACAGAGAATGATAAAAGAACCGACAAATTTGATCAGTGAGATCACGACATCCTCCGGTCCATGATGCAGAAGTTCACTGATCTCAAAGAGGTCATTCGTGATCCTTGAAAGCAGCTGTCCTACTTTCTGATTATCATAAAAATGGAACGACAGTTTCTGATAATGTTCAAAAATCTCCGCCCGCATATCACGTTCCATTTTTGCTCCCATGATGTGTCCGTAATAGGCCTGATAGAAGTTACAGAAAGCCTCAAGGACCACCAGTCCCAGCATGAGAAGCGCCAGCTTCAGGATCATGGACAGCGGATTTTCCAGATAGATCACATGATTTGTGATGTACCGCACGATCAGCGGAATCACCAGGGTGATCCCTGCCCCAATGACTGCAACCACCATATCCGACCAGAACAGAAAACGGTATGGCTTGTAGTAATTGGCCAGTTGTTTCAGTTTTTCTTTCATTTCTTTTCTCCTTTTAGATACTACTGCCCTTCATTATACTTCTCCCCGCAAAAATTGACAAGCCAAAACAAAAAAACAGCAGAGAGAAGGCTTTTCCTTACTCTCCGCTGTCGGATCACTGTTCGTTCATTTTTGCCAGTTTGGCTGCCTGATCTGCTGCGATGAGCGGATCGATGACAAGATCCAGATCTCCGTTTAAAACGGCATCGATCTGGTGCAGGGTGAGCTTGATCCGGTGATCGGTCACACGCCCCTGCGGGAAGTTGTAAGTCCGGATCTTCTCCGAACGGTCGCCCGTTCCGATCTGGCTCTTTCTCTCCTCCGCTTCCGCATCATGGCGTTTTGCCAGCTCCATCTCATAGAGACGGGAACGGAGGATCTTCAATGCTTTATCTTTGTTTTTCAGCTGAGATTTCTCATCCTGGCAGGAGATCACGATCCCTGTGGGGATATGCGTCAGCCGAACCGCAGAGTCTGTGGTATTGACGCACTGTCCACCGTTTCCGGAAGCACGGAACACATCAAATTTACACTCATTAAGGTCCAGATGAAAATCGATCTCCTCCGCTTCCGGCATGATCGCAACCGTCACCGTAGAGGTATGGATCCTTCCTCCGGATTCGGTCTCCGGCACGCGCTGTACACGATGCACACCACTCTCATATTTCAGCCGGGAATAAGCCCCCTGACCGGTGATCATAAAGGTAACCTCCTTAAAACCACCGATCCCGTTCTCATTGAGTGACATCATCTCCGTTCTCCAGCGGCGGCTCTCGGCATATTTTACATACATCCGATAAACCTCTGCCGCAAAAAGAGCCGCTTCGTCTCCACCGGCTCCGGCACGGATCTCCACGATAACGTTTTTCTCATCGTTAGGGTCTTTGGGCAGAAGCAGGATCTTCAGATCATTTTCAAGCTCCGGGATCCGCTTCTTTGCTTCGGAAAGCTCTTCCTTCAGAAGTTCCTTCATTTCCTCATCGGTTTCCTCTTCCAGCATCATAAGACTTTCTTCCACGGTTTCTTTGCATTTTTTATATTCCTTATACGCATCCACGATCGGAGCCAGATCACTCTGCTCCTTCATGAGCTTCTGAAATCTTGCGGTATCGTTTACCACGGAAGGTTCACTTAATTCGCTCATGATCTCTTCCAGACGGATGAGTAAATCTTCCAGACGATCAAACATGTTTTCTTTCCTCCTGTTTTGGTTTTCTTCCACCTACTACCCGGTCCAGTCCTGCCAGATCCTTTTTTACATAGATTTCCTGAAAACCGCCTTTTTTCAAAAGTTCCATTACCGCTTCTGCCTGCGTACAGCCGATTTCAAAGAGCATCCATCCTCCGGATTTCAGATGATCCTTTCCCTCCTGCACCAGTCTGCGATAAAACGCCAGCCCGTCCGCACTCCCGTCCAGGGCACCGATGGGCTCATGATCTCTTACCTCTTCCATAAGCGTACCGATCTCATCAGAAGCAATATACGGTGGATTGGAAACGATCAGATCAAAAACACCTTCCACCTTTTCAAACAGATCACTCTCCAAAAAAGAGGCCTCTGTCTGAAGCCTCTTTCCATTTTCCACTGCAACCTTTAAGGCCTCCCGCGAGATATCCGCTCCCGTACCGGAAAGTCCCGGAACCAGTTTCAGAAGACTCAGAAGGATACAGCCGGAACCGGTACACATATCCAGAACCCGGTCACCTTTCCCGGATTTCGCCATCGCTTCTTCCACCAGAGTTTCCGTATCCTGTCTCGGGATCAGTACATGTTCATTGACCAGAAAAGGAAAGCCCATAAACTCCTGCTCTCCTGTGATCTGCTGAAGAGGGATCCTTTTTGCCCGGCGTCCGATGAGTTCCCGGTAGGCTTTCTCTTCCTCCATGTCTGCCTCTTCTTCCCTGCAGAGAAGATACCACTGCCGGTCCGAACGGCTGCCTCTTTCTTTTCTCAGATATTCCAGAAGATACCAGGCATCCAGCTCCGCCTCCGGCACACCGGCCGCCTGAAGGAGCTTCCCGCCTTCCGTTACAAGGGAACGATACGTCATGCTTCTTTCTCCTCCGGAAATTCTTTGCCAAAATTCTCCCGCAGGAACTTTTTCCAGTCATATACGGCTTCTACCGCAGCAATGGCAACCTCGATCATATCATCGGTAGGCTCTTTGGTCGTCAGCCGCTGCATAGCAAGACCCGGTTTGCTTAAAAGTCCTACGAGTTTATTCTCACTGGTTCCTGCCAGACGGATGAATTCATAGGAAACACCTGCGATCACCGGGATCAGAAGCAGACGCACCACTACCCGCAGTACCGGTGAGGACACCCGGATAAACAGGAAGAAGATAATACTCACGATCATGACAATGAGAAGAAAACTGGTTCCGCAGCGCTTATGCTCTCTGGAGCTTTTACGGACATTTTCCACATTCAGTTCCATGCCATGCTCAATGCAGTTGATGCATTTGTGTTCTGCTCCATGATACATGAACGTCCTCTGGATATCCTTCATCCTGGAGATCAGCAGAATATAACCGACAAAGATCAGGATCCTGACGATACCCTCCGCAATGGAGAGAACCAGCTGGGAATCCGTCAGACGCTGAAACAGAAGCGAAATAAAATAAGGAAGGATCATAAATATGCCCACCGCCAGAACGATGGAAAAGGCAACGGTACATCCCAGCAGAATGGAATTCTCCTTTTCCGGATCTTTGCCCTTTTTCCGCTGTTTTTCTTCCTTTTTCCGTTCTTTTTCCTCTTCCTCATCATCCATGAAGAATTCTGCGGAGAACATCAGGCTCTTCATTCCCAGGACCAGCGAATCCACGAAGTTGAACACACCACGGATAAACGGGAGCTGAAGGATCTTCTTGTTTTTGATAAAGCTATGGCACTCTTCTACTTTTACTTCTATTTCTTTATCCGGCTTCCGTACGGCCACAGCGTAATGCTCTCCGTTTTTCATCATGATCCCTTCCATGACCGCCTGACCACCGATATTTGAATATTTCATCCTTCGCCTTCTTTCTTATTTTTCCGAAAAAAGAAAGGTTGGGATTTTTTCAAACCCCAACCCATCGGAATACTATTATTTGTTTTCACCAAGACCGTATTTCTTATTGAATTTATCAATACGACCACGAGCCTGAGCTGCTTTCTGCTGACCGGTGTAGAAAGAATGACATTTAGAACAAACCTCTACGTGGATCTCGTTCTTTGTAGAACCAGTTACAAAAGTGTTACCGCAGTTGCAGGTTACGGTTGCCTGATGATATTCCGGATGGATACCCTGTTTCATGATTTTCACCTCTTCTTCCTTCGCTTTATGCAGACAATGTCTTGCATATTATGGCATCGAAGGGGAATCAATGCCCCCCATTCAATGATATCACTTTTCATTTCCGTTTATTATCTCTAAACAGCTATTGCATTATAACACGGATTTTTTTAAATTGCAACAGTTTTATATAAATTTCTGTTTTCTTGCAATCTGGATAAATTCCTCATTGTTCTTTGTCTTTGCAAAAGTATTCAAAATGTTTTCCACCGCATCCTCCGGCTTCATACCGTTCAGCTGTTTCCGCATGATATCGACGGCTTCTTTTTCATCCGGTGTCAGCAGAAGATCCTCTCTTCTGGTTCCGGAGCGGACGATATCGATTGCCGGAAATACTCTCTTCTCAGAAAGCTTACGGTCAAGGATCAGCTCCATATTTCCAGTTCCCTTGAATTCCTCGTAGATCACATCGTCCATCTTGCTTCCCGTATCTACCAGAGCCGTCGCAAGGATCGTCAGGCTGCCGCCTTCCCGGATATTCCGGGCTGCTCCGAAGAATTTCTTCGGCATGTGAAGTGCTCCCGGATCAAGACCTCCGGAAAGGGTACGGCCGCTGGGCGGCACTACCATATTATAAGCTCTCGCAAGGCGGGTAATGCTGTCCAGAAGGATCGTCACGTCTTTTTTATGCTCCACAAGACGTTTTCCACGCTCAATGACCATCTCTGCCACCCGTTTGTGATGCTCAGGCTGTTCATCAAAGGTAGAATAGATCACTTCCACATTATCTCCCACAATGGATTCCCGGATATCGGTAACCTCCTCCGGCCGCTCATCGATCAGAAGGATAATGATATGCATTTCCGGATTGTTCTGGAGAATGGACTGGGCCATCTCTTTCAAAAGGGTGGTTTTACCGGCTTTCGGCGGAGAAACGATCATGCCTCTCTGTCCTTTTCCCACCGGAGAAACGAGATCCACGATACGCATGGCCATATGGTTGCCTTCCCGTTCCATCCGAAGCCGCTCGTTTGGAAAGATCGGCGTCATATCCTCAAAGTTCTGCCGTCTGGATGCGATAAAGGGCGGCAGACCATTGACTGACTGTACATACATAAGAGCACAGAATTTCTCCTGCGGTGTCTTGATCCTGGTATTTCCGGAAACGATATCTCCTGTTTTCAGGCCAAACCGGCGGATCTGTGAGGGAGAAACATACACATCATTGTCTCCCGGCATATAATTATCACTCCGGATGAAACCAAAACCATCTGTCATAACTTCCAGGATACCGCTGGCGATCTGTCCGGAGTCCAGATGACTGAAATCCGGTGCCGGACGTTCTTCATTCTGGATTTCCTCCCCGGAGCGTTCCTGGGTGTATTCCTGGTTCCTGTCGTTCCTTTCACAGGAGAAGTTCTCCTGGCTGCGGTTCCGGTTCGGAGAAAAACTGCGGACATTTTCCTGATTTCTTCCATAAGAATAGGTGCGCGTGTTCTCCTGTCCACGGCTATAATTCCTGCTGACCGGAAGGGGTTTGTACGGTCGCATCTCTTCTTCCGGCTTTTCATTTTCTGCTGCCTGCTTTTCTTCCGGTTCTGCTGTCTCTTTTTCTTCGGATTCCCTGGCATCCTCCTCCAGCATCCGTTCAATCAGTTCGTCCTTTTTCAAAGTGGAAATATGCTTTAGTCCTCTTGATTTTGCCAGTTCCTTCAGCTGAACCAGCTGCAGAGATTTATACTGTTCTCTGGTCATTCAACCTGTCCTTTCTTTTTTGTAAAACAACGCTGTCTGTTACAACCGCCCGTGCCCTGCGCACAGAAAGCGGGAAAATGCTTGTTCTGCGTTCAAAAACGACAGAGGTCCACAGACTTTTTCACTGTAAAAGCCCGGAATATCTGTCATGATCACTAAAAAATCAGATTTATTTATAATGGAATACTATTTCAATCGGGATCTCTTGTCAGAATCGACATGAAGTCATAAAAACATTTTAAGTATATCACACTTTTTTTTAAAAATCCACCGGTATTTTTCCAGGAGCGTGCCGGCTCTTTCCACACGCTCCCGCTTTCTCAGGAGATCATTCCGCCGAGCATCCCTCCGCCTAGGCAAAGAGCCGCCGCCAGCAAAAAGGACCGGATGCTCTCCCGTTCTGTCCCCGTCTTCCAGGACAGCAGAAACAACACAAGGAAATAGATGACTCCTGTCAGAAGTCCCCAGAGGAATTTCCTCTTTTTCCCGCCTTTTCCGGCTGCCAGTCCGCCGAAAAAACAGGACAGCACATAAACCGCATTCATCCCAAGAGAAACCTTGCTCTCATTGAGCTCCAGTTTAAAAAGGAGCAGCGCCATAAGTAAAAGGAGCATAGCAGTCACCACCCAGGCCGTCAGCTGTGCCCGGATAAGAACCACTGTCTTTCTTACAATGGAACGATTTTCCATTTTCATCCCTCCTGTCATACCATATATATGTATGAGCGGTCAGATCCAGAACTGCTGACGCCTGCTTTTTCTCTGAAGGAATCTTTCGTTCTGAAAGATACAAAAAAACTCTTTCCGGCTGTCTGCTCCGGAAAGAGTCTTGTTTCAATCTTCTTCTGCTTTTCTTTTCATGATCAGGTCTCCTGCAAGGATCAGCCCTGCTGCTGCTCCCATGAGAAGAAAAGGAGCAACGTCCATCTCATCTCCTGTGACTGCCGGTTCTGCCTGTAATTCCTGAATGGTTGTGCTCTCTGTTTCTGCCGCCTTCGTCTCCTGAACCTTTTGCTCTGTCTCAGGTACCTTCGTCTCCTGGACCTTTTGCTCTGTCTCAGGTGCTTTCGTCTCCTGGACCTTTTTCTCAGTCTCTGCTGCCTTCGTTTCCTGCGCTTTTTTCTCAGTCTCTGTCACTTTCGTTTCCTGCGCTTTTGTCCCGGCCTCTGCTGCTTTCGTCTCCTGTGCTTTTGTCCCGATCTCTGTCGCCTTCGTCTCCTGCGCTTTTTTCTCAGTCTCTGCTGGCTTGCTGCTTTCTGTGCTGCCTGTCTTGTCAGAAGCCTCAGCAGAATCCTTCGCTGCTTCTGTCATTTTTGCCTGACTTTCCGCCTCTTTGGAAGCGGCGTCCGGCTCCTCCTGCTTCTTCTCTGTCTCAGCTTCTGAAAAATCAAATTCAGAAGTAATGCCGATCCCTGCAACAACGGTACTTCCTGCTACCGTATAAAGTCCTGACAGATCCAGTTCCGGTGTCTGGATCCGATCCACTGACTCTGCCATCTCCAGCGCATCCGCTGCTTCCTTTGATATATATGCGGAAGCCTGATCCACTTCTGCAGCTTTCACAGAAGCATTTCCTGCTCCGGAAAGTGCCAGTGCCAAGATACTTCCCAAAAGGATTCCCTTTTTGCTTTTCATAATTTCTGCTCCCTTTTCTTTGATCGGCTATTCACCATCACAGCCTCATTCTTCTGCCCTATACTTTATCACATTTCCGTAATATTTTTCAAGTATTTATTACAAATTTATTAAAATATATTTTCAATAGTGTTGACTTATTGCATTCGACAAAAAAATATTGTATATTCAGTAAAACCATATAAAAAAGGAGCTGATTTTTTTTGGATTCTACTTCTGCCCTACAGCTGGCTGTTCTGATCCTGCTTCTGGTACTGTCCGCATTCTTCTCTTCCGCAGAGACTTCACTGACAACCATAAGCACCATCCGCCTTTTAAGCCTGGCTGAGCAGGGAAACAAACGGGCACAGACGGTTCTCAAAATCCGGAAAGATTCCGGTAAAATGCTGAGTGCCATTTTAATTGGAAACAACGTTGTCAATCTGAGTGCTTCCTCTCTTTCCACCACACTGGTTCTGAACCTTTTCGGCAGTGCCGCTGTAGGAATTGCCACCGGCATTCTGACTTTTCTGGTGCTGATGTTCGGAGAGATCACTCCGAAAACACTGGCGACCATCCATGCGGAAAAATTTGCACTCCGTTACGCCAATATCATTTCCTTCCTCATGAAGATCCTGACACCGGTGATCTTTATCATCAATCACCTGTCCAGTCTTTTTTTAAAACTGCTTCATGTGGATCCCAATGCAAAGCCCAGCTTCATGACAGAGCATGAACTCCGTACCATTGTGGATGTCAGTCACGAAAACGGAGTCATCGAAAGCGATGAACGTCAGATGATCAACAACGTGTTTGATTTCGGCGATTCCACAGCCAAGGATATTATGATCCCGCGGGTAGATATGATATGTGTGGATATCAACAGTACCTATGAAGAGCTTCTGCAGATTTTCCGTGCAGAACGTTTCACCCGTATTCCGGTTTATGAGGATGACAGCGACAATATGGTTGGCGTCATCAACATCAAAGATCTCCTTCTGGTCCATCCTTCCAGAGAATTCCACATCCGCGATATCATGCGTGAACCTTATTTCACCTATGAATATAAAAAGACGTCCGAGCTGATGGCAGAAATGAGAAAGGATTCTGTCAATTTCACCATCGTGCTGGACGAATACGGTGCCACCGTGGGAATGATCACCCTGGAAGATCTTCTGGAAGAGATCGTGGGAGACATCCGGGACGAGTACGATCATGACGAAGAGGACCCAGTCCGCCGGATCCAGGAGAATGAGTACCAGGTACTGGGATCTGCCAAGCTGGACGACCTGAACGAAAAACTGGATCTTCATCTGGAATCCGAAGATTACGATTCCATCGGCGGTTATATCATCGAGCATCTCGATCACCTTCCCAAAGCCGGGGAATTTATGGTCACGGAAGACGGAATCCGGCTGGTGGTCGATACCGTCACCAGAAAACGAATTGACCGGGTTCATATTTACCTTCCGCCAAAGAAGGAAAACGAAGAACCGGAAGAAGATTATCTTTAGGCAAAAAAATCCTGCAGTCCGCATCTCATGTGCAGCTGCAGGATTTTTTCATTCTTTGACATCGATCTCATCACCGGCCATGCGGAGAATATCTTTGATCTCTTCCATTGGCATATCCAGATAGGCGGAAAGTTCATCCACCGAAACCTTATGCTCCAGGTCTTCTTCCAGGTTATGAACCGCCTCACTCAGATGATTGACCTTCTGGGCTACCTTGTCTCCCATATCCTTCAGGTCCTGCCCTTCACTCAGAGCAGCTTCCATGGCTTCCCGGATCTTTTCATAAAGGAAATTCCGGTAATCCTCCAGCTTTCCGGAAAACTCCAGTTCTTCCAGAGCCAGCATCAGAGCCACATTTCCTTCCTGGATCAGATCCCCTCTGGGAACCGTGCCAAAAGCAAAGGTTCTGGAAAGATCATAGACAGTCCGCAGATAATGCTCCGTCAGCCGGCTCTTCGCTGCAGGATCTCCGGCACTGGCCAACTGAAAATAATTCAATTCTTCTTCCTCGGAAAGTTCCTCGATTTCTTCCAGTTCTGCCTGATATAAGGCGAGACAGTCGCTCTCCTCCATCATTCCTGCTTCTTCTTTCTCCGGCGCTTCCGTTTTTCCGGCTCCTTCATACCCTTTGATCTGAATCTTCTCTTCGTTCAGATAGGCACAGACCATCTGCAGCTGTTCTTCCGTCAGATGTGCATTTTTGAAAAATTCTCTGATCTCATCAAGACTCAGCTGATTTCCCTTCTGATCTGCCAGCTCCTTGATCTCACTTAACATTTCCCGAAAAATATATCTTTCCTGCATCTTTATTCCTCCAGTACCTCGATTGCCTTCTGAAGCTGATTATCCTGATCCTTCGGTATGGTGACCAGCTGCTCCAGTTCTTTGTCCAGTTCCACTTCCACGTCCGGCTCGATGCCTTTTTCATGGATGTTGTTTCCTTTTGGTGTATAATATTTTGCAATGGTCAGTTTTACTGCCGTGCCGTCAGAAAGCTCCACGATCCGCTGAACGATCCCTTTTCCGAATGTGTTGGTTCCGACCAGCGTACCGATGCCATAATCCTTTACTGCTCCCGCAAAAATCTCCGATGCGCTGGCACTCTCTCCATTGATAAGGACTGCCAGCGGAACCGTCAGTTCATTTTCTCCGTCACAGCTGTATTCTGTCCGCTCTCCATAGCGGTCTTCCGTATAAACAATGAGCCCCTCCGGCAGGATTTCCTTTAAAATGTCCACGACCGTAGAAAGATTTCCGCCCGGATTGTTTCGAAGATCCACAATGAGCTTTTCCATGCCCTGCTCTTCCAGTGATGCTTTTGCCTCCTGGAACTGTTCCAGCGTCACCGTATCAAATTCACTGATCTCCAGATACCCAATGTTGTTTTCCAGCATCTCGCTTGTCACCGTCGGGATATCCACAGCACGGCGTGTCAGAGTGATGGTCTGTTCCTCTGTTTCCCCTTCCCGCCTGACGGTCAGCTCGATCTCATCCTTTTCTCCGGTCTTGATCTCATTTACCATCTCTGTCAGATCCAGTGCGGAAGCATCCTCTCCGTTAAAGCCGGTGACAATGTCTCCCGGAAGCAGACCGCTCTCTGCGGCCGGTGTCCCTTCATAACATTTTACCACGGAAATCTCCCCGGTATCCTTATCCTGTGTCATGATGGCTCCGATCCCTTTATAGGAGCCGCTGGTGCTTTCCTTCAGGCTTTTCAGCTCTTCCTTGCTGTAATAATCCGCATAAGGATCCTCAAGACCGGCCATCACGCCCTTGTACATCCAGTCTTCGACCTGTTCCTCATCTATGTCATTGAGATAATAACAGTTGATCACATTGGAAAGCTCACTGAGTTTTCTGGATGTTTTCAGACCAGCCAGTGAAAGATTCCCGGCATTCTCAGGATAAAACAGATGATCCAGCACCCCGTTTGAAACACTGAATACCGCCCCGGCGGCCAGAAACATAACTCCTGCCCCCACTGCAAAGCCTTTCCAGAAATGTGGTTTCTTTTCTTCGTCCAATCTTCTGCTCCTTTACTCAAAAAAAGAGGGCTTTGGCATATTCAAAACCCCCTCACCTTGCAAACTCCTCTTTCATGAAAATCAGTATTCCTGATTTTCCATGTATTTCATATACTTCACAACCATCAGTGCGATCTTAAAGGTAATGGCATCCTCAAAGACACGAAGATCCAGACCGGTACTCTTCTGCAGCTTGTCCAGACGGTATACCAGTGTATTTCTGTGGATATACAGCTGTCTGGATGTTTCCGAAACATTCAGGCTGTTCTCGAAAAATTTATTGATGGTCGTCAGCGTCTCCTCATCAAAGTCATCCGGTGACTTGCCGTCAAAGATCTCACGGATAAACATTTTACACAGAGGGATCGGAAGCTGATAGATCAGACGGCCAATTCCAAGAGAACTGTATGCGATGATATCCCTCTCACTGAAGAAGATTTTTCCTACGTCCAGAGCCATCCTCGCTTCCTTATAGGAGCGGGATACCTCTTTGATCTCCTCCACAATGGTTCCGTACGCCACATGGGCGTGTTCTCTCTTATCCGGCTCCAGTGCCTCCAGGATCTGATGGGCAATATGCTCCATATCTTCATAATCTTCCTGTTCACCCACTTCCTTCACCACAATGATGCTCTTCTCATCCACCGCTGTGATAAAGTCACCGTTCTTGCTTCCCAGGACCGTGCGTACGCTCTCCAGAGAGGAATTATCTTTCTCATGATCCGTTTCCAGAAGAAAGATCACCCGGCGTGCCTCCGTATCAATGTGGAGTTTCTTTGCCCGGTTGTAAATATCTACAAGAAGCAGATTGTCCAGCAGAAGGTTCTTTATGAAGTTATCCTTATCAAAACGCTCCTTATATGCAACCAGAAGCGTCTGCACCTGAAAAGCAGCCATTTTTCCGACCATGTATACATCATCGCTGCTTCCTTTTGCCACCAGGATATATTCCAGCTGACCGTCATCAAATATCTTAAAAAACTGGTAGCCCTGTACCACCTGGCTGTCTGCCGGTGAATCCACAAAAGAGAGTACGGAAGCATGATGTTCCTCTGCTTCCGGATAGGTCGCTGCCAGTACATTTCCTTCCAGATCCATTACGCTCAGATCTATCCTGGAAATCACCTTCAGTCCATCTATCGTAGACTGTAAAATCTGATTTGAAATCATTCTCTGCCACTCCTTTACTTCATACCTTATTCCGGATATTACCCTCCCGCATCAAATCTCTATTCCCCGAAAAATCCAATGCCTATTTGTTATTCTAATACAAAATGCCAAAAAAAGAAAGAGAAAATTGTGGATTTTTTATGTTTTTTCACAGCTTTTCACTCTTTCTCTTCCTGATATTGCGTCATTTTTTTCTTAAACAGACGTTTGAGGAAAAGGTTTTCCAGAAAGCCGGCCGTTTTCTCCTTTTTTTCTCCGGCAACAGAAGTTTCACCAAGCCCCAGCCAGAGACGGATATTCAGTCTGTCTCTGTTGCTGAAAATAAAGGCCTCCTGCTCCGGAGACGGAAGCTTTGCAATGACCAGTTCCGCATCCAGGCCGTTGATATGGTTCACTGCATCATCCATATCATCCGATGTTTCCATGGAAAAAGCTCCGGCCAAGGGAAGGGACGGATAATTTCGTTTCAGATTTTCCATCGTTTTTTCTTTTTCCGGTTCTGTCTCTGTCAGAACAGCCACGGTATGGCTTTCTTCCGAAAGCTCTTTCAGCAGCTGCATTTGAAAAGAATGGTTTTCAATCTCCTCCAGCCTCTCTTTTCGCTCTTCTCCCATGGCTTTCAGAATCGTTTCATCTCCCGCAAGACGCAGCGCCATCTGGCTCAGGTATTCCCGGTATTCTTCATCCTTCTCTGCAAGCAGGAGCATATCCGCCCGAAGGACCGTACAGACACTCAACGGTTCTCTGCCCAAAAGCCCCATTACCCGCCGGACAGCTGAAGCGGCACTTAAGTTTTCAATTTCTATCCCCATTACATCTTTCATTCGGTATCTCCTGCAAAGTACTTTTTCTCCTATGATAACAGAAAAGGCTTCATCTGTAAAGAAGGTCAAAAAAGAAGCGGAACAGGTCTATCTATCCTGTCCCGCTCCTTTTTTATCTTTTATACCTCAAACAGAAGGTCGCCATAAGAAGGCATGGGCCATTCTTCTTTATCAACGATCATTTCCAGCTCATCTACCGGAATACGAAGCGCTGTCATGGCTGTGCAGACTTCCTTGTAATAATAATGTGCCTGCGCCTCTCCCTCTTCCATGGCTGCGGCCGTTCTGGTCACATCCTTGAGGACCAGAAGTGCTTTTCTTGCCTCGGAAAGAAGGCCGGTCAGCTGCTTCAGGATCTCTACCGGAACGGACTCATCTGCACCGGCTCCCTTGATCTCATTGGCAGTCTCTGCCAGATTTCTGGCATAACGCATCACTGCCGGAATGATATGCTTGCTGGCAATATCGATCATGGCTCTCGCTTCAATATTGATGGCTTTTGCATAGCCCTCGTACTGGATCTCCGCTCTGGACTTCAGCTCCGCCTCGGTAAAGACGCCGAATTTTTCAAACATCTGTACCGTTTTCTCACTCACCAGAGCCGGGATGGCATCCACCATTGACTGAATGTTCGGAAGGCCTCTGCGCTCTGCCTCCTTCACCCATTCTTCGGAATAACCATTTCCATTAAAGACGATCCTCTGATGGAGCGTTGCATATTCCTTGATGAGATCATGAACAGCCAGATCAAAGTCTTCTGCTTTTTCCAGCACATCGCAGGCATCGGAAAACGCCTCTGCCACAATGGTATTGAGCACAACATTACATTCTGCCACAGAATCTCTGGAGCCTACCATACGGAATTCAAATTTGTTTCCGGTAAAAGCAAAGGGTGAGGTCCGGTTCCGGTCTGTTGCGTCCTTGGAAACCTCGGGAAGTGTTTTTACACCCGTATGGAGATGACCACCCTTTAAGCTGTGGGCAGCCGCTCCCGTGCTGACCAGCTGACGCAGAACGTCTCCCAGCTGCTCACCAAGGAAAACAGAAATGATCGCCGGCGGAGCCTCATTGGCTCCCAGACGGTGGTCATTTCCCACATCGGCTGCAGACTCTCTCAAAAGATCTGCATGGCGGTCTACCGCTCTTAAGATACAGCAGAGCACAAGAAGGAACTGAATGTTCTCATGCGGTGTCTTGCCGGGATCCAGAAGATTGATACCGTCATCTGTGGTGAGCGACCAGTTGTTGTGTTTTCCGGATCCATTCACGCCTGCAAAGGGTTTCTCATGCAGCAGGCACTGAAGGCCATGCTGTTCTGCCACTCTTTTCAGTGTTTCCATGATGATCTGGTTGTGGTCGGAAGCGACATTGCATTTTTCATAGATCGGAGCCAGCTCATGCTGTCCGGGTGCTACTTCATTGTGCTGCGTCTTGGCCGGAACCCCAAGTTTCCAGAGTTCCTTGTTGACATCTTTCATAAAGCCACCGATCCGCTGACGGATAACGCCAAAGTAATGGTCATCCAGCTCCTGTCCTTTCGGCGGCATTGCTCCGAACAGCGTTCTTCCGGTAAAGATCAGGTCTTTTCTCTGCAGATATTTCTCGTGATCTACAATGAAATACTCCTGTTCCACACCGACAGACGGGAATACTTTCCGTGAAGTGGTGTTTCCAAAAAGGCGGAGCAGACGCAAAGCCTGGCTCTGTACAGCTTCCATGGAACGAAGCAGCGGTGTCTTCTGGTCCAGAGCCTCTCCGGTATAAGAACAGAAGGCAGTCGGTACACAAAGGATCGCTCCCGTATCATCTTCACGGACAAACGCCGGTGAAGTGCAGTCCCAGGTTGTATAACCTCTTGCTTCAAAAGTGGAACGAAGTCCTCCAGACGGGAAAGAAGAAGCATCCGGCTCGCCTTTGATCAGCTCTTTTCCGGAAAACTCCATCAGAACATTTCCATCCTCATCCGGCGCTGTAATAAAGGAATCATGCTTTTCCGCAGTGAAACCGGTCAGCGGCTGGAACCAGTGCGTATAATGGGTTACCCCTTTTTCCATGGCCCAGTCTCTCATAGCTGAAGCCACAACCTCGGCTGTCATGGGATCCAGTTCTTTTCCCTCATCAATGGTCTTATGCAGCTCCTTGTAGACTTTTTTGGGAAGGCGTTCCCGCATGACATGTTCATTGAAAACATTTTCCCCGAAAATTCTGGTGACGTTCACATTTTCGCTCATCACATTCCTCCACATACTCTTTAGTCGATCACACAGCGTATCTCAATAAAATGGCATCCCTTCCTGGGAAGAGATGCCACAGTTTCTGACAAAACAGATGAAATGATATTCAGGCTTTATCAACGGAACCAAAGATTTCCATTTTTTCTTTAACGGTCTTCTTGATTGCCTCAGCACCCGGTGCCAGAAGTTTACGCGGATCGTAGCCTTTGCCCTGCAGATCCTTGCCTGCCTCAATGTACTCACGGGTTGCTTCTGCAAATGCAAGCTGGCACTCTGTGTTTACATTGATCTTGGAAACGCCAAGAGAGATTGCTTTCTTGATCATATCGGTCGGGATACCGGTACCGCCATGAAGAACCAGAGGCATATCGCCGGTCAGCTTCTGAACTGCATCCAGAGTCTCGAAGCTTAAGCCCTTCCAGTTTGCCGGATATTTTCCGTGGATGTTACCGATACCTGCTGCCAGGAAATCGATGCCAAGGTCAGCGATCATCTTGCACTCGTTCGGGTCTGCGCACTCGCCCATACCGATAACGCCGTCTTCCTCGCCGCCGATGGAACCAACCTCTGCCTCCAGAGACATACCGTGCTCTGCGCAGATCTTAACCAGCTCTTTGGTCTTTGCAACGTTCTCTTCGATCGGATAATGAGAACCGTCGAACATGATGGAGGAGAAACCTGCCTCTACACATTTCAGGCATCCCTCGAAGCTGCCGTGGTCAAGGTGAAGAGCAACCGGAACAGTGATGTTCATCTCTTCCATCATACCTTTTACCATGCCAACAACGGTTTTGTAACCGGTCATATATTTGCCTGCGCCCTCGGAAACACCAAGGATAACGGGAGAATTGCACTCCTGAGCGGTTGCCAGAATTGCTTTTGTCCACTCCAGGTTGTTGATATTGAACTGGCCTACTGCATAATGACCGGCTTTTGCTTTCTGAAGCATTTCTTTTGCAGATACTAACATAATGCGAACCTCCATAAATGATATTTTTATTGTAAGCTTCCGTTTTTTCCGGCTTCCAGACAGCTGTCTGAAACCATTTTTCCGGAGCACCCAATTTGTCGCAACCATTATAACTCAAAAATCCCAAAAAGGGAACCATTATTTACGTTCTTTTTTTACCATGATGGGAATTGCCTGTTTCCGGTTGATGATTTTTACCTTCTTATGCGCTCCTCCATCCTCTCCGTCCAGCGTCCAGGGAACCTCTTCCTCCCCTTCCAGTTCCAGTTCATCCGTCTTAAAGGTTTCTATAAAACGGGAATTCATCTGTCCGGTCATCAGACTGGTAATGATTTCCTGAAACTCGATGACATTGGCCGGCTGGTAAATGAGGATCACTTCAAAAAGACCGTCGTCCAGGCAGACATCATTGCCGGTGATCTTTTTAAAGCCGCCGACAGACTCGGAATTGGTGATCATGCCATAGGCAAAATCTCCTTCGATCTCCCGTTCCTTCGTGCGCACTTTCATATGGAAGCTTTTGATATTAAAAAGCCGTTTGGCACCTTCCAGCAGGTATGCCATGTGACCCAGTACATTTTTCGCTTCCTGACTGGTCTGATAAGCCACATCCGTAAAAAGACCGAATGCTGCAATATAGATAAAATACTGATCGTTAAAAGCCCCCACATCAAAACGTCTGGGAATTCCTGTCGCAGCGATCTTCGCTGCTTCTCCCATCCTCGCCGGCAGCTTCAGACTGCTGGCGAAATCATTGGTACTGCCTGCCGGAATATAGCCAAGCGGGGTATCATGACCGCCCTGCATCAGTCCGGAAACCACCTCATCCAGGGTTCCGTCTCCGCCGCTTAAGATCACCAGATCATACCTGCCGCCTTCTTCCATCGCTATCTTACAGGCGTCCAGCCGTGCCTGTGTGATATGTACCGTCAGATCCATGTCTTTCTTGCTGAAAATATCCAGAATATCCAGAATGTGATACTTTATGGTGCCTTTTCCGGATCTTGGATTTACAATAAATAAGACTCTCTTCATTTCTTCGCCCTCTTTTTTATTGTAGAAGCCCTTTTTCCGCACAGAGGCTTCTCTGTCAGATTATTTTACATGGATTTTACAACTCTTGCAAGCAGTTCATGCTTTTTTAAGTTTTCGCTTCTGTCGCAGCCGGAAAGAGAAGGCCCTTTTTCCCTCGCAAAAGTGCAAAAAACAGACTACGCAAATTTCTTTGCCATAGTCTGCTTTCTATCCTTAGAAAAACTGTGCGCCCATATAGCCGGTCATACCGTCTACGGATACTTTATACCAGCCTCCGACATCCTCCAGGAACTGTACCGTCGTACCTGCCATGTAGGTGCCGAGGATCTGCGATTCTTTGCTGGTCTCGGCTCTCAGATAGCAGGCGCCCTTCAGTGTCTTGTAGATCGGTGCCGGTGCTTCTGTCTGCGGCTCTGTCTCCACCTCATTCTCCATTCCGGCTTCATACGGAACCTCTTGCAGATAATCACTGCTCATATAGCCTTCGCGGCCTCCTACAAACACCTTATACCAGCTGCCCTCTTTTCCAAGAAACTTCACGATGCGGCCTGCCGCATAAGAATTGATGACCGTACCGTCCGGTTCCGTTCTGAGATTCAGGGTCACCGTTGTTTTCAGATATTCCGGATCTCTGGCTGCTTCTGTGGCCGCTGCTTCTGTGGCCGCTGTTTCTGTGGCCTGCGTCTCACTGGCCTGCGTTTCCGAAGCTTTTGTTTCTGTTTCGGTCGCCTCTGCTGTTTTCGCTTCCGTTTCTTTCTCTGTTTCTGTTTCTTTCGCCTCTGCTGCTTTCGTCTCTGCCTCTGTTTCTTTCTCGGAAGAAACGACTTTCTTTTCACTCTCAGAAATCTTTTCCGTTACTGCCTCTGTTTCGCCTGCAGCGGAAGTACTCTCTGACTCCACTCGTATATTGTCTGTCGGTTTCTTCTGGGAACCGGCCACTCTCTGATAAATACGGATACCTGCCACTGCTATGATCACGACTGCCAGGATTGCAAAACCCAGCAGGAAATATCGAAGATTATCTGAAAGCCATTCTCTAAAATCGTCCATTCTGTTTCGTCCTTTCTTTCTCGTTGTTATACTTATTTTATTATAACGCATGTCCTGTTGAATAGCAAGCAAGGAAAGCACAGACTTTGCAGCGTCTTGTCAGATGACCTCCGTCATTTCAATATAGAAAGAACTCCTCCGGAAGCAGCCGCCTGGGAGGAGTTCTTTCTATATGATTTATTCTTCTTTTGCTTCGATGGCTCCGGTTTCCATGATGAATTTTACCTTGCCTTCGCATCCTTCGCTGCTTCCTGCAAACGTCTTATATGCTTTGTCTGCATTCAGCACCGCATCCAGGCGGTCGATCAGGATCTCAATGTTGTCTTCATAAGCCTCATTCAGCTTCTGGATACCTTCCTCATCGAATTCCTTCATGCCGTCTCTGAGTTCTTCTGCGCCATCATTCAGATCCTTCGCACCATCCTTCAGATCATCCACGCCATCGGAAAGATCACCTACACCATCCTTCAGATCACCGGCTCCGTCAAGCAGCTGAGTGGTTCCGTCTTTTAAGGTATCGGTTCCGCTCTTTAAGGTATCTGCTCCGTCTTTCAGTGTATCGGTTCCGTCTTTCAACGTGCTTGCTCCGTCTTTCAGGCTGTCGGCTCCGCTCTTCAGCGTATCCGTTCCGCTCTTCAGACTGTTGACGCCGCTCTTCAAGGTATCGGTTCCGCTCTTCAGCGTATCCGTTCCGCTCTTTAACGTGTCAGCACCACTCTTTAAGTTTTCCGTTCCGGTTTTCAGTGAAGAAGCGCCTTTTGCAAGCGTTTTTCCACCTTTTGCAAGCGTATTGATACCGCTCTTCAACGTTTTGCCTCCGGTAGCCAGCTGACTCAAACCACCGGAAAGTTTATCGGCACCTTCCTTCAGCTGAGTGGCTCCGGTCTTCAGGCTGCTCGTTCCACCGTATAACGTTTTTGCTCCGTCCCTCAGATCCTTACTGCTGCCTTTCAGCGTAGAAGCTCCGGTGTTGAGTGTTGTTCCGTTTGTGGAAAGGCTGCTTCCGGCTGTTTTCAGAGCACTGTTGTTTGCTGTCAGTGCGGCTGCTCCCTCAGTCAGACTCTTCATTCCGGCTGCGAGCGTATCGGAACTGCTGTTCAGCGGAGCGGCTGCCTTCTCCAGTGCGGTCAGACCTGTATTCAGTGCCTTCGCACCGCCTACATAGGTTGCCACACCGTCTGCCACTGCGGCTGCCCCTGTCTGAAGATCACTTTCTGCATTGGTAGCGGCTTCCAGTTCGGTCAATGCTTCGGAAAGCTCTGTCAGTTTATCTGTCAGCTCTTTTGCGTTCTCGATCTTCTTGATGCTGTCAGCAGAAGCTTTCAGCGTTTCAGACAGTTTGGTCTGCTCGGCGATCACACCGTTCATTGCCTCAATATCTGTATTTAATGTTGCCTTATGGCTCTCATAAGCACTGACTGCGTTACTCAGCGCTCCTCCTGTCACCGTATCTACTGCTTTTCCTGCCGCACCCTTTGCGCTCTCTTCATAGGCGCCAGCAGCAGACAGTGCATTCTGAAGATCTGCAACCAGAGTAGACTCTGTCGCAATGCTGGTTTCCAGCAGGGTTCCTGTGGAAGAGATCAGCGTCTGAAGCAATGCGATCTCCGTACTGCTGGGCAGTTCCCCTCCATTTTCTTTCATTTCCTTCAGGATATCATTGATGCTGGTGTTCAGACTGGTGATCCCGTCTGATACTGCCTTGCTTCCTGTTGTCAGTTTTGTGGTTGTCTCTTCATCTGCCAGGGCATCACTTCCTGTTTTTGCGCTGCTGATTGCACCATACAGGGATTTCAGGGAAGCTGGCAGCGTTCCTGCCTGGCTTGCAAAATTCTGTACCCCTGTATTCAGTGTTTCTTCGCCGCTCAGATAAGAATTGACTGCTCCTGTATACTGACCGGCTCCTGTCACATAAGCACTGACTCCGTCTGCCAGGGTGTCGGCACCTTTGGTATAGGTATCCACACCGCTCTTCAGACTCTTGGCTCCGGTATTTGCAGATGTGATCCCTTTTACCAGTGTATCCATTCCATCGATCAGGGCACCTTTTCCATCGTTCAGTTTGTTGATGCCGTCTACAAGAGTTTTGGATTTGGTTTTCAGGGTATTCAGACCATCACTGAGCTCTGTGGCTCCGTCAGAAAGGTCGGATGCTCCGGTCTTTAATGTGCCGGCTCCTGTTGCCAGGCTCTGTGCTCCGCTCTGGAGACTTCCGGCTCCGCTCTGGAGATTTCCGGCTCCTGTCTGAAGCTGTGCGGCTCCGCTCTGAAGGTCACCGGCTCCGCTTGCCAGTGTTTTCGTTCCGTCTGCCAGCTGTTTCGCTCCATCCTGAAGATCACCGGCTCCATCTGCCAGCTGTCCGGCTCCATCCTGAAGATCACCGGCTCCGTCATCTACCTTTTTCACGCCATCATAAAGATCGGAAGCACCGTCGGAAAGATCACTCACGCCATCTACCAGGTCATCCACACCATCCTTCAGATCACTGGTTCCGTCTGCCAGATCACTGCTTCCATCTACCAGCTTCAGGGAATTCTCTGTCAGTTCATCCAGAGAATCCTTCAAATCCTTGAGATCATCCAGATCCTCGATTCCCAGATCCTCCAGAACACCGGTCGTTGCTACCGTTGCCGTCATCTCCAGTTTGAAGTTTGTGGTGTCTGCTTCCACTTCTACGTAATCCGGGATGTCGATATCTTTCAGATCTTCGGTATCTGAAAGACCAATGCTATCGGAAAGCCCCGGCAGAGCCACACCTACGACGATATTTCTGCTTCCGTCAGAGATCACCTTACCATTTGTCACCTTGACATTACTGAAATTCTCCTGAGAAAGGATCATTCCGGAGATCATGGCAAACGGAGTGTAGATCTCACGGTTTTCCCCATTGATCTTTACCGTTTCTTTCTGATTATTCGTATAATCAATACGGATCTTTACTTTTCCGCTTTTACCGGCCAGATCTTCCGGAGAAATCTCCTGACCATCCAGGTAATAAGTCAGCTTTACGGTAACCGGAAGTTCTTTCTCGGTCGTACCCTGATAATAAATATCGGAACCATCTGCCTGCCAGGTCAGTTTCTCGCCATCCTGGGTAAAGGTCTCATCCCCTTTGACATTTTTGATATCGGACAGAGAAGAACTGTCACTCAGCTCTGCGGACTGACTGGTGTTTTTCAGCCAGTCACTGACTGTGATCTTCTCTACATTACCAGATGCATCCATATTTACATAAACAGTTTCTTCTTTTTCCGGAGCTGCACTGTCTGCCGTCAGCGCCGGCATACCTACCATACATGCACTTAACATAACAGCTGTCGTAGAAGCGACCACTTTTTTCCATTTCCGATTACGGTTCATAAGACATCCTCCTGATCTGATTCTTTTCTATAATGAATGTTTTCCTGTTGTATTTATTTATGACTATCGGTCACTTTTAATCTTATACACTAAAACTGACTGATAGTCAATATTTTTTAGAAAATCTTAATACTTTTTCCGCGCCAATATGTTATAATGGGCAAAAAAGGAGCGGAGGAATTATCTAATGAGAAAAGTTGATCAAAACAAGAAGCAAAAAAAAGACTCGCTTCTGGATGCTGCTTTCGGACTTTTCATGGAAAACGGCTTTCATAAGACCTCCATCTCCGACATCGTAAATCAGGCTGGTGTAGCAAAGGGAACCTTCTATCTTTATTTCACTGATAAGTATGATCTCAGAAACAAACTTATCTCCCATAAAGCAGTTCAGGTCTTCTCCAATGCTTACAACGCTCTTTTAAATACGGAAATCAAAGCCTTTGAGGAACAGATCATTTTCATTATCGACCACATTCTTACGCAGTTCCAGGAAGACCATTCTCTGGTCTTTTTTATTTCCAAACATTTAAGCTGGGCACTTTTCAAAAACTCCCTGATCGATGCTCCGGAGGATGGTCAGGAAAACATCTACGAAGATTACTGTCAGTTGCTGGAAGGATCCGGGCTGCACTTCAACGATCCGGAGATCATGATCTATATGATCATCGAACTCATCAGCGGAACGAGCTATAATTCCATTCTCTACAATCAGCCCAAACCCATCGAGGAGCTGAAACCGTATCTGTATGAAACGGTAAAGAGCATCATCCGGCAGAATCTCCTTCCGGATGACAGCAGTGTCCAGAAGCAAAGCACGGTTTGTCACACAGCTTCCTCGTTTTCGACGTAAAAGAGAAGCCCCTGTCAGCCATTGACTGCTTTATTGTCTTTTATGAGAAAATATTGGCTCGAAATGAGCCTTGAAATGATTAATTCAGATTAAATTTTGATAGATATTTTTTTACGGGAGCCGGAATCTCTTTCGATGGTTCCAATATAGCGTTTCGAAAATAACTGGACCATTCACGCAGGATGCAGATTCAACTTGTGCAATCGGATTTGCAGCCAAGTCAATGGTCTGGTTATTTCGAAAACGCTATACTGGTACAGTGAAAATTAAGTTTCTGCTACATTGATGAAAAATCAGAATTGAAATGAATTTCCATTGTGACCGTTTCAGGAGTGTGGCGGTAATTCTCTGTTCCGTCATAGAGAACAAATCCATCTTTTAACTCGAGTACTAATCGCTATCCCCTTTCCTTGCAAAAATTCAGTAATATCTTCAAGCACAGCTTCATCGCCTTCACAATGAAAAATCCCATAACATTTTTCTATATATCCAAGAACATCAGCTTCTTTAAACAGAAGAATAATCTTCTCAACAGGTAAATTCCACTCTTCTGAAGCAAGCCGGATCAATCTTGTCTGCATGAAAGTAATCTCTGTTTTCTCACTCATAATGAATCCTCCTTAATTTCTTGGTCAATAAAACTGGAATCTGTCGAGCTAATACTCAAACAAATTGTGCATCCTAATACCAACACACTTTTTATCTTCAAAAGAAA
>CAKRQP010000016.1:0-28849 GCA_934393555.1 uncultured Lachnospiraceae bacterium
ACCTCCTGAATGGCCGTTTCTCTTCCGAGCGGACAGTAAAGCATGCCCGGAAGGTTTCTTCCGCAGAGATGAGCAAGGAACCATCTGCCATCCGGACTCTCCACCAGGCTTCCATGACCGGCTTTTTTCAGATAACTTTTGCCAAGATCCTTTTCTGCCAGCGCTTTTTCTGTCTCTTCCGGCTCCCGGCTGCCTTCCCAGGAGGTCAGGACGGGATGCTCCGGGCTGATCTCATAGGGGCCGGTAAGCGCTTTGCTCCGCGCAAGTGTCACCGCATGGAACCAGCCGGTTCCGCCCTCGGCACACATCAGATAATAATAACCGTCATGACGGTAGAGATGTGGTCCTTCCGTACCGCCGATAGGAGAACCGGTAAAGATCTTCTTTGCCTCACCGGTCAGCTGCTTTTTCTCCGGATCGTATTCCTGAAGAAGGATCCCGGTGAACGGATTTCCTCCGGAAAGAACCTTCCGGTAATCCCATTCCATGTTGATCAGCCATTTTCTGCCGTCTGCATCATGAAAAAGAGAGGGGTCAAAACCGCTGGAATTCAGATAAACCGGATCGGACCAGGGACCGGTGATCTCTTTTGCACGGATCAGGTAGTTCGGCGTATCCATGACCGGAAATTCCCTGGCATCATGGACCACCGTATAGATCAGATAGAAATATTCCCCGTCATGGCTCAGGCAGGGAGCCCAGATGCCATCGGAAGCCTTTACACCCCGAAGGTCCATTTTGGAGTAAGTATCCAGAGGGGCAGTCAGATAATCCCAGTGCGCCAGATCTTTTGAATGATAGATCCGGACACCCGGAGCCCACTCAAAGGTGGATGTTGCAAGATAGTAGTCGTCTCCCACCCGGATCAGGCTTGGATCCGGATGAAAACCGCACAGGATCGGATTTTTTACCATAGAGGTCCTCCTTGAACTAGCTATACAAAGAGGGAGCCGTATTGGCTCCCTCAGGAAACATGGGATTCCGTATAGGAAATTCCGATTGTTTTGTAATGATATAAGATTTTATAGCCGGGGTTCAGAGCGATCTTTTCTCCAATCCCGGGATTTTTCAGGATTGTTTCTGCCGCATGGCGGTAGTCTTCTATGACAGAAGCGTCCATGGGACATTCATGATGACCCGGCCAGATCTCCTGATACTGATCTTTCAGGCTCAGAAGCTTTTCATCCGATTCCATCACATCTTTTACGGTACCGGAATGGTCAAAGTAGACCAGGATCTCCCGGTTGCAGCCCGTATCACCGGCAAAGAGATATCGATTCTCTCTGTCCAGGAAACAGATACAGCCTTTCGTATGCCCCGGCGTCTCAATGACCTCCAGTGTCCGTCCGCCCAGTTCCAGATGATCCCCCTCAGAAAGGAAGGAGAGCTTTTCCGGTTTTTTCACATGGATGAGGAAATCCTCCTCTTCCCTGGAAAGCGGCACACCAAAGAGCTCCGCAAACCGTTTTACCTGATGTTCCCTTGCTTCTCTGTCAAATCCTTCTTCCAGAACAGAAAGATCCGCTCTGTGGATGGAACAGCTTTCAAAAAGTCCGGCACAGCCGGTATGGTCAAAGTGACCATGTGTCAAAACCACGCTTACCGGCTTGTCGGTAAGAGAAGCGATGGTCTCCTGAAGACCGCTGAAACCGTTTCCTGCATCCAGAAGCACTGCCCTCTCCGTACCTTCTATTAAATAGAGATAGGTACGGAAGGGATCTTCCAGCTGCCAGGTATGCGCATCGATCTTTCGGATCCTGTAGTTCTCCATCAGCCTTTCACGCTTCCTGCCACGATACCCTCAATGATATAACGCTGACCGAAGAGATAAAGGATCATAACCGGCAGCATGGTCAGGACCAGACCAGCCATCATGGGCGCGTAATCAGCGGACTTGGTAGTAAGGAAGGCGTAAGTCATCAGCGGCAGGGTTTTTACCTCTTTCAGAGAAAGCAGGGTACTTGCCAGGATGTAGTCATTCCAGATGGAAAGGGCAACGAATACCACGTTTGTCATGGTGATGGGCTTCAGCAGCGGGAAAATGATGCTGAAGAAGGTTCTCTCGGGAGAAGCACCGTCAATGAGGGCAGCCTCATCCAGCTCCACCGGAACACCGGTGATAAAGCCGCTGTAAAGGAAGGTCGGGGACGGAATGTTCAGTCCGATGTGGATGAAGGTTACCAACCAGATGTTGTTGGTAAGTCCCAGTCCGGAACCGTACAGTTTTACCAGCGGGATCATGATTACCTGGAAAGGAACGACCATAGCCGCAATGAGGATCATATAAAAGGCTTTGGTGATCTTCCATTTTTTACGGGTAAGCACGTAAGCATTCATGGAACTTAATACTACGCTGACACCGGTTGCGATCACACAGATCAGAATTGAATTCTTAAAAGAATTCAGGAAGTTCATCGTGTTAAAAGCGGTCTCATAGTTTTCTGTATGGAGCATGTCCGGAAAACTGAACGGGTTTGCCACGAAATCCGGAGAAGTCTTAAAGCTGTTCAGGATAACCAGGAAAAACGGGATGATGAAAAATACAGCCAGTAACAGCACGATGATGAAAACGATGAGGGTATTGGATTTCTTTTTTGCTTCCATTATGCCTGCACCTCCCCTTTCTTGGATACGGATACCTGAACCAGAGAGATGATCGCAACGATAACGAACAGTACAAGAGCTTCTGCCTGGCCTTTGCCGTAATCAAAGTTGCTGAATGCAGTCTGGTAAATTTTCAGTGCTAAGAGCTCGGTGGACTTGAAGGGACCGCCGGCTGTCAGAGTCAGGTTCACGTCGAAGGACATGAATGCTCTGGAGATTGCCATAAATACACAGATGGTTACAGAGGAACGGATCATCGGGATCTTGATGTAGCGGAGAAGCTGTCTGCCGTTTGCTCCGTCAATTCTTGCAGCCTCCAGCATATCCTGAGATACGTTGGTCAGACCTGCTACATAGATAACCATCAGATAACCGCTGAGCTGCCATACCGCAACGACGATCAGGGCAACCAGAGCAGTTCCCGGGCTGGTCAGCCAGGATTTCTGGAAAATTCCCCAGCCGGTCACAGCGCCGACCTTGGTCAGTGCAAAGGAGAAAATGTAGTTCCAGATATAACCCATTACGACACCGCCGATCATGTTTGCGGCGAAGAAGCAGGTACGGAAAAGTCCCTGCAGCTTGATCCCGTAGGTCAGAAGCAGTGCCAGGGCAAGTCCCAGTACATTACTGAATACTACAACAAAAAACACATACACGAAGGTCTTCCAGAGAGAAGACAGAAACGTTTTATCTTTAAAGATCGCAACGTAATTGGCAAAACCTACCAGATCGAAATTGGGAGACAGACCATTCCAGTTGGTGAAGGTCAGATAAATACCGTAGATCAGGGGGAGAACTACGATGGAAGCCCAGATCAGCATTGGCGGGATTACAAATTCGCAGAATAACTTAATTTCATTTTTCTTCTTTTTCATTGAACTCTTACCTCGAAATTGTAACGGTTAACGGGGAATACATACCGAAAACCTCCCCTGTGCAAGGGAACATCAGGCAAATCTGCAGGATTTGCACAGGGCATGCCTTCGGTACCTTTCAGAAGCCTGTGTGAAGGCACTGAATCATGAATGGAGATGACGAAGGTCATCTCCATTCCATTGGTTTGTCAAACGACTTCGTTGTCTTTTACACTGCAGACAGCTTTGTACTTCTGCAGACGTTCGGATGTTACTGTGCCTGCCAGTAAGCCTGGATCGCATCAGCAGCTGCATCTCTGTCCATCTGGCCTACCAGATACTGCTGCATAACTGCACCATTCTCGCTCCAGAAATCAGACGGAAGCAGTGCGCTGAATGCGTAGGTGCTCTGTACTTTACCGTCAGCAACATAAGCCTGGGTTACGTTTGCCAGCGGGCTTGCAACGGTTACATCCACATTTTTGAACGGAAGAGCGATGCTCAGGGCATCAGACATATCCTGTGCTCTCTCAATGGTCAGATACTCAACGAGTTTCTTACCTGCTGCCTGCTGTGCCTCATCGTTCTGGCTTCCGTCTACACAGTAACCTTTTGCCGGGAATACAGCAAGCTCCTGGTTTACTGCATCATCTGCGGAAGCAGTCAGCGGGCAGGGCATAATGCCGTACTCGTCATCTGCATTTGCAACGGACTCAAGGTAGGACCATCCCCAGTCACCCATGAACCACATAGCTACATCACCTTTTGCCATAGCCTGGCCATCCAGCTCGGTATTTCCAACCAGCGGATCGTTTGCATTGTAGTTGTATTTAGCGATGATATCGAAGGTATCCATAACACCGTTCCATGCATCGTTGGTCTTCAGCTCTGTGGAACCGTCTTTCACGCTGTCGATGAAAGCTTTCTGAGCTTCCTCATCACCCTGGATTCCGTTGAATACCTGGCTCAGGAAATGAGATCCGAGAGACCAGTCAACGCCGGTGAACATGATCGGGGAAACGCCGCCGTCCTGGATCTTCTGGCACAGGGCATCCAGATCTGCATTGCTCTTGATGGTGGAAGGATCGAACTCCTCGCCGGTTGCTTTCTCAATGGTGGTCTTGTTGTAGATGAGACCCATGGACTGTACGGAGTTCGGTACGCCGTAAACGCTGCCGTTCTCATCCTTGAAGATAGCCAGGTTGCTGTCATCTACCTGATCCTTGATCCAGGAATCGTCGCCGTCCAGATCGTAAGCTGCCATATTTGCGATGTTCTCACGGATATCAACAGCATCCATCAGAGAAACGGTGGGAGCCTCACCACTTGCGTACAGAGTCATCCATTTCTGTTTCTCACTGCTGTCGTAAGCGATGTAGTTTACGGTGATGTCCGGATTTGCTTCCATGAAATCTGCACAGAATTTCTCGAAATCATCATCGTGTCCCGGTACGGTGGTGTACAGAGAGATCGTTACTTTGTCATCTGCTTTTGCATTGATGCCGTTCATTGCCGGAACGGATGCAACCATGGCAACTGCCAGTGCGCCAGTTAAAATTTTAGAAGCTACTACGTGTTTTTTCATTGCTTCATCCTCCTTAAAATTCTCCCGGTTCCCTAATACCGGGGTATTCTATATTTATCCACGTGATCGTGGATGAATATCTTTTCTGGAAATCTCAAGAAATCGTTTTCCCGTCTTTTAAAACTTAAAGCAGTTCTCACTGCCAAAGTTTTCTGGTGGAATTTCTCCGGACCAGCTGGTAAGGGAAGTACAGTTTCTTTTTCTCATCGGCATCTTCTCCGAAAAGTGCTTCGTAGAACATTTCGCCCTGCTGGAACATCCGCACAGTTGAAAGAGGCGGATCAAAAATATCCGATACCGAATCATCGACGCCAAAAACGGAAATATCTTCAGGCACCCGGATATTCAGTGATTTCAGATAACGGATCACGCCGATGGCGATGATATCCGAACCGGTAATGACTGCTGTCGGAAGGTCTCTGCTGTTTTCATAAATGGCCTTCATTCCCTCCATACCGCTCTCGGGACTGAAATTTCCCTGATAGATGTAAGAATCGGGGATCTTAAGTCCTGCCTCCTTCATGGCATCCTGATATCCCTTCAGCCGCAGCTGACCATTGGTATAGTCCTCTGCATTTCCTCCCACATAAGCGATCCTTTTGTGCCCGTCTCCTACGAGAAATTCTGTGATATCTCTGGAAACGTTGTAGCTGTCAACGGTCACTGTCGTGAACGCACAGTCTTCTCCGGAAAGTCCCTGGTTTCCAAGAACTACCGGACATGGAAATTCGTGAAGTTTTTTCAGGATCTCATCGGTCAGGTGAACGCCCTGAAAGATCAGTCCGTCAATGTTCCGTTCCAGCATCCGATCCATAAGAACGAGTGCTTTCTTATTATCAAAATCATAATCGCAGGCAATGACAACCTTGTTATGCTTCATGCAGACATCGCTGATCTGTTTTAAATGGATCGCCGTGATCGGGTTCCTCAGATCCGCTTCCAGGACTGCCACCAGATGTGTATTCTTGGTGACCAGGCTTCTGGCCTCCGCATTGGGTACGTAATGATATTTCTCAATACTTCTCATAACCCGGTGCTTTAACTCGTCACTTACAGCTTTTGAACCGTTCATAACCCTGGAGACCGTGGAAACGGAAACCTTCGCGTCTGCGGCAATGTCTTTAATTGTAACCTCCAATGGTTCTGGCTCCTTTCTGTGATAACGTTTTCCTACATCAAGGATAGTAGCACATTCTCCATAAAATTTCAATACGTTTTTTCTTTGTTTCCGTTGTTTTAGCGTTTCTCCACAAAACAGCCATGCCTGTTTTGTACAAAAACACAATAAAAAAGAAGAAAACACAGAAGAAGTTTCCAAAACCTGTTCTCTCCGGAACTGCCAGATAAAAAAAAAGACCTCCGGAAAGGTCTCAAAAAATTGCTTTTTTCAGTTTTTCAGGAAAATTTTCCTGCTCTTCGTTTCCTGTTCTCCAGAATGGAAAAACAGCGTTGGGGAATCTCAAAGCCGAGAAGGATCCCTCCTACAATGGCAACCGCAAACTTGATAGAAGTCAGTCCCTTGGCTGCTGCCAGATCCCAGTTGCTTCCCACCAGGGCCTGTGCCGTCTGATAGATCCCCATTCCCGGTACCAGCGGGAAGATCCCCGGGATCAGAAACATGGTCACCGGACATTTTTTCCGGACTGCAAAGATCCGTGAAAGGAAAACCACGGTAAAGGCACCGGCACAGACAGGCCCCATAAGAGAATCCACATGAAGCTCCAGCGCCCGGTAGACCAGCCATCCGGCTCCGCCCGCGATCCCTCCGCAGAAATAATACTGCCGCGGCACATGAAACATCAGCGCAAAGGCCATGGTTCCGATGGCTGCCGCAATGACTTCTTCGATCAGACGCAAAATCATAAGCTTCCTCCTATCCCGCACCACATCATCACAAGGCCGACGCCCAGGGCAATGCTGAAGATCACGATCATGGTGTCCAGAAGCCTTACGGATCCGGAAATATAGTCCTGATCGGCAAAATCCCGGATCGAGTTGGTGAAAGCCACTCCCGGGATCAGCGGAAGCAGTGCCCCTACGGACATCAGATCCAGATGATGTCCAAAACCGATCCGGTAAAACAGAAGGGTCAGTGCCATGACCAGAGCGCCTCCGCTGGCATTGGCCGCGATCTTGGAAAGCCGCCCCCGGACCACGTCCAGCACATAAATATAAAGGATCAGCCCTGCCAGAAAAGCAGCAAGGGAATCCAGTATGTCTCCTCCGAAAAGGAAACAGAAGGCTCCGCTGCCGATACCGGCTGCCAGGATCTGATGCCAGCCCGGCTTCTGCGGCATTTTCTCAATTTCTTTCAGTTTTTCCAGAGCCTCCTCCGGTGTGAAAAATCCCAGTTCGATCTCACGCGACAGTCCGTTTACCGCATCGATCCGGTCCAGTCTGGCCCCGGCGAGCGGAATATGGCGCACCCGCACCTGATGATTGCTCCCGGCCACCTCCGAAGTAAGGAAAATACCATTGCTCAGCACAAAGGTGCTGACGTTTTCCAGCTCATAGGCACAGGCGATCCGCCGCATCGTCTCATCCACACGCGAGATCTCCGCGCCGCTCCGCAGAAGGATATCGCCGGCTGTGCCGGCTACCTCAAAGATCCGTTCTCTTTCTTTTTCTCCCATGTTCCCCCCATAGTCATACCTTGAACGATTCTGTTCTTTAAGAAAGCGCCTGCTTTTCTTCTTCCGGCACCACTTCCACCAGAACCACTGCAGAAGTTGCGGGAAGCGTCAGTGTCAGTTCTCCGCCTTCTGCAAGATACTCTTCCGGCTCTGTCGTGTAGCCCCAGTTGCCCGTAAACATGACTCTTCTGAGCGGATTTTCGGAACAGACACCCGCCTGCCATACCGGCAGCATGAAGGTCTTCTCGCCCTCCCCATTATGAAAAGCCACAATGACACGCTCTTTTTCATCAAAACGGCCGTAAGAGATCACGTTATGCTCTCCGTGCAGGAATTTCAGAGACCCATGGCTCAGGACCGGATATTTCTTGTGGATCCGGATCATTTCCCGGTGAAATGCAATGAGTTCCAGGTTCTCTCTTCCCCAGGGATACGTTCTCCTGTTATCCGGATCTGTGAAGCCGCAAAGTCCGGCCTCATCTCCGTAATAAAGCGTCGGTGCTCCCGGCCAGGTCATCTGCATGACCACAGCTTCACGCATCACTGCCACATCGACCTGCTCTTCCGCCGCATGAGGCCCAAGCTGAGCCACTCTTCCTACGCGGTGGTTGGTCCTGGTCAGAAAGCGGGAGTGGTCATGGTTGGACAGTTCATTCATGGCAACCTGAAGAGACGGTGCCATAAAGCTGCTCATATGGTGGCTCATGGCTCCTATAAAGGACTCATGATTTCCCAGAAGATCCCCGCGGAACTCGTCACTGTGTTTCTCCATGCCGGTAAAGAACCAGGTCAGCGGCTCCATAAAAGCATCGTAGTTCATCACCGTATCCCACTGGTCTCCCTGAAGCCAGGAGCGGGCCTCCCCGTAATGCTCTGCCAGAATGATGGCATCGGGATTGGCTTCCTTTACGTTTTTCCGGAATTCCTTCCAGAATTCATGGTTGTACTCATTGCTGAATCCAAGATCTGCCGCTACATCCAGCCGCCAGCCATCGACATTGTAAGGCGGAGATACCCATTTTTTTCCGATATTCATGATGTACTCCACCAGCTTCGGTGAATTTTCATAGTTCAGCTTCGGCAGAGTCTCATGTCCCCACCAGCCGTCATAATAAGGATTGTACGGCCAGCTGTGTTCATTGTTGAATTTGAAAAAGCTGCGGTAAGGGCTGTCTGCAGACACATAAGCACCCTTTTCATACCCCGGCTGGTTCTCGTAGATCCGCTCCCGGTCCAGCCATTTGTTGAAGGAACCACAGTGATTGAACACACCGTCCAGGATCACCTTCATGCCACGTTTATGAGCCTCCGCCACAAGAGTGGCCAGAAGCTGATTGCTGGCTTTCAGATTTTCCGGGTCCGTCACACGGCGGATATATTTGGAGGCGTGTGCATTGTCATTGTCCCAGGGAGCCAGACATTCTCCTCCGTCATTGACGATCTTGCCAAGATGCGGGTCTACGGAATCGTAGTCCTGAATATCATACTTATGATTGGAGGGAGAGACAAAGAGGGGGTTGAAATAGATCACGTCCACACCAAGCTCCTCCAGATAGTCCATCTTGTCCAGAACACCCTGAAGATCTCCTCCGTAAAATTCCCGGATCCCCATAAACTCCGGATATTTATACCAGTCCCGGACACGGGAGGCGCCATCCCCGATGTAATAATACTCCCGGTCCTCCACATCGTTCGTCGGGTCTCCGTTGTAGAACCGGTCCGTATAGATCTGATACATCACCGCGCCCTTGGCCCAGTCCGGCGTCTTAAAGCCCGGGGCAATGGCAAAGCTGTAATACTCCTGCAGATCTCTTGAAACGCCTCTTTTATTGTAAAAACAGCTGATCTTTCCAGCGCAGACCTCAAAATAATAACGGAAGATCTCCTCCGTCATCTCTACCTTTACCGTATAATAATCAAAACGGTCCACCGACTTCTCATAATCCATCAACAGCTTTCTGGAACCGCTGATCAGGAAAACGCGGTCCACATTATTGAGACCGGTCCGGAACCGGATCGTCACCGTTTCTCCTGGCATGGGCTCCATAGGCTCCACATAATTGGCCGTCTCATCGCTGAATAAGGCATGCGGCTGAAAAACAGGCTGCATGGTCATCATATACCTCTGCACCTTCTGTAAATAATTGATCTTTTCCAGATTCATGGCTGCATTCCCCTTTCTTTCCTGGTACTATTCTATACCATCCCTCCTGTTTACACAACCGGAAAATGTTTTCCTTTCTGAGAAACCCGGCAAGAAATCGATTTCCTGACAGAAATGAGAAAAGCCAGCGGAGGGAACCGCTGGCTTTTCTCTTGGAGAAGGTATTTCTCTTATGGGGTGTAGCAAAAACTATATAATGTATTGGGGGGGTTTACGATTAGTATTATAACAAAAGAGTTCCAATAAGTGTGCACAAACTTTAAAAAATCTCGGTTTTTTTTTTATGCGTTCTCTACAAAAAGGCTTTCAAACTCTTCTCTTCCGATTTTTTCCTTTTCCACAAGAAGTGCGGCACAGGAATGCAGAACATCCATGTGCTCTTCAATGATCTTCCTGGCGTGAGCATAGGATTCATCGATGATCCGTTTCACTTCCTCATCGATCAGGGAAGCGGTTTCCTCACCGTAGGAACGGGTATGGGCCAGATCCCGGCCGATAAATACTTCATCCTCGTCCCCTCCGTAGCAGATCATGCCGACCTTTTCCGACATGCCGTACTGCATGACCATGGCACGGGCCAGACTGGTGGCCTGCTTGATATCCTGGGAAGCCCCCGTGGTCACATCGCCGAAGATCAGCTCCTCTGCGATCCGGCCTCCAAAAGAAACCTCGATGTTATGAAGCATCTTATTCCTGGTATTGAACATCTCATCCTTCTCCGGCAGAGGCATCGTATAGCCTGCAGCTCCCATTCCCGTAGGAATGATGGAGATGGTATGGACCGGTCCGACATCCGGAAGCACATGGAACAGAATCGCATGACCTGCTTCATGGTAGGCTGTGATCTTTTTCTCATGCTCGGAGATCACCCGGCTCTTCTTCTCTGCGCCGATGCCGACTTTGACAAAGGAGCGGTTGATATCCTCCTGCTGGATAAAGCTTCTGCCGGCCTTGGCTGCATAAATAGCTGCTTCGTTCATCAGATTTTCCAGATCGGCTCCGGTGAATCCTGCCGTTGTCTGGGCCACCTGTTTCAGATCCACATCATCACCCAGGGGTTTGCCCTTGCAGTGAACCTTCAGGATCTCTTCACGGCCCTTTACATCCGGACGGCCCACACCGACCTTCCGGTCAAAACGACCGGGACGGAGGATCGCCGGGTCCAGGATATCCACACGGTTGGTCGCTGCCATGACGATGATCCCTTCGTTGTATCCGAAACCATCCATCTCGACAAGCATCTGGTTCAGCGTCTGCTCTCTCTCATCATGACCGCCGCCCATGCCGGTTCCACGGCGTCTGGCTACGGCATCGATCTCATCGATAAAAACGATGCAGGGCGCATTTTTCTTTGCCTCTGCAAAAAGGTCACGGACACGGGAAGCACCCACGCCGACAAACATTTCCACAAAATCAGAACCGGAAATGCTGAAGAACGGAACGCCCGCTTCACCGGCTACCGCCTTGGCAAGAAGGGTCTTACCGGTTCCCGGAGGGCCGACCAGAAGGACGCCCTTGGGGATCCGGGCACCTACCTGGAGGTATTTTTTCGGATCCTTCAGGAAATCTACGATCTCCTTCAGATCCTCCTTCTCCTCCTGGAGGCCTGCCACGTCTTTAAAGGTCACTTTTCTGGCATCCGGACTGATCATGGTAGCCCGGCTCTTTCCGAAATTCATCATCTTGTTCCCGCCGCCGGATGACGCCTGACGGTTCATCATCATAAACATGACCATAACGACGACAACCATAAGCAGCATGGGGAGAAGATTATTCAGAAAGACATTTTCCTGCGGCACATCATGGATGTAGCAGCTGACTTCCTGTTCATTCAGATATTTCACCGCCTCATTCACATCCGGGACGTTGACCCGCGCCACAGTGCTGTCGGTCATATGCACATTCAGATATCCCGTGGGAACCTGTGCATTCTGGTGAACCTCCACCTTTACCACTTTTCCGCTCTCCACGGCAGTCTGCATATATTGATAGGTATAGGTCTCCGTCCGCAGAAAACCGCTGCGCAGAAAGAAATACGCCAGCAGCAGGACAACTGCCACGGATATATAAAGACCTACTCCTCTTGATTCTCTGTTCAAAGCGAATCTCCTTTCAGCTTTCTCATTTCTACTGTTCTACAACACCGATGTAGGGCAGATTCCGGTATTTCTGATCATAATCCAGACCATAACCTACCACAAATTCATCCGGGATATTGAAACCGGTATAATCCACCTTCACATCTGTGACACGGCGCTCCGGTTTGTCGAGAAGCGTGCAAAGATGCAGGCTTCTGGGATTTCTCTTTCTCAGGATCTCCATCAGATAGCTTAAGGTTCTTCCGGAATCCACGATATCCTCCACGATCAGAACGTCTTTGCCATCCAGGGGCTGATCCAGGTCTTTAACGATCTTTACCACACCGCTGGATTCCGTGCCTGCGCCGTAGCTGCTGACAGACATGAAATCCATGGTAACGGGAACCGTGATCCTCTTTGCCAGCTCACACATAAAGAATACGCCGCCCTTGAGCACGCATACCAGATGTACCTGGCGTCCGGCATAATCCTCACTGATCTTTCTGCCAAGCTCTGCGATCTTTTCATCTACTTCCTTCTCCGGCACCAAAACACGAATCTTGTCTTCCATTCTCTTAATCCTCCATCACTTGTACTTTTAAAACCCTGCTGGTTTTCTCTGTTACCTTGTAAGCCTCGCTGATCCGGTGCCCTACCACCCAGAGGATGTGGGAACCATCTGCCAGAAGGCATAACCGGTCTCTTTCTCCGGCCGGAATCTTCTCATCGATCAGATATTTCTTCAGAGTCTTCCTTCCGCCAGAAGCCGTGACGGTAAGAAAATCACCGCTTCTTCGGGGCCGTATTTGAACCGTACTCTTAATTGTATCATAATCAAACCATTTCGTATACCTGTTTTCCGGAATAATTTCGCTTTTATAAGGGAAAACCGACGCGGCAAACCGGTATGTCCCGTACCGGACGCTGCCCGGTATCTCCAGCTCCTCTGCTGCATCCGCCTTTTCTTCCGTTTTCTTTCCGTAAGCCCGTTTTCCTTTTTCAAAAACAAGAAAAGCTCCTTCGGTATAGGCCCTGACCTCTCCCGGCAGATCCAGGCTGCGGCCGGACTGCTTTCCGGCAAGCTCTGCGATCGCAGCCAGATGAAGAGCGGAAACATTGTAAAGAGCGTTCTCCGGTGCAAGCGCTCTCAGACAATGACGGAGAATATACGCTTTCAGTGCCTCCGGTTCTTCCAAAAACCCTTTTCTCTCCAGAAGGAGCTCCGTACTGCCGCCCTCTGTCCGCCCCCTTCTCCGGCCGGTCAGCTTTTTCACCGCTTCTTCTGCCTGTGCCTCCAGATAATCCTCTGCCAGAGCCAGCCGTTCCGCCGTTTCCGCCAGATGCTCACAGGCTCTCGGATTTAATTCTTCCCGCAGAAGAGGAAGGATATTCAGCCGGATCCGGTTCCTTGCATAATCGGTTTCCAGATTGGAGGCATCTGTCCGGAAGGAAATCCCTTCTTCTCTCAGAAAGTCCTCGATTTCTTCCCGGGTCAGACAGAGGAGCGGCCGGATGATGTTCCCCCGTACCGGACGGATCCCGGAAAGGCCGGAAAGACCGCTTCCCCTGACCAGATGAAAAAGAAGGGTTTCCGCCTGGTCATTCCGGTTGTGCGCCACGGCAATCTTCGTTCCCCCACATTTCTCACAGATCTCTTCAAAAGCCTCATAGCGAGCACGCCGTCCGGCTTCCTCTTCCGAACATTTCCATTTTCTGGCAAGAGCCGGGACATCCCGATGGAAAACATGACAGGGAATCTGCCGTTCACGGCAGAAGTTTTCCACAAAAGCCGCGTCCTCCAGGCTCTCTTTTCCACGGATCCCATGCTCCATGTGGACAACTTCAACGGAAATCCCCAAAGCTTCCCGATATCTGTCCAGCAAAAAAAGCAGGCATATGGAATCCGCTCCTCCCGATACGCCTGCTATGACCCTGTCTCCTTCCTGAAGCATCCCGTTTTTCCGGATATAATCCAGTACCTTTTCCATCGCTCTTCCTCCATTGTATCTTTTGCTGTAACGCTTCCCGTTGTCCGGCTCCGTCTCCCGGTTCAGCGCCTCCAGAGACCTCCCACCAGCACGGTCATATCATCCTCGGCCTTTCTGTACCGGAGCTTCAGGACTTCTTCGAGGATATCCGCCGCCATCTCGGAAGCATTTTCCGTCGTTTCCTGAAGGAGGATTTCCTGAAGCCTGTCCTCTCCGTGATTTCCCGGAAAGGCATCCAGGATCCCGTCGGAAACCATGATGAGAAAATCTCCCGGACGAAGCTGCTTTTTCGTACATTCATAATCAGCCTCCCCGATGATCCCCAGAGGCATGCTGGTGGAGGAAACGGTTTCCACCCAGTCCCCTCTTTTGAGAAATGTCGCCGCCGCCCCTACTTTAAGAAGCTCGCATTCCCCGGTATAAAGATTTACCGAAGCCAGATCCATCGTGGAAAAACAGTTTCCGTCCTTCAGAAGCATCACCGAATGAAGCATTTTTATGGAACTTTCCCGGTCAAAACCTGCATTGAGAAACTGCTCCATGAGCTCCACGGTCCGGCTGCTCTCCTGTCCGGCTTCCGGTCCGGAGCCCATCCCGTCGGAAATGTTCAGGATCATCTCTCCGCTGTCCCTGTGATAGAGGGCGAAGCTGTCGCCGGATACCACTTCCCCGTCCCGGGTGACCCGGGCTGCCCCGCAGAGCATCAGATATTCCGGAGCCGGCATAAACACCACCGTACTGTAATCCTGGTTGATGACCATCCGGCTGTCTCTGGCCGGGATCATCCGCTCCCCGCAGGCCGAGGAAAGACAGGCCGCCGCCTCACGCATACCCACGCAGCGCTTTTTCCCCAGAGCCCGCATGGTCACATAAAGCTCCCGGCAGCCGTCGGAACGTTCTACCTTCCACATCTCCCGTACACCGATGCCATGAAGCTTCATCTGTACCTCAAGGCTCCGTCTCACCTGTGTATCCACCTCATCCACTTCATAGATCGACCCGGCAGCCCGCCGGATGATCCCGGCAATCTCCTGAAACTGATCCATCATAAGCTTCCGGCTCGCCAGCAGACGGTTGGTCCAGCGAAGCTCCTGACGGGCCAGCTGGTATTTCAGACGGATCTCACTTAAGAAGCGGTCCGAACGGATACAGAAAGAAAGACGTTCCGGCTCTTCCTCTCCTTTTTCCATGGAAAAAAGCCGCTCATAGGCTTCCCGGAGCGTATCCTCCCGATGCTCGCTCCAGCACCACTCCATGGCCTCGCAATCCCGGCAGACCTTGTAGGAGGCTGCTCTCAGGATCTCTTCTCTGTCCTCCCGTTCCAGATCCTCCTTCCGCTTCGGAAGCTTCTGAAACGTCTCCGACAGCTCCTCAAAAGCTTCTGCGTATTGATTCAGTTTCTGTCTGCCCGGATCCCGTACTGCATCATTTCCCGGTCCCTCCCGGTGTTCCTGATAAAAAACCTTCAGAAGATCCAGAAGCATCCAGAGAATGCTGACCAAAAGAACCGTGATCAAAAGCTCCCCCATAACCAAGCGCCTCCATTCAGAAAAATGGCAGAACCGGGCAGACGTCTCGGCCTGTCCGGTTCTCTTTTGTGCACTGCTCTGTCAGAGAGCTTTGTCTCTTAATTCGATGGTTTGAAGATGATCTCGTCCTTATAGACCAGCCCAAGCTTGTCCTTGGCTACCTCTTCTACATACTCCGTTGTATTCTTGTACTCTTCCAGCTTCTTTATCTCGTCCGTACGCGCAGTCTCACTGTCGATCTTCTGCTGCAGCTCTTCCTTCTGAGCCGCATATACATTGAGCTTTTCCTTCAGCCCATGACTCTGCACACCGAGACTGACAAGCAGGATCATAACAATAAAACAGATGCTGCCTACGCCTCTGCTGCTTCCCTTTCTTTTTTTTCTTCTTCTATTCTGTTTCATCCGGACCCCTGTTTCTTTCTTTCGCCGCAGCTGTCTTTTACAGCTACCTTTTCACATCAACGTTTTTACATGTAATTCTCATTGTAACCCAATTCCATGCTTTTTTCAACGCTTTTCGGCAAAGAAAAAATGTTTTTTTCGACACTGCATCAAAGACGAACGTTTCGCTTTTCACCACCCAGAAACTGGCGGTCCGATGGTAAAGCCACATGCCAAAAACAAGAGCTGCCAGGGAAAAGCCCCTTAAGGAACCCTGATTCCCCCGAAAGGACACCCCAAAGCAGAAAATCCCGGCTCCTGTCCAGAAAAAGAAATCCTCAAGAGACTGAAAAAAACCGTTATGAGGGATCAGACGGCGAAGTACCCGCAGCTGATCGTAGGCGCATAAAAGAACCATTCCCGAAAGAAGTGAAAAAAAGAAAAACCAGATCTCATGACGGATCACCCCGCTCATCCTACTGAAACATCTTCCGAAACAGAGAAGTACTCCTGTCCGCCTTTTTCCCCTGGCCTCCGGTGTAGGTCAGACTGTCGATCTTTCCGTCGATGTCCACCTCACCTTTTTCCAGCGTCAGCCGGCTGACATGAAGCTCCTCCCCTTTGATCATCAGAAGGCCGTCCTCCGTCCGGAGCACCACTTCCCCCACATCAAAAGAGAGCACATCCGATACTCCCGTGACAGTTCCGCTTCTGCGTCCCTCCATGGTTACCTTGTGTGCCCTCTTCATCTCGATCTGTTTTTCTTCCATAAAGCCCTCTCGGTATATGCTCTTGATAAAATATATGAGAGGGACGGAAGAAATATTCACAGGTATTGGTACATTTCCTTTGCGTCGTCTTTCCGGACAGTCTCCTGAACATTCAGTACTTCCACCTTTACCGCTTTGGTGCCAAAACCGATCTCCAGAATGTCCCCTTCCTTTACAGCCGCGGAAGCCTTGGCAGGCTTGCCGTTGATGGTGACTCTTCCGGCATCACAGGCCTCGTTTGCCACGGTACGGCGCTTGATCAGGCGGGATACTTTTAAAAATTTATCTAACCGCATTTGCTTTCCTCCCTATGAAAAAATCGGAGGGCTTTTCAAGAAGTCCTCCGATCTGTTTCATTCTTATTTCTCGTTGATCATATCTTTCAGTGCTTTGCCGGCTTTGAATCTGGGAGCTTTGGAAGCCTCGATCTTCATCGGCTCTCCGCTCTGAGGATTTCTTCCCTCTCTTGCTGCTCTCTCAGATACCTCAAAGGTACCAAAACCTACCAGCTGGATCTTCTCGCCTTTTTTCAGTTCTTCGGTCACAACGTCAGTGAAAGCTTTCAGCGCTTTCTCAGCGTCTTTTTTGGATAACTCGGTCTTGCTGGCGATAGCAGCAATTAATTCTGTTTTATTCATGGAAATATTCCTCCTCTGGATTTCTCTTCGTAACTGATCTGTTCTCTGCAGCTACTCTTCGTTGTAATCATGACCCTGCCTTTTCTCCCCGGCAAAGTTCTACGTTTACTTATAAACTGTTTTGACCCTTTTGTCAAGAGTAATACGCCTGTTTTTACTGGTTTTCCGCATTCAGAAGACGGATCACTTCGCGGGCGGCAGCTGCCTCCGCTTCCTTCTTCTTCCTTTCATATTCTGCGGACTTTCCCTGCTTTTCCGCCTGCTTGATGGCTTCCCACCTGCCCGGGATTTCTTCCTTTTCCGGAGATGCTTCCGAAGAGAATACATGAGGATGGCGCCGAAGCATCTTCTCTCCTGCTCTCCGGATCACATCATCAAGGGAAAACAGGCCTTCTTCCTCTGCGATCTGGCTCTGGAGCACCACCTGAAGGAGCACATCGCCCAGTTCTTCACAGAGGTTGTCCGGATCGCCGGTCTCAGAAAGAAGATCCACCGCTGCCACGGCCTCCGTCATTTCATGGATCATACAGGGCTTTAAGCTTTCATGTGTCTGCACCCTGTCCCAGGGACAGCCTTTTTCCGGATCCCGGAGTGCCCTTATGATCCCGCGGTAATCGTCAAAGGTAAGCTTCCTGTCCATAGTCTTCCCCTTTTATCTCCTGTTTATGCCTTACAGCATCTGATGGATCATTTCCAGTACTTTTTCTCCCAGAGCTTTGGATTTTTCATCTGCATCCGCAAGAGAAGTTCCCTTCACTCCATAATAGAATTTTACCTTGGGCTCGGTTCCGGAAGGTCTTACACAAAGCCATGCATCATCGGTAAGATCGTAGTAGAGAACGTTGGACTTCGGAAGGCCGGTCTCTGTGATCTCTCCGGTAGCCATGTTCCGGATGGTATCCAGCTTGTAATCTCTTGCAGAGGTCACCTGATAGCCGCCGATCTCTGCAGGCGGGTTCTTCCGGAGGGTCTCCAGGATGGACTGGATCTTCTCCAGACCCTCGATCCCTTTCAGAGTGATGGACTGGATGTCGTCTTTATAATAACCGTACTTCTCATACATATCGATCATGGCATCCCAGAGGGTCTTGCCCTGTGTTTTATAATATGCGGCAGCTTCGCAGAGTGCCATGGTGGCAACGATGGCATCCTTGTCTCTGGCGTGGGTACCGATGAGGCAGCCGTAGCTTTCCTCGAAACCGAAGAGATAGGTGCCTTTTCCACTCTCTTCAAAGCCAAGGATCTGCTGTCCGATGTATTTGAAGCCGGTCAGGACTTCGATGAAACGAAGGCCATAGGCTCTGGCGATCGCACCTGCCATATTGGTGGTAACGATGGTGCTGACTACTGCACCGTCCTCCGGAAGCTTTCCTGCTGCCGCTTTTCTCTGGCTGAGCTCATACTCCTCCAGAAGACAGCCGGACATATTTCCGGTCAGGGTATGATAGATGCCGTCTTTGTCCTTTACACGCACACCCAGACGGTCTGCATCCGGATCGGTGGCAAGGACCAGATCTGCATCAATCTCTTTTGCCAGCTTCAGTCCCAGCGTAAAGGCCTCGTCCGCTTCCGGGTTCGGATAGCTCACGGTCGGGAAATTGCCGTTGGGAAGCTCCTGCTCTTTGACTACATGGACGTTGGTGAAGCCAAGCTCCTTTAACACTCTCCGGGCCGGGATATTTCCGGTTCCGTGAAGCGGTGAATAAACGATCTTCAGCTGATCCTTCTCTGCATCGATGGCATCCTGATGGATCACCTGGCTCTTCAGTGCCTCGATATACGGATCATCGATGTCTTTTCCGATCACCTGATAGAGTCCCTTCTCTTCTGCCTCTTTTTTCTCCATGGTATACACCTTTGCATAGTCTGTCACAGCCTTTACCTCAGCCATGATGCCGGTGTCATGAGGCGGTGTGATCTGTGCGCCGTCCTCCCAGTAAACCTTGTAGCCGTTGTACTCCGGCGGGTTGTGGCTGGCGGTGATGTTGATGCCGGCGATACAATGCAGCGTACGGACTGCAAAGGACAGCTCCGGCGTCGGACGCAGAGACTCAAACACGTAAGCCTTGATGCCGTTGGCAGCCAGACAGAGTGCGGCCACATCTGCAAATTCCGGTGACATACGGCGGGAATCATACGCAATGGCCACACCTCTGGCCTGTGCATTCACGCTGGCAATATAGTTGGCCAGTCCCTGGGTTGCTTTTCTTACAGTATATACGTTCATACGGTTGGTTCCTGCACCGATAATACCGCGAAGTCCTGCGGTACCAAACTCCAGCTCTGCATAGAAACGTTCTTTGATCTCTTTGTCATCCCCGGCGATACCGCGAAGCTCCGCCTTGGTCTCTTCGTCAAAGTAAGGGCTTTCCAGCCACTCCTGGTATACTTCTTTGTAGTCCATATCGTACCTCCCGATTTTTCACTTTTCAGAGTCCGTCCTCTTAAAGTATCCGGTCATCCGGCACGGCTCTGAGTGCTTTTATCATACCATAATTCGGCCTGAAAAGAAACCTTATTCCAGTATTTTGAGAAAAGATACCCGCTGATCCTGCTGCCGGATCAGACTTTTCAGTTTTTCGACATTTTTCTCCGGGATCCAGCTCTTTCTGCTGCCATAATAATGGTCTGCCAGCTTCCAGAATTTCTCCGGATAGGAAAGCCGCACACGGAGATCCTCCCGTTCTTCCTCCGAAAGAGGACGCACCCGGCCGTATTCCCGGAGCATGGCATTTCCATATACCTTATCCCAGTTCTGTTTTTCCAAGATCTTCCGGAAAAACCGGGCCAGATCCCCGGTCCGGACACCGAAATGGCAGTGACCGAAGTCCGTAAGTGCTGTCCCCTCCCGCGACAGGAGCACGTGGTGCTGATTGTAATCCCCATGGCAGAGGATCCCTTCCGTCATGCTTTTTTCAAAAAGAGCCCGGATCTGCCCGGAACCGGCCTCTTCCAGGGCCTTTTCCGCCTCCTCATAAAAGCGCTCGAAATGGTTCAGAAATTCCTGTTCAAACTCTGTCTTTCTCCTGCGGGAGCGTATGAATTTCCGCACCCTCCGAAGCTCTGCATTTTTTCTCCGAAGTTCTGTCTCCAGTGATTCCTCCCGGAACTTTTCCGTCTCTTTTTCCGGGGCTGTCCGGAAATTCCGGTGAAGAAAAGCCAGTGCCCGTACCGCTTCTTCCACTTCAGAAAGCTCTCTCACATCACATTCCCGGCCTTCATGCCACTCCCGCAGAAGATAGGTAACCTCCTCCCGGTCCTTTACCAGAAACCCGCCTTCTTTGTTCCGCACCGGAAAATCCAGGCGCTCCAGCCCCTTTTCCCGAAGCTCCTTCATGACCCGGTCCTGAAATTCCAGCCTTCCTTCTGTTCCGGCATACTCCGTCAGAAGCTTCAGCCCCTGATCCGTATCTACCAGAAAGGAGCCCCTTCCTCTTCTGGCACTTCTTACATCCAGTTCATACTGCTCCAGTACAACAAGTCCTTTTTCATTCATCGGATCCCTCCCACTGATCTGCTCCCTCTATTCCTATGTGGACCGGTCCGGAATTATGCGGCGGAATCTCTTCTCCACAGAAAAAGCCGGAGCATCAGCTCCGGCGAAGGGTTCTGGAATATTCCAGAAGATATTCTTTTGTATTGTGGGCGGGATCCCGTAAGACCTCACCAAGAAGTTCGCTTAAGACCTCACCGAGCTGTTTCCCCGGTTCCATGCCGTCGTCGATGAGATCACGGCCGGTGACAGCCAGATCCTTCAGAGAAAAACACTGCTTTTCTTCGAAGATCTTTTCTGCCAGAAGCTCTACTTCCTTCAGCCGCTCCTCTTTTTCCGCACGCTGATAATCGCTCTGAGCCGCAATATCTGCCCGCTGCACCTTCAGGACCAGCGGAAAGAGCTCTTTTCCGGTCTTGTTCAGAAATCTTCTTACCGCACGTTCACTGATCTCCGGGCGGTAATCATGATAGGCAATGAGTTTTTCCACCGTATATAACGTATCGTTGTCAAATTTCAGCCGTTTCAGGATATCATGAGCCATCTGGGCACTGACATCCGCATGACCGAAGAAATGATCCACGCCGTCCTCTCCCGTCGATCTTACCACTGGTTTGCCGATATCGTGGAGAAGCATGGCCAGGCGAAGCACCTTGTCCGGCTCGATCATCCGCATGGACTCGATCAGATGAGCCCCTACCGTATGGCAGTGATGCGGATTCTTCTGCTCTGTCTCCATGGCTGTATCCAGTTCCGGAAGAATCACCCGGGTGATACCGGTCTCATAAGCCGTATAAAGTTCCTCCGGATGGGGGGAAACGGCCAGCTTGACCAGCTCTGCCTGGATCCGTTCCGCACTGATATGCTCCAGATTCCCTGCCAGGATGCCGATGGCCTCCCGTGTCCGTTCCTCGATGGAAAAGCCAAGCTGCGCTGCAAAACGTACGGCCCGGAGGATCCGCAAAGCATCCTCGGTGAAACGCTCCAGAGGGTCTCCCACACAGCGGATCACTTTTTCCTCCATATCCTTCTGACCGCCGAACAGATCCACCAGCCCCTCCTTCTCATTGTAGGCCATGGCATTGATCGTGAAATCTCTCCGCTTCAGATCTTCCGAAAGAAGGGCGGTAAAAGTCACCTCTTTGGGGTGACGGCTGTCCTCGTACTCCCCGTCCAGACGGTAAGTCGTGACCTCATAGCCCTCCTTGTCCAGAAGGATCGTCACGGTACCATGCTGGATCCCCGTATCGATGGTCTTTTTAAACAGTGCTTTCACCTGCTCCGGAAGAGCCGAGGTGGTAATGTCCCAGTCGTTGGGCGTCCGCCCGAGGAGGCTGTCACGGATACAGCCTCCCACTGCATAGGCTTCAAATCCGTGGTCCTCCAGGACATGGATGATCTTATTGACATTTTTCGGAAGTATGATCTGCATATAACATCTCCTTTTTATTCATCTTTATGCATAAAAATCCGTCGCCGAACTTACAAAATGCTGAAGAAAAGGAACACCAGCACGCCCAGGATGATCCGGTACCAGCCAAAGACCTTGAAATCATTCCGGCGGATGTAATTCATCAGGAACTTGATCACAAGAATGGATACCACGAAAGCGACCACCATGCCCACAAGGAGGATCACTGCTTCCGAAGCACTGAAGGCCAGACCGAATTTCACCAGCTTCAGAAGACTTGCTCCTGCCATAACGGGAACTGCCAGGAAAAATGTGAATTCCGCCGCTGTCGTACGGGACATGCCAAGCAGGATCCCGCCAAGGATCGTTGCACCGGAACGGGAGGTTCCGGGAAATACAGCCGCGATCAGCTGAAAAAGGCCAACACCGACAGCCGCCTTCCAGGTGATCTCCGCAATGGAATTCATGACCGGTTTCCGTTTCTTATTGTAATTTTCAATAACGATGAAAAGAACGCCGAAAATGATCAGCATGGCTGCTACGGTCTGGTAATTGTAAAAAAGCTCGTCGATCTTGTCATCGAAGAGGATACCGACTACGGCTGCCGGAATGCAGGCTGCCAGGATCTTGAACCACATCAGGAAGGTATCCTTTTTGATAAAATATTTTTCCTTCGCGGAAAACGGCCAGAGCTTCTTAAAATACAGGACCACCACCGCCAGAATGGCGCCCAGCTGGATCACAACCAGGAACATTTCGCGGAAGTCGTTGGAAACGTTCAGCTTTACCAGTTCATCCAGAAGGATCATATGCCCCGTACTGCTGATGGGAAGCCACTCGGTAATGCCCTCCACGATGCCGAAGAGAATCGCTTTCAGAATTTCAATAAAATCCATATTTATACTCCTTTTCTTTGTGTTTTTGCTATTCCTATGATACCCCTCCTTCCTGTATGATACAAGAAAAATTTCCTTGACTTTTGATTTTCCAACGCTTATACTGGAAAAGTATCGAGGATTTCTTGGATGTAAGATAATTCACTAGTCATTAGAGATTATATCGCACTCATGTAATCTGTAATGGCTGGTGGATTTTTTTATCCGAAAATCTACATCTTAATTCATTATTTTATGGAGGTACCACAATGAACAAAGGTACAGTTAAATGGTTCAATGCAGAAAAAGGCTACGGCTTCATCACCGGCGAGGACGGAAACGATGTATTCGTTCACTTCTCCGCTATCCAGGGTGAGGGCTTCAAATCTCTCGATGAGGGTCAGGCAGTAAGCTATGACTTAACTGAGGGTGCTCGTGGAATGCAGGCTGCTAACGTAGTTAAACTTTGATTGTTTACTCATAAGCGCAGAAAATAGAGAAAAGAACCTATGAAAGACCATTCTTTCCATAAAGAGTGGTCTTTTTGATTGGCAGAGATGTCAAAAAAGAGGGAGGGCCGACCGGTGCAGCAAGTGTCTGCAGCCGGTGGTCCTCCCTTTTCCTGTTGTTATTTGCTTCAGGATAGGACAGCTTCTTTCACAGTGTCCACATATTTCCTGATATTGGAAGCATTCACGTATTTCTTTGCCCGTGTGCCGTCAACGACTACGAGGGTCGGTGCCTGCATGATACCGTACTTTTTCACCAGCTCCGGATTTTCCTCGGCATCGATGATCTGTACCGCCTCACCCTTCAGCATTTCCTTTGCCATGCGGCAGTTGGGGCAGGTCTTGGTAGTGAACAGGTATTTCACACCCTCCATGGGCTTGATCTCCACATCATCCCTGGAAACCGTAACGATGCTGCTGTGTACCTTCTTCAGACAGGAATGGTCCACATCGTAGAGCTTCCGGTTCTTGTACTCCTGCGTTTTTCCGTCGTTCCAGTTCTGTACCGGACGGTAGTATCCGGTGATCCGGCTGTAGACTTCCGCCTTCTTGCCGCATTTCGGACAGGTGAAATGCTCACCGGCAATATAGCCGTGCTCCTTACAGACAGAATACGTCGGAGACAGCGTGTAATACGGCAGACGGTAATTCTCTGCGATCTTCCGTACCAGGTTGGCTGCGGACTTCCAGTCCGGAAGCTTCTCGCCCAGGAAAGCGTGGAAGACAGTTCCGGAGGTGTAAAGGGTCTGCAGTTCATCCTGGATATCCAACGCGTCAAAGATATCTGCGGTGTAGTCCACGGGCAGATGGGAACTGTTGGTATAATAAGGCGTATCGCCCTCTTTTCCGGCTGTTTTGATATCCGGCCAGCGTTCCCGGTCATGCTTTGCCAGACGATAGGTGGTGGACTCTGCCGGAGTGGCCTCCAGATTGTAAAGGTCGCCGTACTGCTCCTGATATTCCACGAGACGCTCTCTCATATGGTTCAGCACCTCTTTGGTAAATTCCTGTGTCTTGGGATGGCTCAGATCCTCCCCCAGCCAGACGGCATTCAGACCCACCTCATTCATGCCGATAAGGCCGATGGTGGAAAAGTGGTTGCTGAAGCTTCCCAGATAGCGTTTGGTATACGGATACAGTCCTTCCTCCAGAAGCCTGGAGATCACATCTCTCTTGATCTTCAGGGAACGGGCTGCAATGTCCATCATGTGATCCAGACGGCGGTAAAAATCCGCTTTGTTTCTGGACAGATAAGCGATACGCGGCATATTGATGGTGACAACGCCCACGCTTCCGGTGCTCTCCCCGGAACCGAAGAAACCGCCGGTCTTTTTCCGGAGTTCCCGAAGATCCAGTCTCAGACGGCAGCACATGCTCCGCACATCGCTGGGCTCCATATCGCTGTTGATATAGTTTGAAAAATACGGGGTTCCGTATTTGGAAGTCATTTCAAAAAGCAGCCGGTTGTTCTCTGTATCGGACCAGTCAAAATCTCTGGTGATGGAATAGGTCGGGATCGGGTACTGGAAACCGCGTCCGTTGGCATCGCCCTCGATCATGGTCTCGATGAAGGCTTTGTTCACCATATCCATCTCTTTTTTACAGTCCTTATAACAGAAATCCATATCCTTGCCGCCGACAATGGCCGGAAGCTCCGCCAGGTCATTGGGAACGGTCCAGTCCAGTGTGATATTGGAGAAGGGAGCCTGTGTTCCCCAGCGGCTCGGTGTATTCACACCGTAAACAAAGGATTCGATGCATTTTTTTACTTCCGGATAAGAAAGGTGGTCCACCTTTACAAAAGGAGCCAGATACGTATCAAAAGAAGAAAATGCCTGTGCTCCTGCCCATTCATTCTGCATGATCCCAAGGAAATTCACCATCTGGTTACAGAGGACAGAAAGGTGCTTCGCCGGTGCAGAGGTGATCTTCCCTTCAATGCCGCCAAGTCCCTCCCGGATCAGCTGCTTCAAAGACCAGCCGGCACAGTAACCGGTGAGCATCGACAGATCATGGATATGAATGTCTGCATTTCTGTGGGCATCACTGATCTCCTGGTCGTAGATCTCAGACAGCCAGTAATTGGCTGTCACAGCGCCGGAGTTGCTTAAGATCAGACCGCCGACAGAATAAGTCACGGTGGAATTCTCCTTTACCCGCCAGTCCTCTACCTTCACATAGCTGTTGACGATATCCTTGTAATCCAGGATCGTGGATTTCATATTCCGGATCTTCTCTCTCTGCTTGCGGTAAAGGATGTAGGCCTTGGCCACATCGGAATAACCGCTCTGCTCCAGTACGGTCTCTACACTGTCCTGCACGCTCTCGACATCGATGAGACTGTCTTTGATCTTGTTCTGAAAATCTGCAGTGACACGCAACCCTAAAAGCTCGATGATATCTGTATTAAACTGTTTCTCTGTCGCCTTGAATGCTTTCTCGATGGCATTGGTGATCTTTCCGATATCGAAAGCGGCCACTTCGCCATCCCGTTTCACTACCTTGAACATAAACCTTCTGCTCCTTCCATCTATACAAGGTGCGCCATCTTGCTTTTCCGCTCTCCAGGCTGACGCACCTTCTCCATAATCATATCTGCCTCTCTCGTCCGTACGGCCCGGCCATGTGTTTTTCCCTCAGCCATTCGGGCCCGTAAAACGAAGACTGGATTCATTGTATCAAAGATACCCGGATGAGTCAACCGCAAAAGCCACCATATCTGGGACGCATTTTGCGTGTACACCACTATATATAGTGTATTTTGAAAATGCCGGGAAAATGCCGGAAAGCCCGTGAGAAACGGCTTTTCCGCGAAAAAACGGAGGCCATACGGCCCCCGTGAGCTTCACTAGAACTTGTGTCTTTAGTAAAAATGACGAATTTCAGACGGTGTGCGAAAGCCTTTGATGGCTTTGCAGCACCTTTTCAGATCTTCTCGTAGATCTTTCTGGGTACGTAAGCTTTGACTTCGATCCCCTCAGCTGTATACTCTTCGGACACCAGCTCCCCTTCTTTGCGGATCAGCTGGATGATCCCAGCCTGGTCAAAAGGATAAAGCCGCTCCACGTAGATCTTATCGCGCCGGAGTACTTCCTCTAGAGCTGCCGTCAGTTCCGAAAGCCCTGCTCCCGTCTTCGCAGAGATCTTCAGCGTCTGATCGGCCTTCAGATCCCGAAGATCCGTGCGGATACCCTCCCGGTCTGTCTTGTTGAACAGGGTCAGGATCGGCTTGTCGCCTACCTCCAGCCTTCTTAAGGTGTCGTAGACCACATACATCTGGGTTTCCATCTGCTCATTGGAGGCATCCACCACATGAAGGATCACATCCGCATATTTTGCCTCTTCGAGGGTACTCTTAAAAGCCTCCACCAGATGATGGGGAAGCTTGCGGATAAAGCCTACCGTATCTGTGATGAGAATCCTGGTGCCGTTTTCCAGCGTCATGGTACGGGTGGTAGGGTCCAGCGTGGCAAAAAGCTTGTTTTCTTCCAGCACACCGGCTCCTGTCAGCCGGTTCAGAAGCGTGGATTTCCCCGCATTGGTATAACCTACAATGGCTGCCACAGGCATACGGTTCCGGCTTCTCTGAGCTCTTGTGATCTCGCGGTGGCGTTTCACTTCCTCCAGTTCCCGGTTCAGCTGTGCGATCCGGCTCTTGATGAGCCGACGGTCCATTTCCAGCTTTTTCTCTCCCGGTCCTCTGGTTCCGATACCGCCTCCCAGACGGGACAGAGAATTTCGAAGACCGACCAGCCTTGCCTGACGGTATTTGAGCTGGGCAAGCTCTACCTGGATCTTTCCCTCACTGGTCCGCGCATGTGCCGCAAAGATATCCAGAATGATCAGCGTCCGATCCATGACCTTCAGATCCAGTTCCTGCTCCAGATTGTTCAGCTGGGCCGGACTGAGCTCATCGTCACAGATCACACCGGTGGCATCAAGCCCGAAAGCCATCGCCCGGACTTCCTCGATTTTTCCTTTTCCGATGTAGGTGCCCGGGTGGACCGCTTCTCTTTTCTGGATCACCGTTCCCACGGTCTCGGCTCCCGCCGTGTCTGCCAATTCTTTTAATTCCTTCAGGGATTCCTCCGTGTCATCTCCGTCACTGACGCTGACACCGATGAGGATCACCCGCTCTTTCAGTTCTTCGATCGTGTTCATTTCCATAGCATTACCTCGTCTGAAGGAAAGTATATTCTCTGGTGCCGCGCCCGTCCGAAGGATATTTTTCCACGTATTCCTGTGCCTTCGCCCGGGCATTTTCAAAATCTCCCTGATACTCATACGCCACGATGGTATTATACATGAGCTCCTGACGCCCCTCTTCTCCTGACAGGGCCAGTCCTTTTTCCGCATTTTCCAGGGCAGAAGCATAGGCTCCGTCTTTGATATCACAGAGCACCAGGCCATTATAGGCGGTCAGGCTCTCCCCATCGCTGCTCATAAGCTCCTGCCAGGTCTTTCTGGCATGGGTGGTGTCGCCTTCCTCCAGATAAATGCGGGCCATAAGCTCCATGGCCTCGGCATTTTTCTTTTCAACCAGGGGATCCAGAAGCTTTCTGGCACTGTCATAATTCTCCAGATACACATAGATCCGGGCCTTCTGACAGCTTCCTTCTTCGCTGGAATCCTCAATATTCAGAGCATTCTCCAGATAAGGCGCTCCATCTGCGGAACGTTTCTGTTCCTGATAGCAGCTGTAGATATCCAGCACCAGATCGTAATCCTTCGGAGAAAGAGAAACCGCCAGATCAAAATCGGTTTTTGCCTGATCATAGTCTCCCTTTGCCATATAGCAGGCACCGCGGAGATAGCAGGCATCTCCTTCCTGACGGAGCTTCAGCAGGTCATCACAGACAGCAATGGTACTGTCATAGTCGCCGTTTTTATAAAGGGCTGTTGCTTTATAGTAAAGAATATCCCTCCTGGTGTTCGGCATCTTTTCATCCGTGGCTTTCAAGGCCTCGTCAAAGGCGGCTGCTGCCTGTTCGTACTGCCCGAGCCCCATAAATGCCAGACCCTCGCCCCGGTAAGCGGCTGCTTCGTTTTCTCCCAGAGCCACCGCTGTCTTAAAATCCTCCAGGGCCGCCTGGTATTCTTTATTTTCCATGGCTGTCATTCCTTCATCAATGCTGTCGGTGCCATTATCTGTGCTGCACCCGCTCAAAAGCACTGCTGCCAGAGGAATCCAGATCCATTTATTTTTTTTCATATAAAATCTCCGTTGATCGTCAGTATTCAAAAGGTTACGATCGAAGTATAGCAGAAAAATCCATGCTTGTACAGACTTGTATCTTTTGCGGGGTACGGGTATGATAGGATTATCACAAGAGGA
>CAKRQP010000017.1:0-28353 GCA_934393555.1 uncultured Lachnospiraceae bacterium
GTCGGCTCTGTAACAGGCTCCGTATCCGGCTCTTTCTTCTTGGAGTTCGTTATTGTTCTCTCCACAGCAGTGCTGTCAGCTGAAATCTTACAATAGCTTGCATCCAGGGTTACCGTATAATCAAAGTCTGAACCAACCGGAATACCATCTTCATCGGTCTCAGCCAGATAATACTCGCCATATGCCAGCTTATCAAAGACTACCGTTCCGCTGGAAGCATCATTCAGCTCCAGCTTCTTGATATCTGCATTTGCCAGCATAGTGTGCGCCGCATCGGTGAACAGTGCAAAATAGAAGGTATCTGTTACATTGCCAGGCTCGGTTCCGATCAGAACCTGTTTGTTTACCGTAATCTTACCATCCTGATAAGGAGCATCCGGAATATCCGGGTTTACATAGTTGATGATCGTACTCTTGCCCATCTGACTCTTCGGAGTCAAGGTTACTTTTCCATCCAGAATCTCATTGCCATCAACTCCAAAGGCGAAGGCTCCGCTGACCGGATTACCAAATTCATCTGTCTCTGCAACATAGTATGTGTCATGCTCCAGGTTCGTAAAGATCGTAGAGGTGGTGTAGGACTGCTGTACCCGCAGTGCCTTTACGCTGCTGACACGCTGTGTGCATGCCTCATCCGCAAACAGAGCGGTGTAGAAGGTATAATCCTCAAGCGTCTTATACTTATCCTGATATTTCACAAGCTTCTGGACAATCAGGGAACCGTCTCCAGATGCCACCTTATCGTCCATGACGATCTTCTGGATCTCATTGTTGCTGTTTACGGTAAAGGTAATATCCTTTGCCAGGCTGTATCCGGACGGTGCGGAAATCTCAGTCAGGGTGTAAGTTGCACCTGCGATCAGTTTTCCTTCAAATATCTTGGGCTCCCCGGTGGAGATCCAGTTCAGGATAATCTCTCCGGAAGCATCCTTCAGTGCCAGATGAGCTCCTGCAAGCTCTTTGTTGTTCGTCACATCCATCTTGGAGATCTGAACTCTGGTCACATCATCCTTCATGACAACCTTTGTTGTTGTTCCGTCTGTGTTTACGGTAAAGGTCACATCCTCAGCGAGGGCATATCCATCAGGAGCTGCAGTCTCTCTTAAGGTATAAGTTCCTGCCGGAAGTCCTTTGATGACTTTTGCGGTCACATCGGAAATCCAGGACAGCTGCTCACCGTAAACGGTCTTCGCGATCTCGCCCTTCTCATCGAGAATCTGAAGAGTTGCTCCCGGCAGCTCTCTGGTTTCATTGGTAAGAGCAACCTTGCTGACGGTCACATCAGTAGGCGCATCTTTCATGACAACTTTGTTCTCAACGGTCAGGTCATCGCTTATCGTAAATTTCACATCTGCTGCTACTGCAAAACCTGTCGGTGCTTTGGTCTCACGGAGGATATACTCTCCGGCAGGCAGGCCCTTGATCTGTTTTGCGGTTTCTGCGGAAGTCCATTTCAGTTCTTCACCAAAGATGGTCTTCACAACTTCTTTGCCTTCTGTATCCATGATCTGAAGTTCTGCTCCCGGAAGCTCTTTCTCTGCATTGGTGATATCTACCTTGCTGATCGTTGCTTCGATGGCTGCATCTTTCATGGTTACGGTTTCTGCTGCTTTCAGCTCATCGGTAATAGTAAATTTCACATCCTTCGCGATGCTGTATCCAGCCGGTGCGCTGATCTCTCTTAAGGTGTACTCGCCAGCCGGCAGTCCCTTGATGACCTTAGCCTCGTTTCCGGATACCCATTTCAGCTCTTCGCCGTAAACGGTCTTCACGATCTCGTTTCCATATTTATCCATTACCTGAAGGGTTGCTCCCGGAAGCTCTTTCTCTGCGTTGGTGATATCCACCTTGCTGATATTTACTTCAGTTGCCTGATCCTTCATAACTGCTTTGTTTGTTACCTTGCTGTCATTGCTTACGGTAAAGGCTACATCTTTTGCAATGGTATAACCGCTCGGTGCTGCGATCTCACGGAGAATGTAATCTCCTGCGGGCAGGCCCTTGATCTCTTTTGCTTTCTCACCGGAGGTCCACTGCAGTTCCTCACCGTAAACGGTGGTTGCGATCACTTCGCTGGTCGTTCCATCCTCTGCGGTCACTTTCTTCAGAATCTGAAGAGTTGCTCCCGGCAGTTCCTTATCAGCTTTGGCAATATCTACCTTGCTGATAGATGTTACGATCGGTGCATCCTGCATCTCTACAGTTTCTACCGCTTTCAGCTCATCGTCAACCGTGAAGGTCACGTCTGCTGCTACTGTGTAGCCGTCCGGAGCTGCGGTCTCGCGGAGGATATAATCGCCGGCAGGCAGACCCTTGATGTTCTTCGGTTCGCCGGTGGATACCCATTCCAGCTTCTCGCCATAAATGGTGGTTACGACTTCTTCTGTTTCCGCTTCGTCCTCACCGGTTACTTTCTTCAGGATCTGAAGGGTTGCTCCCGGCAGTTCTTTTGCGGTGGTGATATCGGTCTTGCTGATGTTTACCTCGATCGGTGCGTTCTCCATCACTACCGTTTCTGCTGCTTTCAGCTCATCGGTAACGGTAAATTTCACATCTTTCGCAATGGTATAGCCATTCGGTGCTGCGTTCTCGCGAAGGATATACTCTCCGGCAGGCAGGCCCTTAATGGTTTTCGGTGTCTCACCAGATACCCACTCCAGCTTCTCGCCGTAAATAGTGATTACGATTTCTTCCTTCTCAACTTCTTCACCAGCATCTGTTGCCGCTTTCACTTTCTTCAGGATCTGAAGGGTTGCTCCCGGCAGTTCTTTTCCGGTAGTGATATCGGTCTTGCTGATAATAACCTCTGTTGCCTGATCCTCCATGGCAATCGTATCGATCTCAGCCTGTTCTCCGTCTACACTTCTGTAAATCTTTCCTTTTTCAACGGTAAAGGAAATCGGATCTGCAATCGTGTAACCAGTCGGAGCCTTGGTCTCAACCAGCTTGTAGCTGCCATCTTTCAGGCCGGTGATGGTCTTCACCAGTGCATCCGCTGTGGTGGTCCATCTCAGAGTCTCATTGTAAACGGTTCTTACAACATCACCGTTCTCATCCTGTACCTCAAAGGTTGCTCCCGGAAGATTCTCTGCAAGGTTTGCCATATCTTTCTTGGATACGGTCAGTTTGCTGGGTTCATCTTCCATGAGAACGCTGTTTTTAACGTTACGTTTTACAGTAAACGCTACATCTTTTGCTACTTTGTAACCATCCGGTGCTGCAATCTCACGGAGAATGTAGTTTCCGGCAGGCAGACCTGCAATGCTCTTCGGTGTCTCACCGGAAGTCCATTTCAGCTCTACACCATAAATAGTGGTTATAATTGCTTTGCCTTCTACATCCATGATCTGAAGTGTTGCTCCAGGCAGGTTCTTGCCAGTCTGAAGATCCGTCTTGCTGACAGAAACTTCAATCGGAGTATCTTTCATTACGATCGTCTGTGCTACATCCAGCTTATCCGTAATCTCGAAAGGAATCTCCGCTGCTACGTTGTAGCCATCCGGTGCTGTGGTCTCTCGGAGGATGTAACTTCCAACTGCCAGTCCTTCAAATACCGTTGCCTCCTTACCAGAAGTCCACTCTTTTACAACTTCTTCCTTACCATCGGCTACTTTCTTCACAATCTGAAGCGTTGCTCCAGGCAGTTCGCTGTTGGTCGTGATATCGGTCTTGCTGATCGTTACCTTCGTCTTCGCATCCTTCATGGTAACTTTCTGACCGATCAGTTTCATGTCATCTGTTACGGTAAAGCTTACATCAGCTGCCTTGGTATAGCCTTCCGGCGCTTTGGTCTCGCGGAGGATATAATTTCCAACAGGCAGACCCTTGATCTGTTTTGCTTCATCTGTGGAAGTCCATTTCAGTTCTTCACCAAAGATGTTCTTCACAACTGCCTTGCCGTCTGCATCCATGATCTGAAGCTCGGCTCCAGGAAGTTCTTTCTCTGCATCGGCAATATCTACCTTGCTGATGACAAGCTCTGTTGTCTGGTCTTTTACAGCGATCGTGCTGATCTCTGTTGTCTTGTTATCTACGGTTCTCTTAACAATTCCTTTTTCGACAGTAAAGTCGATCGGAGCTGCAATTGTGTAACCAACCGGTGCTACGGTCTCAACCAGCTTGTAGCTACCGTCTTTCAGACCGGTGATGGTTTTAACCGGCTCTTTCTCACTGGTGGTCCACTCCAGACGATCCTTGTAAATGGTGGTTACGACATCACCGTTCTCATCCTGTACCTCAAAGGTTGCTCCCGGAAGATCCGTCGTACCTGCCAGATCCTTCTTGGATACGGTCAGCTGGCTGGGAGCGTCTTTCATGGTAACAGTCTGAACCTTACCATCTTTGCCTACCTCAAAGGTAATCTCTTCCGCATATTTGTAACCATTCGGCACTGCGGTCTCAGTCAGAGTATACTTCTGACCGGCTTTCAGGAGACCTTCAATATAATGAGGTTCGGTTCCGCTGATCCAGGAATCAATAACTTTGCCGTCCGCATCTCTGACTTCCAGTTTTGCTCCCGGCAGTTCTGCCTGATTGGTTGCATCAATCTTGGAAGTTTTAACCTTGGTCAGATCATTGACAAACTTCAGATCTGCTTCTTTGGTATCACCGACAACTTCTGCCTTTAAGATTCCGCTTCCGTCATCGCTTACCTTTACTTTTACCGTGTACTCGGTTTCGTCGTAGAGAACTGCGCCATCGATACCCTTGGTCTCTTTTACGGTGTAAGTATGCTCACCCAGAACACTGGTGTCACTAGGAGTCAGTTTGTACTTAATCTCCGTAAAGGTGATCTTACCATCCAGTGCGTTGGTTCCGGTTGCTACGGTATTTCCGTTCTCACTTACTGTGAAGAGGAACTGATTTGCCAGCAGTCTTGTTTTAACACCCTCTGCATAAGCTTTGGATGCTGTCAGAATGATGCTGCCCTCTGCACTGTAGGTGTTGGTGAAGACTGCTTTGTCAACAGGTGCAAGCTCTCCGCTCTCATCTGCTTTGACAATGGTCTTCTGAACATTCAGCTTTCCTTCGCCTGCATCGGTTACTTCCACGATTACCGTGTAAACGGTATCATCATAGGTATAGCCGTTTGCTTTGTTCTCCGGAATTGCTTCCTGAAGAAGATAGGTATAAGTCTTACCTGCGTTTTTCTCCGTGTATTTGAGATCAGCAAACGTTACCGTATTGCCAACGTTCTTCACGGTCTGATCCTTATTGCTATCGCCATTTGCTTCGTTCTCAGCTATTCCTTTCAGTGTAAAGCTGAACTGTCCGTCTGCAATCGCTCTGCCTTTCAGAATCTTCTCAGCGCTGACTCCGATCTGTGCTTTTGCCTTGTATTCATTATTGAATACGGCATTCAGTACCTGTTCGTTCTCTTCGCCGTCCTCGCCAAGTTTCTCAATGGTCTTGACAACATTCAGTGTACCGTCATGCTTATCAGTGATCGTTACTGTCACCTGATATCTGGTCTTGTCGTAGGTATAACCATTAACGCCCTTATCGGTCTCCTGCATAATATAGGTATAAGTCTTACCAATATCATCTGTCTGATACGTCAGTTTCTTAAAGGTAACATTCGTTCCCACATTCGCCGCCGTATCAATGACCTCGCCATCCCTGCTCAGAGTAAACTCAAACTCGCCGTCTGTGATTGCTCTTCCGCTCAGGTTCTTGGTTGCTGTCAGAGTCAGCTCGCCGTCTGCGTTGTAATGGTTATTAAATTCTGCCTTTTCCACTACGGTCGTTTCTGCATCCGTCATTCCCAGTTTTTTGATCTCAGGTGTCGCTGTCAGGGTTCCGTCGCCATTATCCTTCAGAGTTACCTTGATCTCATATTCTGTCTCGTCATAGGTGTAGCCTTTTGCTTTCTCTGCCGGGATATCCTCATACAGCCGATAAGTAAAGGTCTTTCCAAGATCCTGCTCGGTGTATGTGAGCTGATCAAAGGTGATCTGTCCGTTCAGAGCATTTTCCTTTCTCTGGCTGACATCTTCACCATTCAGGATGAAAGCAAACTGTCCTGCGGTCAACAAACGACCGGTCAGATTCTTCTGTGCATTAAGAACCAGCGTTCCCTTTGCATGGTACTCATTGTTAAAGGTTGCTTTCTCGACTTCTTCTTTTACCGGACGGCTTGCAGAACCACTGATTTCATAGAGCCTTGTCTCTGTAGCCAGAGTTCCATCACCCTTGTCAGTGACTGCCACTTCTACCTGGTAAGCTTTCTCATCGTAAGTATAACCTTTTGCTTTTTCTGCCGGAATTTCCTCATACATCAAATAAGTATAAGTCTGTCCTGCATCTGCTTCCGTGTAGCTCATCGCCGGGAAGGAAATACTTCCGTTTGCTTTGTTCTTAACAGTCTCTTTGTATGCCGGTGCTGCTCCGGTACTCTCAAGAGTAAAGGAGAACTGATTCTCCGTCAGAGTTCTTCCGGTCAGCACTTTCGTAGCTGTCACAGAAGCTTTGCCTTTTGCCTTATAAATGTTGGTGAATTTCAGTTCCGGCTCTTTGTCGTTCTCCTTGCGAACATCAACATTCAGTGTACCGTCACCGTTATCACTTACTTCTACAACTACCGTGTAAATCGTACGGTCATAGGTATAACCATTGCCATCAACTGCCGGTGTAACCTCCTGAACCGTATAAGTATGGCTTCCAATGTTTGCAGTCGTGTAATTGATCGGATCAAACTTAATGCTTCCATCCTCTGCATTATCTGCTGTCTGTAGAACCTTACCGCCTTCGCTTAAAGCAAAGGTAAACTTCTCTGCTTCCAGCTTTCTTCCAGTCAGTACTTTCGTACCTTCCAGGGTCAGGCTGCCGGTGGCTTCGTACTTATTCGTAAAGGTCAGAGCTCCTTTATACAGGGACTCTTCTCCTTTTTTATGGATGGTAACCTCCGGAATCAATGTTCCTTCTCCATCATCACTTACATGAACCTCTACCTGATAAATCGTCTCATCGTAAATGTAACCATCTTTCCGGTCATTTACCTCGGATACCGTATAAAGATAGGTCTGGTTAATATCTTTCTCATTATAAGAAATCTCAAAGCTGCCCTTGCCATCTTTATCATTAACGATTTTCTGATACTGTCCATCACCCTGCAGTACAAAACTGAACTCCGGAGTTGTTTCATCAGAAAGGGAACGGCCAGTCAATACTTTCTCCACCGGAAGAGTCAGGCTTCCTGACGGAGTATACTTATTGATAAACGTCAGTTTATCGGTATCTGCCCGGCTGCTATCTGTACCGGATGCCAGTTCCACATTCTTCGTTACAAGAACCACATTCTTCGTTACAAGAAGTTTGCCGTCTCCATTATCCTTTACATGTACCGTGACTCTGTACATCCAGTCACAATAATTGTAATAAGAAGCATCTCCTTCTTTCTCTTTTACATAGTAAACAAAATCTTTTCCATCTTTTACTGCTACATGACCAACGATGTTTCCATCTGCATCTTTCACAGCAAGAGAATCCTGATCATAAGCTAACTCAAAGGAGAATTTGCCATCCTTATTCGTCGTTTCCTTGATCAGCTCCTGATTTTCATCCAACAGCTGGAAGGTAAACTGATCATCTTTCAAATTCTTATGATCCAGATACTTGATTCCGTTTAAGGTAATAGAACCATTTGCTGTATAGACGTTTTCAAATACTACTTTTTCCGGCTCCAGTTCTGTTGCTGTTTTTGCTTCATCGGCTGAAATATTTCCCCGGTAATATCTGATCTCCGGTGTTACTGAACCATTCTTGCCATCTTTGATCGTTACGAATGCCGTATAAACAGCCTGAGAGAACTGATATGCTTTCTGGGTTGTATCGGAAACCTCTTCCATTGTATAGCGGTATGTATTTCCGATGTCCTCATGCGTGTATTTTAACTTGCCCGCACCAAGGATAACCTCTTCTCCGCTGTTTTTCACTCTGTCGATCTCAGTTCCACTATTATCCTTCAGTACGAAAGCAAACTGCTGATCTTCCAGATCTCTTCCTTTCAGTTCCTTTCTGGCTTTCAGAACGGTGGAGCCGCTTGCAGAATAATCATTGTTAAAGATAATTTCCTGTCCACCGGAAATTGTCTTCTCAACGTTCAGTGTTCCGGTACCAGGATCACTTACCTTAACAGTTACCGTATATACGGTAGAACTGTAGTCATACCCCGTATCGCTTCCTTTGAGCTCTACAACACGATAAACATGTGTTCCTGTCTCATCTATTTCTTTATTCTTTGTATAAGAAATTTCAGGGAAGGTAACCTCACCGGTTGTTCCCGTAACTGTAACTGTTTCCTGCGCTTTCGGATTTTCTACAGACAGAATTTTACCGTTTTCATCGGTTTTATAAGTACTGCTTTCATCCAGCAGAGCAAAGGTAAACGTTTCTCCTGTTGCATCTTTACCCGTTACCTTTTTCTTTGCAGTCAAGGACAGCGAACCTTTTGCCTCATAAGAGTTGGTAAAGGAAGGCGTTTCATTTTCACCTAACAATTTACCATCTGCATCCTTTACTGCCATGGTAACATCCAACTCACCGTTATCCTTCGTATCTGCAATACTTACTTCCACTCTATAGGTAGCCTCTGAATATTCATAACCAGCCTTCTGATCGTCACGCTCACTCAAAGTATAGGTGTACTGCTTACCGGCATCTTTTTCTGTATACTCCAGATTAAATATAGCTTTTCCTGTTTTTTTGTCAACCGTTGCAGTTGCCTGGCTTGCTGCCGGAGTCTCGTTGTCTGCCGGTGTCAGAACAAAGGTAAAATCTTTGGTGTTTGTATCATTAAGTGTTCTTCCTTCAAGCTCCTTATCTACTGTCAAGGTTGTATTGCCTTTTGCCGTATACTTGTTTTCCAGCGTACAGGATTCTTTTCCGTCATAGGAAGCCTTTACAGTAAGAGTTCCGTTTCTTCCATTTGCTCCTGCATCTCCCTCGCTGACCGTTACAGTAACATTTATATCCTTTGCATAAACATAGCCGTAAGATCTGCCATCCATCGTGGATGTGCTGTTCTTGTTTTGAACCTCGCGAATCACATATTCATGTGTGCCAAGCTGGCTTTCATTGAAATTCAACGTGTCAAAGGTAACTTCACCGTCTTTGTTTGTTGCCGTACCCTGCAGCGTATTGGATCCTTTGGCATATAATTCAAAAGTAAACTGCTCATTCTTCAGTTCTTTTCCTGACAGCGTCTTGGTCGCTTTCAGTGTAATACTTCCTGCTGCTTTGTACTTATTGGTAAATACAAAAGTCAGCGGAGTATCATCGGTAACATTCTGTGTCTTTTCACCATTCTTATAGATGGTTTTTATAATAGAAAGTTTTCCTTCACCACCGTCTTTAACCGTTACATCAATATCGTAGTAATCTTCCGAATACGTATACCAGGTCTTTGTTAAATCCTTTTTCTCACGTACCTGATAATAGAAGGTCTTACCGATATCAGCTGCCGTATAGGAAATATTTTTGAAAGAACTTACACTTCCACTGGACGGAGAATAAACAGATTCTACTTTTGTATTTCTATCTGTACTCTTTTCCCCTTTATACAACACAAATTCAAACGACTTATCCGTAGGAAGATCCAGCTTCTTTGTCGTATCTGTACTTGATACCACTTCCTTCTGCACGCTGATTGCCAATGCACCTTCTGCATTATACGTATTGACAAATTCAACCGTCGTGGCGTTCTCCACAGTCGGAACTACATTAAGTGTTCCATCTCCATTATCCGTTACAGTTACCTTCACTGTATAAGAAGCAGGATCGTAGGTATAATTACCAGATTTATAACCTTTGGCCTTTGTGGCACCGGATGGAAGTATCTCTCGCAGATAATAGATGTACGGGCTATCCTTCACATCATCCTGTGTATAATAAGGGGTCTGAATGGTAAAGTTGCCCTCGCTATCATTTGATGCGGTACATTTTTTTTCATTTCCAGCTGCATCTTTATAGGTAACAATCTTTCCGGCTGTATCATACAATGCAAAATTAAATGCCGGAACATTACCTGTGATGTTTTCAACCTGCTTTTTACCCATAACAGAATTCTGACCATGGGCTGTATAAACATTGGTAAACGTAACGTTTCCGTTTTTCAACTCTGCACCATTTCCAGAGAATTCATAGGATGCCGTAGCTTCCAGCTTGGTTTTTGTTTTATCTGGAGCTACTGTCACTGTCATCGTTACAATAGCAGTAGAATATTCCACGCCAGGAACCTTATTTTTGTCATCCGGTATTACCTCGCTGATGGTATAAGTATACGTTCCGGCCTTCTCATAGGGAATTTCATCAAAGGTTACTTTACCGTCAGCATCAACGCCTTTTGTCTGAATTTCTCCGCCATCCTTGTTTTTCAGTACAAATTCAAATTCTCCTGGACTGAATTTCTTATCACTCTTAGTCTGTTTTCTGTTTCCGGTCAGATCTTTATAAATTACCGGCTGGAATTTGGTAGAAGTTGCACGGGTATTAGTAATGGTAACTGTGCCGCCAGTTTCAGGTACTTTCCGAGGTGAATCTGTCGAATAATTGTTTTTAATCTCCTCATTTTCCACCTCTATAACCTGATAGTAAATGGTCTGTCCATTCTCATAGGTAAGAAGATCTGTCCATTCTACCGGTCCCCAGATATTGTTATTGGTGGTTCCTGTCAAGGTCTGCGGCTCGCCCACGTTCACCCATTTGCCATTGGAACCTTCCTTTTTCTGAAGCTGAAACTGGATTTTTTCCGGCCGTTTTCCATCTTTATTGCCCTGATCGTTCCAGGACTTTGTTGCCTCCACATTGATTTTAGTTGGTTGGTAAGTATTCGTAACTGTGATTGTCGGCACGCTATTTGTAACTACCGGCTCACTATAGGTTACTTCATAATGAGAAGGAACCGTTTCTACTACCTGATAACTCAGTTTCGTTCCTTTCTCATAGCTCGGAAGTTTGCTCCAGGTATAGCTCCAAGAATTGTTTTCACTCAGAGTAACCGTTGTCTCTACTCCTGCAGACTTAGCAACATCCTTCCAGTTTTTACCATCTGTGCTCTTCTGAAGCTTAACCGTTACAGAATCCGGACGGTTTCTATCATCCTTTGTAGCATCGTTTCCTGCCCATTTTTTGATTACCTTCAGGCTTTCCATCTTCGGTTCATGGGTATTGGTAAGCTCAATCGGTGTTTTTGCAGTGTCAGTTTTGCTGGTATAACCTAAGTTTTCTAAGAATTCTTTCGTGAATTCCTGGAAAACTCCATTCTTTAACGTACCTTCTTTAATCGTATAGGTAATCTCTTCACCAGATTTATATTTCGGCAGGTTATCCCACCTATACTCACTGGTATTTGACTTTTTATCTATCTGTTTGGAAGTTACTGATTTTCCGTCTGCGTCTTTTTCTACAAGCGTTCCATCTGCAAAAAGAGCAACATACAAATCGCCAAATTTTTCTCTCAGACCATCCTGGTCGCTGCTATCCTTCCAGATCTTTTTAAACTTTACAGAAGTTTTTTCCAGCGTATGGGTATTGGTAATGACAACATTTCCGTCCTGTCCTTTTACACCCTGCACATTTTTATCCGGGTATTGATAGCTGTCAGAATACTCTTTGCTGAGCCCGCTTTCTTCTACTGTATAAGTGATCTGTTGTCCATTGTTGTCTACTTTGGGCAGATCCTTCCAGGTAACCTTCGTATTTGCCCAGCTTCCAGACGCATCTGCTTTCAGTTTTACCTGGCTGTTATTGGTGCCACTTACAATTTCACCATTAACGACATCCGGAGCTGCTACATTTGCGTTCTGATAATTTGCCTTTAAAGTTACTGTGATTTCCGTCGGCCGTTTACCATCCTGGTTCTCTGCATCATTCCAGCTTTTGGTTGCGCTTACAGAAATTTTTGCTATATTCGGAATTGAAAAAGCTGCGGTAGCGCTGCTAAGCTGTGTCACTGGATAATTGGAATCCTTAAACTCCTTCTCACCAGCAATCTGGAAATAGTAATATTCGGAATTTAACTGGTAACCAGCCGGGGCCGTTTTCTCATAGAAACGATATTTTACTCCGGAATCCAGCTGTAGTGCGGGATCTGCATCAGTAATTTCAGGTGACTGACCAAAATATGCAATTCCTGCATCCTTTCCAGTCGTTACAGTAGTTACCTCCTGCATGAAATCCCATTCTTTTGAATTCTCGTTATAACGCTCCAATACGAAAGTTGCCCCAGTAAGCGGCTTTGAATTTTCCCGGTCATACTTAAAAATTTTAATATAAGTTTTTCCCAGGGTAATTCCGCCTTCTGTTGTCTGTGTCTTTGTAACGGTACCATCCTGACTGCTGGTTTTCTTTACACTGCCAGCAGAAAAGTCTGCAGTATTGTCCCACTCGACATCACCAACTCCGGAACCCACCTGAACATTAGCCTTATAGGTTACATAATAGGTATGATTATTACCTGCTTCCGGATTATGAATTTCCAAAGTAAATTCATGGGTAGTCTCACTATACTGGATCGTATAATAGGGACCTGCTACAACGTCTTTTCCAATAGTCTCTCCGGCACCATTCTTTACAACAACACTACTCAGATCCAGCGCCATCGTAGAAGACATCTTATCCTTCACCGTATAAACAGCGCCCTCACTTCCTGATATCAAAGAGGCATTTCCTTCATTGATGATCAGCTCGAACTCTGCCACATAATCCTTTGTCTTCTTATCCTTATCTGTCCAGGCATCCGGATCTTTCAACAATACCTTATCAAAGACATTGCTGGGGATTGTTACCGTTGTGTCTGCGGAACCTGCTTCTTTATTGTTGATTTTAATTTTTGCCACATTTGTAGCTTTAATAGTTTCACCACGGTTCACTCCGGCCTTTGTCTTTGTTCGATATGTCACATAAATCGCATCTGTTGTAGCTGTAATTCTTCCAAGGCTAATCGTAATTCCCGTATCTATTTTTCTGACGTCATAACATTCTTCCGTCGCATCGCCCTGTGTCCAAGTTGCTGAATCTTTTACATATTCCTGGCTGCTTGGTAATGTATCCTCTATAACAACATAACCCGTTGCAAAGGAATTTCCTTCCTTGTTAACCGTTACTGTCCAGGTGATCTCGTCAGTTGTACTGTCATAAGAACCTTCCTTCTGGAAGTTATCATCACGAACCGTCGTATCAGCAGAACCGGAGCTTAACTTCCCATTGCTGTTTAACTCACCTACATTAGACAGAGTGCCATTTTCATTTACTTTCGAGTAATACTTGATTTTTACGGTCTCTGCCTGTTTCAGAGTAAGTGCCGGGAAAGAAAGCTGGAAAGAATTCTTTGTCTGATTCGTCACTTTGACATCCAGACTGCTTCCATCTCCTTTAGTCACTTCAATTTTCAGATACTGATTATCAGCATTAGTAGAAAGAGTGCCTGCAAACTCATGAGTTCCGTAAAGCGTATCGGTATAGGTAATTTCACCATCCTTGTAAGTTCCTTTCGGAATCGTAAGAGTTGCTTCCCAAGGAACGTATTTTCCATCTTCTGTCGGTTCCACTGTTCCAGCAGTCTTCGTCATTTTTCCGATTCCATCACCGGTACCTGGCTCTAAGGTCACATGAGACTGGAACGGGAATTTTCCATTTACGGTTGCCGTATTGTATGCATCTGTCTTTTTATCGACTTCTTCTGCTGAAGTAGCATAGGTAAAGGTATATGCTTCTTTTCCGGCAGTATCCGGCATGGTATAGGACCAGGATTTTCCGTCACTTCCCATGGTGACTTCATCCCAGCTGATGGTATCCTTTCCATTGATTTTCGGACTTACCTGAATCGGCTGACTCTTATCATAGTTCAGTTTTCCTGTAAGTCTGTCACGGATAACCAAGCCAGCTACCGGCTGATCTCCTTCCGGATTCAGAACAATCGTCCATGTTGTTTTTCCGGTATTCTTATCTACACCATTATTGGACTTATTTAACCAGATATGTTCATAGGAGGCATCTCCTTTTACAGAGATCACCTTATCATCCACCGTAATCTCTGCGCTGTTGTCCAGTCCCGGAATTTCTCCATTATAATTTAAGAGAACATCCTCTTTAATTTTTGCTTTATAAGTAAGTTTATGCTCACCTTTGCTCAAAGATTGAATCGTGACTTTAAAGGGATTTGCTGCCGTATCTGTTGTAAAACCGCTCTTGCTTCCATCCAGTTCTACACTGTCTGCCACCAGTTCCAGACTGCTGCCCAGTTTATCCGCAATTACTGCATCAGAAACATCCGCATCTGCATCCAGCGTGATTGTGAAAGTAAAGGTTCCTGTCTCTTTATCATAGGCACTGGCACTCTTATTGGCAGCCAGTTTACCGCCATCTGTCAGTTTCACAGTTACCTGTGCTTTACCACCGAAATCAATCGTAAATTCTTTATCTGTCTCCACATTGCTTCGGTCAAACTGTGCCCGTACAGTGATCCATCCTTTTGCTGTAGAAGAACTATTGATTTTCTCATTGAAGCGAATCTTAATTGAGCCATCTGTCTCTACATCATATTCTCCTACTAGGATTCCATCTTCCGTTTTTAACTGGTTATTCGTAGATGGTTCCAGTTTTGCAATACCTTTTGGCATCTGATAAACTACAAGCGTCTGTCCTGTTTTTTGATCGTATACGGGAAGCTGATCCGCTCCACTCTCTGCAAATTCCAGATTCAAAAGGAACCAGCCATTGTTTGCCATGGTATCGCCTGGGTTATAAGGATTTCCATCACTCGTTTTGATCGTAGCATTCGTCAGGAAATCATTAAGGCTGACTTCTGCTGCATAAGCAGCCACCCCATTTTCATCTTCACTTTCCTGAGTCTTTGCTTTACGGACTTTCCGTCTCGTTTTCTTTGCTTCTGTTTCAGTGACAGCTTCCGTTTCAGACTCGGTCTCTACCTCAGTCTCGGCTACCGTTTCCGTTTCGCTTTCAGATTCAGTTTCAACAACGGTTTCACTTTCAGACTCCGTAACAGCTTCTGTCTCACTCTCGGATTCTGACTCAGCCTCAGTAGCTGCTTCTGTTGCAGTCTCACTTTCGGTTTCGCTTTCCACTACAACCGCCTGCGTACTGATCACAACCACAGTGCTGTCAGTCTGGATACCTTCGATAATGTAATCGTTGGTCTCCGGAGTCTCATCGTTGGTTCTGGCAGGGATGGTTCCGTCTACCAGGATACTGGTAACTTCATAGCCCTCTGCCGGGGTTACGGTGAAGACGATCTTGCCGTCTTTGGCCATAGCCGTGCCATTGGTTACGTCTGCGCCTTCAACAGTTACGCTCGCACCTTCCACACTCTGAAAAGCCACGGTATTCTCTACTGCGGTACTCTCCGGAGCGTTGGATTCGGTCTCCACCTCTGTGACTGCTCCATTCTCATCGGGAAGATTGTAGGTCACTTTGGCAGTGGTGCTCTGGATAGAGCAGTTGGCCGGAACTGCGCCGTTTGCGCAGATAGAAACATCAAAGGTAATCTGTGTACCCACTTCAAGAGCGGTATCCACAAACTGGAACTCTTCTGTGAAGGACTCGCCTTTTTTCAGAATGTATTCCACATAAACATGACCGTCTTTGTCGGTTTTCAGCTGAAACTCACGTTTGGTCTCAGGATCGGTAAATTTACCGTCAGTAAACTGCGGATAGCCTGCATTTTTATTCCAGGCATAGAGTCTGGTCTCAACGGTATCCACGCTGCTGTCAGCGCTGAGCTCATAAGTCACTTTCAGTCTTGCAGGCTCTCCATCCTTCTGCGTGGAAGCTTCCTCTGTTTTCAGGGTCAGGCTTCCTGTGGCAGACGGTGTGGTCTGCGGCTCTGTCTCTGCGTCTGTAGCTTCCTGTGCTGCTGTCTGCGCTTCTGCGGCCTGTTTTGCTGCCTCTGCGTCTGCTGCTGCCTGCGCCTCTGCGGCCTGTTTTGCTGCCTCTGCGTCTGCTGCTGCCTGCGCTTCTGCAGCCTGTCTTGCTGCCTCTGCATCTGCTGCTGCCTGTGCTTCTGCAGCCTGTCTTGCTGCTTCTGCATCTGCTGCCGCCTGTGCTTCCGCGGCCTGCCTTGCTGCTTCTGCATCTGCTGCCGCCTGCGCTTCCGCGGCCTGTCTTGCTGCTTCTGCATCTGCCGCTGCCTGTGCTTCTGCGGCCTGTCTTGCTGCTTCTGCATCTGCCGCTGCCTGTGCCGCAGCCGGATCTTCTGTCTGCGCTTCCGTCATGGATTCCACAGCATAGATCACGTTCGAATCACAAAATACCAGCATGACGGCCAGAAGCATCGCAATGATCCTGGACCATTTTCTGTTATTCATAACTTTTCTCCTTTCTCTTCGCCCTGTTCTGTTGTTGTCAGAGCGCTGTCCATGATTTTTAATAGTTCCAATGCACTTCGAAATTTCAATGATTCATTTTTTTCCGCCCAGACGATCTCACCCTGCCAGGTGGCATTCTCCAGACATTGCACATGTACAACAAATGTGCCTTTTTCTCCAACAAGTATATCTCTGTTTCTTTTATCCTGCAAGCATATCACCTGTCCCCCCTTATCCATCTGGTTCTCTGTTTTCCGGAAAGATTATTTCCATTTTCATCAATTATAACAAATATACTCTTTCATCATCTCTTTCGTCTATGCTATTTTCAGTATTTTTTTGTGCTTTTTGAAAGAGTTTTATCGTATCACTGGACTTCCAGTGCATGATCCATCCGTTTTAAAAGCTCCAATTCACTACGGAAAGAAATCGTTCTGCCTTTTTCCACCCAGCAGATCTCTCCCTGCCAGGTGGCATTCTGCCGATACTTTACATGCACGAGAAAAGTGCCAAGTTTTCCCCTGTGGCTGGCCACTTCCCGGCCTTCCAGAACCTTTTCCGGTTTCGGTAGTTTTTTTTCTTCTTTTTTCTGAAAGCTCCGGATCTTCACCGAAGACTGTGGATAATCGATACGATCCAAAAGTCCTTCTATGATATTGATCAGCTGATATTCATGGGCAAAAGACTCTGCTTCCCTGGAATAACAGCAATAGACTCTTCCGCTGCTCTCCCTATTCTGTCTGTCGTCCACACAGATACAGAGAAGATTCGGTGCAGCCAGATTAAAACGAATTTCTTCCATAAATATATGTCACTCCTGTTATTTCTCGGTATTCCCCCAGCAGTCGACCGCAGAGGTAAAAAGAATCGGGTCTTCCTCTCTCTCTTCACGGAGTTCTGCCACGGAGGCCATATAGTAATTGATCCGGAAATGTCCAGCAAAATCTTTTCTGAAATTCCGGTCGATCCTGGCTGAGATCACCTGGCAGCTTTCCAGAGTCGTTCCGGAAAGCATGATCAGAAACTGGCTCTCATTGTACCTGGTATAAAAGTCTCCCCGCCGGAGAGAATTGCAGATAGCGATCTTCAGGGCTTTGGAAGCCTCTTTATTCCGATCGGTTCCCATAAGGATCTCTCCGTTTTTGTCCGTCAGCGTACACAGCATGACATAGACAGAGATTCCATTCCGTTCCATCATACGCCCGATCACATGATAAATGTCAATAAAGCTCGGAAAGGAGCAGTAATATGCCCCCTTTTGATCTTCTTTTTCCCGAAGGCCACGTTTGATCTCACCCAGAGCTCCTACGGATTGCTGGATCCGGTCACTCATGAGCCGGAAACGTTCCAGCATCTCCTGGGAGGGTGGAAGCCCAAGATCATCGAAAAAGTGTTTCGTTGCTTCTTTGTAGACGACTATGGCGTCCTGGTAGCGGTTCATGGCGATCAGGCTGTCGATACGCCAGAGCTGCCATACCTCAAAGGGATAGATCTGTGCTGCCGCCGTAGTCAGCTGATAAATAGCTTCAAAATGTTCCTTTTCCTTAAGATATCCGCAAAGTTTCTGAAGAGCTTCAAAGTAAAGATCCCGATAGTGGATATTTGCCACTGCCGCCCAGTCTTCCCCAATCATATTTGGAAGGAGCTCACCCGTATACAAGCTACAGGCTTCTTTTAAAAGTTCTGCTTTCTTCTCTTCATCGGTTTCTTCCCTGCTTTCCTCCAGCTTTTTCTCAAAGAGGGAAAGGTCTGTCTCCACAGAGATCACCGGATCCCACCGGTAAATGCCGTCTTTCAGGCTGAAATATTTTCCTTTTGGAAGCCCTGCCGCCTCCAGCTGTCTCCGCAGACGAAAAATCGTATTGTTCAAACTACCGTTCCGGTTCTCCACATCATCCCGGCTATACAATTCATCCAGAAGCTGTTCCTTCGGTATCCCGTTTTCCAGGTGAAGAAACAGAATCTGCAAAAGCTGTGTGCTTTTTGATGTATAATTTCGGTCAAACACCAGCGTTTTCCCCTGATAAACCAGAGAAAAACCGCCCAGCATCTGTACCTTCAGAATCTCTTTTTCCATCGGATCACCTCCTGTCTCATAACATTGCCAGAATCGATACCTGTGAACGATTCCGCTGCAACACAGTTCACACAATTCCATGCATAAAAGTATATCATAAAATCTGCCCTGTTTCCTGTCATTCGTAAAAATTATTTACTTTTCGTACCATTTATTGTATGATGGCATGAGGCAACATCTGATACGTCCATTTAGAAAGGCAAGGGTATCTATGAATCTGGCAAAGCGACTGATACGGATTTCTGCAGTAACAGCAGCCACCGTCCTCATGTATGAGGGGGCACTGTCTCTGGATCGGACAACAGAAGCAAACGCTTCCCTGCAGACAGACGCATCACCGAATACACAGAAGAAAGCTCCGGAAACGGAGAGTGACACTATAATTAAGGAAACAACTGCGGAAACAGAGACGGAAAAAACGGGTTCTGTCTCAGAGAAAGCAGAAAAGACTTCCACAAAAGCTAAGGCTCCATCGAAAACAGCCGCCTCCACAAAGAGCAAAACTCCCGGTGAAACGGAAGCGGCCACGAAAACCAAAGTTCCATCCGAAACAGCGGCTTCCCAAAAAAGCAAAGCTCCGGCTGAGACAGAAGTCTCCACTGAAGACAAAGCTCCGGCAGAAACGGAAGCTTCCACGGAAGCGCAGACTCCCGGCGTCACCCCGGAGGAAGAGTCTGAGCTGGCTTCCGAGGGGATCCGTACGGAAAGCCCCGCCTCTGAAAGCAGCGATCCCGATACGAAATATTATCTGACCTCCCAGTATCTTCTCGTTCCTTCTTTCAAAAATCTGAAAAAAGACCTGAATGAGATGATCGATACGTATGAGGGGTCCTGGTCCATCTACGTGAAGGATCTGAAAAGCGGGATCAGCCTCACCATCAACGATCAGCCGCAGGATTCTGCCAGCCTGATCAAGCTCTATATCGCAGGCGCCGTTCTGGAGAAGATCCAGCACCAGGAGCTGGAAGAAACCGAGACCATCGATCTGCTCTTAAGTGACATGATCAGTCTCAGTGACAACGAGGCCGCCAATGAGCTGGTCCGCTATCTCAGCGACTCTCATGACCATCAGGACGGCATGGAAAAAGTAAACGAATTCATTGAAGAACATGATTTTACCGATACCTGGCAGTACAATGGCCTGGAGGACTCCAATCTCTGGTACGGAGATGAGGTCAATATCACTTCCGCCAAAGACTGCGGCCGTTTTCTGGAAGAGATTTATGACGGTGATATGGTCAGCCATCTGGCTTCCCGCCAGCTGGAGGGATACCTTCTGGATCAGGAGATCACCTGGAAAATCCCTGCCGGTATTCCTTCTGAGATCAAAACAGCCAACAAAACCGGTGAAAAGGACAACACCCAGAATGACGCTTCCATTGTGTATACACCGTATCGGGACTACATCATCTGTGTTATGGCAACAAACCTTACAGACGAGGATACGGCCGTGGAAAATATCCGTGCTGTTTCTGCAAAGGTTTACGGATTTTTTCAGGAAGCCGATGCTGTGACAGCAGAGAAAACCGCAGAAACCGAGGAAACGGACGGTACAGATACGGAAACGGAAAACAGCGATGCTTCCAGCGAAAGTGATTCTGGAACGGAAGCCGCAGAAGAAGATCAGGATTTCGACAGCTGACTCTGGAAAAGGAGGATTGGCACTATGTTCAGAATGTGGGGAAAGCTCTGGAAGGATAATCATCTTTTAAAGGATACGGTTGTGGAAAATGGTCAGAAAGACAGCCGGACGCACAAGGTCTTTCAGGCGCTGGAAGAGATCTGTTACGAATTTGACCTTGGAAAGCCGATCTGGCTCTCCTCCAATGTGTCAGAATTTCAACGTCACAGCAAGACCCGTTTTCGGAAAGACAGTTTTATTGAAGAAGTGCCCTTCGATTACCTGGAGATTCAGGTTCTCGAAGAGGATGACTGACAGGATTTTTTCATATGTATACAAAAACCGGAATGTGCCCGACAGCCATTCCGGTTTTTGTATACAAGCTCTGTTTTGATTTATAACCACTCTGAATTCTGCTCCGGTTCTTCCGTCTCGGCATCCCCGGGTTCTTCCTCTGAAGCAGGCTCTGCCGTTTCTTCCTCTGCCGCTTCGTCTGTTTCCTCTGCGTATGCAGTGTCAGCTTCGTCTTCGGTTTCTTCTGTATATGCAGTGTCAGCCTCGTCTTCGGTTTCTTCTGTATATGCAGCATCCGCTTCATCTTCGGTTTCGTCCGTGTACTCTGCTGCCTCTTCTCCAGTTGTCTCTTCTTCGTACCCGGTCATTTCGCCGTTTTTTTTAGCCTCTTCTTCTTCGTATTCTTCGTCTTCATCGACTTCCCGCATCTCTGCTTCTGCCACAGACTCTCTTCTGGCCTGAGCCTCTGCCTCCCGGCGGACACGCTCTTCCTCTGCACGGGCAGCACTCTCTGCCTCTACTTTGCTGATCTCATCCTGCAAAGCTGCGATCTTATCGGTACTGTCTTTGATCTGTTTCACCAGCCCGGACAGTTCCTCTGCCGCTTCATCCTGAAATCTGTCAAAGTATTCTCTTCCGAGATTCTCATAGATCTTGCTCAGCTTCCGGTTCTCATCCGCGATCTGAAGCTTTAAGCTTCCGATATCTGTTACTTCTTTTGCTTTCCGTACGGCTACACGGCTCACTCCGGAAAGTTTCTTGCTCAGTTCATCAAAAAATGCCATAATCTCTTCCTCCTCGTATTAGATGTTGACACAGCCTTCGTTTGTACTAATCAGCGTTCCGTTCCTGACAACAGGAACAGGTTTCTATGTTTTTATATACACACCGCATCAGGCGTTCACGGGTTTCTACCGGAGCCCAGGCCATGTGCGGCGTAATGATCAGCTTTCTGCTGTCCTGAATGGCAAACAGAGGATTTTCCGGCCGCATGGGCTCCTGACAGAGAACATCCAGACCGGCTCCGGCAATCTCGCCCTCGTTCAGAGCATCTGCCAGATCCTGTTCCACCACAAGACCGCCTCTGGCTACATTGACCAGAAAGGCGCTTTTTTTCATTTTACGGAATGCATCCCGGTTCATCAGCCCTTCGGTATCCGGATTCAGCGGTGCATGAAGAGAGATCACATCGGAACGTTCCAAAAGTTCCTCAAAGTCCACCCGTTCATACGGCTGATCCGTATTTCTTCCGGAAGTAGAATAATAGATCACATGACAACCGAAGGCTTCCGCTATGGCTGCCACCCGCCGTCCGATGGCTCCCAGACCTACAATCCCCCAGGTCTTGCCATCCAGCTCTGAAAATTTTTCCTCAAAATGAGAAAATCCCGGATTTTCACAGTAAGCTCCGGACTTTACATAATGATCATAGTAAGCCAGACGGTGAAGCACATAGAAAAGCAAGGCAAACGTGTGCTGGGCCACCGCACTGGTGGAATATCCGGCTACATTTTTTACCAGGATCCCCCTGGAACCGGTATAATCAAAATCAATATTGTTCATGCCCGTGGCAGTCAGTGCCACCAGCTTCAGATGAGAGGCACCGGAAAGAGTGGTCTCATCCATAGGAAGCTTGTTGACAATGATCACATCCGCATCCTTGATCCGTTCCGGAACCTGTTCCGGCTTTGTCACTTCATAAAAGGTCACATGGCCCAGTTCTGAAAAATAGCCAAGATCGATATCAGAGCCGAGGGAACCTTTTTCCAGAAAAACAATCTCCATAAACACTCCTGTTTTTTAAAAAAGGCACGACAAGACCAAACCTGCCGCGCCCTCGCCGTTTTTATTTTACATTCTCTTTAACAGTTCTTCTCTTTGCTGCCTCTATTCTAGCAGAATTGACAGACAGATTCAAGTCTATTTCTTCACGATAAAATTTCCTTAAGCACCTCTCGTATGATACGCTCCTGCTCCGCAGGATCCATATTTCTGAGAACCTCTGTCTTTCTCTCCTTTTCTGACTCCCCACCTGCCGCTGTTTCCCCTACAGAGGCACGGATCCGTGAGAGATCGGCCTTGAGTTCTTTCTTTTCCTGCTGCATCCGGGCCACCGCTTTTTTGTTTTTCCGGAAAGGAAGCTTATCCGCCGCTGCTGCCGTTTCCAGCGGTGCAGGATTCTGTCCCCGGCTCTCATCTCCCTGAACGGGCTGGCCGGAAAGAACAGCCGGGCTTTTCTCCGGCTGGGAAGCTTCTTTTACGGACTTTCCGGAAACCGCAGCATTTCCGCTGTTTTCCAGCAGGTCCAGAAGACCAGTCTCCAGATAAGAACGGCGGTAACGGACATCCGTAAGTCCATAGGCCAGAGCCGTCACTGACGCAGCGATCCCCATGGCCCACAGATAATCCTGACGCACAGACAGTCCCATCCGGAACTTTCCTGCATAATAGTAGCCTGCTGCTGCCAGAATAAGGCTTAAGATCAGCGTCACAGTCCCGGTCCGCCTCCACTGATGAAGCGTTCTCCCCAGATGCCGGTACTGATAAAGGCTCCTCTCGATAAAAGCCCGGGTGTTGACATTCCCGTCTCCCATTCTCTTCAGGAGGCCATATCTCTGCCGGATCTGACGGATCAGTTTCCCTTTGGCTGCCCGCTCGTTTTCCATATCCTTTGTCATCCTGCCATAGATCCCCCAGAGCCAGATCTGGCTTACCACACCGAAAAAGCTAAGAATTCCGATTCCATAGAACAGTAAATTCTGCTGCATCACTGTCTGTAACATACGAATCCCCCTTTTGAACTTAGATATGATGATGGAGCCGCATCCAAAGAGCCGGTCTTTCTTCGGATGCGGATGCTCTTCCACACAGGCAGCGGATATCATGCCCGGGTTGTAGAGCCATTATAATCCATCATCAGACTTTTGCAAGCATTTTCGTTTGACAAAAAACGCCTCGAAAAGGGGATCAGGTACCTGAAAAAGAAGCTGAAGTCTTACAGCAGTTCCAGGAAATGCTCCACCAGCTTCACGCAATGCTCTGCCGCTTTTGCTTCAAAGGTAGGATAATCCATGGTCGCACTGTCATCAGCCTTATCAGAAATGGCACGAAGGACCACGAAGGGAACCTCATTTAAATAGGCAGCCTGTGCAATGGCAGCACCTTCCATCTCGGTACAGTAACCCTGGAAGTTCTCTGCAATACGCTCTTTTACTGCTTTCTCTGCGATAAACTGATCTCCGCTGACGATCCTTCCGCGGAATACCTGGATCTCAGGATTTACTTCATGGCAGGCTTTCTCAGCCAGTTCTGCCAGTCTCTCATCTGCCTTGAAGGAGAAGGTATCCATCTGCGGGATCTGTCCCAGCGGATATCCAAAATTTACTGCATCCATGTCATGATGGACCAGATCTGTGGAAACCACAATATCGCCGATGTTGATCTCTGCTTTCAGAGAACCTGCAATACCGGTGTTGATCACCGTATCCGCTTTGAACTCATCTACCAGGATCTGTGTGCAGACAGCCGCGTTGACTTTTCCGATGCCGCTTCTTACCACAACTACTTCTTTTCCCCCGAGAACACCTTCGCAGAACTCCATATGGGCTTTGTTTACCGTTCTTCTGATCTTCATGTGTTTTTTCAGGGTCTCAACTTCTATTTCCATTGCTCCGATGATACCTACTGTATTCATGTCTTTTCTCCTTGTTGTTTTCTCTGTTTTTCCTTACCTTCCCTGCATGGGAATGCAGGACAGGCCCCGGGTCCAGCTGTACAAAGATCCTGAACGGCGGGGAAGTGGATGCTCATAGTTTCTTTTCCAGTATAACGGAATCCGGAGCATTTGTACAGAGCAAGACGCATCCCTTGCAGTTTCATCATCGGCCAAGAGCCAGATCCCGGTCCGAAGGAAGCTCACATCATTTTCCGTTGATCCGTATGATATAAGAGCGGTTATACAGCGTCTTCCCTGTTTTCGGCGCATACTCGATCAAAAGAACCGTATTCTTTTTGACAGAAAGGATTCCTCCATTTTTCAGCTTTTTCGCTTTTTTCCAGACAGGACCTGCCTCCTGTCCCTTGTAGTTATAGCGGATGCTCACGATCTTATAACCGGCCGGCAGAGCGATCGTTACCTTTGCTTTTTTCTGTGCGGTTTTAACACGCAATGCGCCGGCTGAACGGTTCAGTTTTCGCGTCAGATCAAGGTTTCCAAGCTTTGCCTTCTTTACAAAATCCGTGCGGAACGTTACCTTACAGGTCAGACGGCAGCTTTTCCCGTTCTGTTTCACGGTAAAGCTTAAGACCGTTTTCTCTCCGTTTTTCAAAGTGTCTGCTGAAAGATAGATTTTTTTATAAAGAACGTCTGCCACAGCCTGAATGTGACGGTTGCTGGATTTCAGGTTGCTGATCACAGCCTTCCCGGAAAGATGCTTCAGATCCAGCTCTCCCGTCCCCAGAAGATCATAGGAAGTAATGACTTTCTGACTTACCGGATCCGGAAAGGTCTGTTTCTGAAAATAAACCGTTTTTGTCTTTGCGCAGGAAGGCCCGGCCGCCGCCGTTGCTTTTACTCCTGAAAGATTCCAGCCTGCCAGAAAGAGCAGGCTCCAGAGAAAAGCGGTAAAAATCCTGTATTTTTTCCAATTGTTTTTCATAAAGTTCCTCCTTGTTTCCGCCGGCTGGTGCAGTTTTATCCCTCAGTGAATGCTTATTCTGCGTTCAGATAGGTCATGATTCCGGCGCAGAGCGCTTCTGCCACCTCTTTCTGATATTCCTTCGAGGTCAGTTTTTCCGCCTCCTCATAATTGGAGAGGAAGCCGCACTCAGCGATCACCACCGGCGTTTTTGTTTTTTTCAACAGGTAATAAGTATTGTTGGCCTTTGTCTCACGCGGCCTTGCAATCGAAAGCTCTCTGTTCAGGGCTTCCTGCAGGCAGGCTGCGGCCTTCCGGCCTTCCGAAGACTGCGCATGATAAAAAACCTGCGGTCCGCAGACAGCCTCCGCCGGATAGCTGTTCTGATGAACACTTACGGTCAGATCTGCCTTCGCTTCATTGATAATGGTACAGCGTGCCCGCATATCTGCCTGCTTTTTGTTCTCATCCTCTTCCTGATAAAGGCCGCCGGAATCGGAGCGGGTCATGACCACACGGATCCCCGCCTCTTCCAGACAGTCCTTCAGTTTCTCTGCTATAGCCAGATTGACTTCCTTTTCCCTGGCTCCGTTGATCCCGATCTTTCCCGGATCGCTTCCGCCATGACCGGCATCAACCACCACTGTACCGGTTGCTTCCACCTGTTTTTCTCCTGTCACAGCCTCTCCTGCCGTCTGACGGCTCTCTCTGGTAAAGAGAAGACACAGACCTGCCAGGAGAAGAATACTTAAAACGGTCTCCATACGGATCTTTTTCATGTTTTCCGGCTCCCTTTTTCCCGTCTTTTCAGTGTATGAGACCCTCGTTTCTTCTTAGAACAGGAGACGCAAAAAGGGAGCCTCCGCACGGACTGCCATCGACCGTCTGTGCTTCGCGCTCCCCTTGTATTATTTGATATTTGTACTGATCACATCCCAGATACTGGAACGTTCAAAGCCCAGCTTCCAGGCTGCAATACCTGCCAGCTGATATTCCGGCACGAGCTTGGCCTTCAGCTCAATGGATGCTTCATTTTCCAGCCAGATCTGATAAAGCGCACCATCCGGATCATGATATTCTGCATAATCCTGGCTGGTCTCATCGCTCCAGTTCGCCGTCACACCATTGGCCTCCAGTGTGGCATCTGCCTTATCCATGCCAATGGCCTCACTGCTCACTTCTCCGTTGGTATCGGTCTTCCAGAGTCTGGTATAAAACGGTACACCGCTGATGATCTTATCTGCCGGAACACCTTCTGCAATGGTAGCCTCGATCCCTTCTTTTTCAAAGGAAAGAGAAGCAACCGAACCAGGTTCCGAACCGGAATAATGCTCGTCATATCCCATGATAATGAAGTAATCCACCACCTCAGCCTGTTCACTTCGCTGGTAATAAGAACTAAAATCTCTGGGAACGGTGTTATCCGAGGATAATACCAGACCGTTTTTCCTGCACTGAACGGAAAGTTCCCGCAGAAATTCGATATAGGCATCTCCCAGCTCTTCCCCCAGATTCTCAAAATCAATATTCAGGCCGTCCAGCTGATATTCCAGTGCCGCTTCGATCAGCTGATCCGTCAGCTTCTCTCTGGCTGTCGTATTGGTAAGGACTTCCTTCATATCCACTTCCTGATTGAAGTTATCTACCAGTCCCCAGACCTCCAGGCCTTTTTCATGGGCGGTCTCCACATAGCTCGCATCTGCCAGTGAAGAAATGGTTCCATCCTTGCTGGCTACAGAAAACCAGGTCGGTGAGATGGTATTGACGCCGGTCATGGATTCCATATCCGTAGACAGTGCATAGTTGGAATCCATATTGCTGATCTGATGCCATACCAGATTGATGGTGTAATCCTTCCGGATCCTTGTGTACTCCGGCTCCGTAAATTCATTGGAGATCGTCGTTTCTTTCACAGAACCCAGTTTCTTATTTCTTACATAACCGATATAACCGTCTGCTGTGGCAACTCTGGTCCAGTTTTCCAGCTGTTCCAGCACAGTCACCAGATCACCCTTGGAAACATCTGTCAGGATCGGACTCTTCACACCGCCCTGATAGCGGACATCTTCATCCCGTTTGACCTTTGCCTGCTGTATGGTTCCCCACTTGTAAGTCACAAGGATACGATCCGGCTCCTGAAGCGTTTCATAGGTCATATTCGTATACTGTTTTACAAAATCAGCTTCTATGTAAGGAGTTTCTCCTTCCAGCCTGACAATGATCTGATCGAAGGATTTCTCTTCTCCGGAAACCGTATACTCCGCACTGCCCGCCGGAATCTTGATCACATCTGTGGGTGTGGTATAAAGCATGAGCTGATTTGCGGAGTCCCAGTAAAAACGGCTGTTCAAGCTGTCCTTCACGGTATGGTAATTCAGATACGGCACGCCTTCCACCAGCATACTCTGCTCCGGTGCCACCTCATCCTGGAGGATCACAGGCACCTGGCCTTCTCCGGTGATCCCATAATATTCCGCAGAATCCATCCGTTCATCTGTAGGAATGTATTTATCTACTACTTTTCCGACAATCAAAATTGCCGCAAGAATTACGATCAGTACAACTGCTGCTATCACAGGCAGTATTTTTTTCTTCATTCGTTCGACCTCCAGCCCCTTTTATCATTTCTACCAAGTACCTGAAAATTGCTCTGCTGCAACGAGCTCACACAATTCTCATACACCTGCATTATAACATAGAAGGGTCTGCTGCGAAACGACCAATTTCGACTTTCATCAGAATAATTTACCAAGTCTGTCTGCGAAGGGGGCGCTTTCACCTGGTTTTTTTGCTTTTGTCGATGCAGTCGAAGGCAATATCCGTTACTTTATCAGAAGAATTTCTGATGTAATCCCGCATGTAACTGTTTCCTTCTCTGGCGCAGCATGCCCTGGTGATCTCCTCGGGCGTACTCGGTACACCGTCCAGCCAAAGCCGAATGCCTGCTCCGTCATAATCGGAAAGTTCCCTGTACAGCCTGAACTGCTCGTCACAGTGCTTTCCTGAAATCGGTCTCACCCCTTTCTCTTCGCCGCCGAAAATGGATGTGCTTCCTGTGATATATTACTTTCCTGCTGACAGTTCCGAATATTGCTTCGATAGTATTCCGGACTGCCGGTTCCATTTCCATACCAAGCGGTTTTCTTTTGTATTATCGAGAAATGAAACGGAATATAGATAAAAACAGAGCAGGAGCGGGCTGAAGGTCTGAGTCTTTTGTCATTGTCTGTTCAGTTGTTAAAAAAGGTTGGAATAAGCGAGATGATTTTCTCACAGAATAAAATTAGAATAAAATCAGAAATCCATTTCAAATCTCTTAACGGCTATTATACAATACAAAGTTGTGATTTGCAAGCACTATTTTGATTTTTTTCATCTTTTTCCTTTCATTTACTTTACATA
>CAKRQP010000018.1:0-27927 GCA_934393555.1 uncultured Lachnospiraceae bacterium
ATCAAGGTGTCTCTGGATCGTTGTTAAAATTCAAGACCAGGAGGAGAGAAAATGAAAAAAGTTGTAAAATTCGGCGGCAGCTCTCTTGCCAGCGCCGAACAGTTCAAAAAGGTTGGCGCGATCATTCGTTCCGATGCAGGCAGACGGTTTGTAGTTCCTTCCGCACCGGGCAAGCGTTTCAGTGAAGATATCAAGGTAACAGACATGTTGTATGCCTGCTATGCACTGGCAGCGGAAGGAAAGGAATTTGCCAAAGAACTCCGGCAGATCGAACGGCGTTATCAGGAGATCATTGATGGACTGGAACTGAAGCTTTCTCTGGAAAAGGAGTTTTCACTGATCCGTGAGAACTTTACAAACAAGGCCGGAAAAGATTATGCCGCATCCAGAGGAGAATATCTTAACGGTATCATCATGGCAAACTATCTGGGATATGAATTTGTGGATGCTGCAGAAGTGATCGTCTTCCGTGAGGATGGCAGCTTCGATATGGAAAAGACCACGGAGGTTCTGGGCGAACGGCTGAAAGAGATGGAAAATGCTGTGATCCCGGGATTTTACGGTGCACTGCCGAACGGGCAGGTCATCACTTTCTCAAGAGGTGGTTCTGACATTACCGGTTCTCTGGTTGCCGCCGCTATTCACGCAGATCTTTATGAAAACTGGACGGATGTTTCCGGCTTCCTTGTCACAGATCCCAGGATCGTAGTCAATCCTGAAGTCATTGAGACCATCACTTACCGGGAACTTCGCGAGCTTTCCTACATGGGAGCTACCGTTCTTCATGAGGAGGCCATTTTCCCGGTCCGTAAGGAAGGCATTCCCATCAACATCCGCAATACCAATGCACCGGAAGACAAGGGAACTCTGATCGTGGAAAGTACCTGCCGGAAACCCAAATATACCATCACCGGTATTGCAGGAAAGAAAGGCTTTGCTGCTCTGAATATTGAAAAAGATATGATGAATTCAGAGGTAGGTTTTGGCAGAAAGGTACTGGAAGTCTTTGAGCAGAACGGTATTTCCTTTGAGCACATGCCTTCCGGCATCGACACCATGACCGTGTTTGTTCATCAGAGTGAATTTGAGGAAAAAGAGCAGAAGGTTCTTGCCAGCATCCACCGTGCCGTTCATCCGGATTCTGTAGAACTGGAATCAGATCTTGCACTGATCGCAGTCGTAGGAAGAGGGATGCGTTCCACCAGAGGGACTGCAGGCCGTATTTTTTCCGCTCTGTCTCATGCAAATGTAAACGTAAAGATGATCGATCAGGGTTCCAGTGAGCTCAACATCATCATCGGTGTAAAAAATGAAGATTTTGAGCCGGCGATCCAGGCGATTTACAATATTTTCGTTATGACACGCCTTTAAATCCTTCTTTTATTCAAGGATAACCTCTTGACATTTATTTGACAATCCAGGCAGGATTGGTTATAATATGTTAAGAGGTTTTTGGCCTTAGAGGAATCAGGAAGGATGGTATAAAGTGGAACGAAAAGTAATCTCGCGGGCAGTGATCAAGCGTCTGCCGCGATATTATCGTTATCTGGGTGATCTTCTGGAAAGCGGAGTCGAGAGGATTTCATCCAATGAACTGAGTGACAAGATGCAGGTGACGGCATCTCAGATCCGGCAGGATCTGAACAATTTTGGCGGTTTCGGTCAGCAGGGTTACGGTTATAATGTGCAGCATCTGCATACCGAGATCGGAAAGATCCTGGGACTGGACCGTACCTACAACATGATCATTCTTGGTGCGGGAAACCTGGGTCAGGCTCTGGCAAATTATTCAAAGTTTGCCCGCTGGGGCTTTCAGGTGATCGGGATTTTTGATGTAGACCCGGAGCTTGACGGGACAGTCGTCGGGAACATTCCGATCCGGATGGTGAAAGATCTTCCCGAATATCTGAGAGAAAACGATGTACAGATCGCAGCACTGACGCTTCCCAGAAGCCAGGCAAAAGCCATGGCTGATCTGGTAACGGAGAATGGCGTGAAAGCGATCTGGAATTTTGCTCATACAGATCTGAAGCTTCCTGAGGATGTGATCGTGGAAAGTGTACATCTTTCGGACAGCCTCATGCAGCTTTCCTACAACATGAGCAATTATAACAAGAATAAAAACAAAAAGCAGGGAAGAACAAAAGAAAAGTAGGCAGAAGACGCGGTAAGACAAAGTTTTAGCGCGTCCTTTTCGTGCCTTAAAAGGGGGTTTTTCATGGAATATCTGGTATCGGCAGAAGAAATGCGCCGGGCAGATCGCTCTGTGATCCAGGACTATGGCGTCCCATCCCTGGTTCTGATGGAGCGGGCAGCCCTTGCCTGCGTGGAGCTTATGAAAAAGGAATCCTTTGATCTTTCCCGCATCCTGATAGCTGCCGGAAGCGGGAATAACGGCGGGGACGGTTTTGCCATGGCAAGGATCCTGAAGCTGCAGGGTTTTTCTGTGGATATCTGGTTTGTCGGCAATCCGGAGCATCTGTCGAAGGAGGCTGCACTTCAGAAGAAAATCTGCGAAAATTATGGTATAAAATTTGTGCGGAATCTTCCGGACAGTGAATATACTACTATTGTAGATGCCATTTTTGGCTCCGGGCTTTCCAGAGAGATCCGTGGAAATTACCGTGAAGTCATAGAAGACATCAATCGGCATCCGGCGAAAATTTTCGCTGTGGATATCCCGTCCGGCATCTCATCGGACGATGGAAGGATCCAGGGAACAGCAGTACGGGCAGATGTGACCGGTGCACTGGCCTTCCGGAAGCTTGGTCATGTCCTTTATCCCGGAACGGAGTATGCAGGAAAGACCGTTCTGCTGGATATCGGCATTACAAAAGAAGGCTTCCGGCAGCAGCTGCCACGGGTACAGGCAGCAGGAAGAGAGCTTCTTTCCCTGCTGCCACCAAGAGAAGCGGCAGGAAACAAAGGAAGCTTCGGCAAAGCCTGTCTTATGGCCGGCAGCCGGAATATGGCAGGAGCCGCTTATCTTTCCGGACGGGCGGCTGCCCTTATGGGAACCGGCCTGGTACGTGTGATGAGCGAAGCCTGCAATCGTGAGATCCTGCAGACACTTCTTCCGGAAGCCGTGCTGACCACGGAAGAGCGGTTTTCAGAAAAAACACTGTCGGAATCCCTTGCCTGGGCGGATGCCATAGGGATCGGTCCCGGTCTTTCCACCGGAACGGAAGCAGAAAGAGAGCTGTTTTTTGTTCTGGAAAAAAACAATCTTCCAATGGTTCTGGATGCGGATGCGTTAAATATCCTGGCAAAACATCCGGACTGGCTGAAGAAGAGCCGGGCTCCAAAGATCCTGACTCCCCATATGGGAGAAATGGTGCGGCTCTCCGGTTTTTCCATGGAAGAGCTGAAGAAAAGGCCTCTGGAGCTTGCGTCTGCCTATGCGAAGGAGCAGCAGGTGATCCTGGTCCTGAAGGATGCCAGGACTGTGATCACTGACGGTGAGCGGCTGGTACTCAATACCAGCGGAAACAACGGAATGGCCACAGGCGGTTCCGGGGATGTGCTCACAGGCATCATCACCGGTCTTTTGGCCCAGGGGACGGCACCTTTTGATGCAGCCGTTCTTGGAGTCTATCTCCATGGCCTGGCAGGAGACCGTGCAGCGGAAAATACAGGGGTGAGAGGGATGCTTTCCACAGATATCCTGAAGGAACTCCCTCAGATACTGAAAGAAGGATAAAAATGAAGGAAACAGAGGCAATGCGTATCTATGCGGCCATTGATATGGACGCATGCAGAAAAAATATTGATGCCATGTTTGCAAAACTCCGGCCGGAGACAAAAATGACCCTGGTCATTAAGACCGATGGTTATGGTCATGGAGCACTTCCCGTTGCAAGACTCGGGGAGACGATGGAACGGGTCTGGGGCTATGCAGTGGCAACGGCTCAGGAGGCTTTTCAGCTGCGTAGAAACGGGATCAAAAAGCCGATCCTGATCCTTGGATATACCTTTGAGGGAGATTACCTTAAAATGGTGGAAGAGGAGATCCGGCCGGTGGTCTTTCGTTATGAGACGGCAGCTGCCTTTTCCAGAGCGGCAAAGGAGGCCGGTAAAACCGTACATATTCATATTGGTCTGGATACAGGCATGCACCGGATCGGATTTTCGGATACCATGGAGAGTATGGAAGAAATCCTAAAGATCCGGCAGCTGGAGCAGGTAGAGCTGGAAGGAATCTTCACTCATTTTGCCCGGGCGGATGAAGAAGATAAAACTTTTGCAAGAGCCCAGCTGCTCCGTTTTGTGAGCTTTGTCACGAAACTGGAGAAAAAAGGTATTACGTTTAAACTTCGTCATGCGGCCAACAGTGCCAGTATCATGGAATTTCCGGAGGCGCAGATCGATATGGTCCGGGCCGGGATCACGATTTACGGCATTTACCCTTCCGAAGAAATGAAACCGGAAAATCTGCCGCTGGAGCCTATGATGGAGCTGAAGAGCCGGATCGTGCTCATCAAAGAGATCGCGCCCAAAGATGCGGTAAGCTATGGCGGTACCTTTGTGGCAGAAAAAAACATGAGGATCGCCACCATTTCTGCCGGATACGGAGATGGTTATCCGCGGAGCCTTTCCAACAAAGGGTTTGTTCTGATCCATGGAAAGAAAGCACCGATCCTCGGGCGGATCTGCATGGATCAGTTCATGGTGGATGTGACAGACATTCCGGAAGCGGCAGAGCTTGAGGAAGTCACCCTTATGGGAAAAGACGGGGAGGCTTTTCTTCCCGTAACGGCTCTTTCCGGGCTGGCAGGAAGATTTCCCTATGAATTTGTCTGTGATATCGGCAAGCGTGTTCCGCGGGTCTATTATCAGAACGGAAAGATCGTGGAGATCGCGGATGAGCTTGTGAAATAGAAAAACTAAAAATCAGCCAAAAGAATACAAAAGCGCATAAACCGCAGGGATTATGGAAATACTGGTCATTATCAAATCAGGAAGCGGAGAGTGAAATGCGTGATAATTCGAAGAGGCGATGTTTTTTACGCAGACTTAAGACCGGTGGTCGGCTCTGAACAGGGAGGGATCCGGCCGGTGCTCATCATTCAGAATGATATCGGAAACCGTCACAGTCCTACTGTGATCTGTGCAGCGATCACGTCCCGCATGAACAAAGCAAAGCTGCCGACGCATGTGGAGATCGAAGCCAGGAAATGTGAGATCGTTAAGGACTCAGTGATCCTTCTGGAACAGCTGAGGACGATCGACAAGACTCGTCTGAGGGATCGCGTCTGCCACCTGGATGAAAGTATACTGAAACGGGTGGATCACGCGCTTATGGTAAGTCTGGAACTGCCTACATAAACAGGATTCTTGACGAACAGGCGGGGAAATGGTATAAATGATTAGAGACATATGAAGAAAAAGTAAAAGGAGTAAAAATTTCATGTCAGGACATTCAAAATTTGCCAATATTAAGCACAAAAAAGAGAAAAACGATGCAGCAAAGGGAAAAGTATTTACGATCATCGGCCGTGAGATCGCCGTTGCAGTAAAAGAGGGCGGTCCGGATCCGGAGAACAACAGCAAACTTCGTGACTGTATCGCAAAAGCAAAGGCAAACAACATGCCGAACGATACCATCGAGCGTGGTATCAAAAAAGCAGCCGGAGATGCCAATGCAGTAAACTACGAGCATGTTACCTATGAAGGCTATGGTCCTAACGGAATCGCTATCATCGTAGAGGCACTGACAGACAATAAGAACCGTACCGCAGCAAACGTAAGAAGTGCTTTCACCAAAGGAAACGGAAGCATCGGTACACAGGGCTGTGTGTCCTACAGCTTCGATGAAAAGGGTCAGATCATCATTGATAAAGAAGAGTGCGACATGAACGCAGATGATCTTATGATGATGGCTCTGGATGCAGGCGCTGAGGATTTCTCAGAGGAAGAAGACAGCTTTGAGATCCTGACTGCACCGGAGGATTTCAGTGCAGTCAGAGAGGCTCTGGAGAAAGAGGGAATCCCCATGGCAGAGGCAGAGGTCCGCATGATCCCGCAGAACTATGTGACACTGACAGATGAGACTGCGATCAAGAACCTTCAGAGAACTCTGGATCTTCTGGATGAGGATGACGACGTACAGAACGTATTCCACAACTGGGACGAGTAAGATCTCTGACACCGGATGGACATGTCTGTTTATTCAGACATCACCAAATATGCAGGGAGAAAAATTATGAGTTTTTATACGACCGCGATCGAGGGACTTCCGGGCATGCTTCTGAATGTGGATGACCCCATCGGAAATTTTAAGAGAAAGCGTTATCCGACCGCTTTTGAAGCTTACTATGAACAGCATCTCGTTACGCTGGAGGCGCTGGAGAACGGATATCAGCAGGTGATCGATAAGGAACAGTATCTGGCAAATATGGCCGAGGCGGTAGCCGCTGCGGCAGAGGAGACTCTGATGCAGGAGAAAAAGAAAAACAAACGGGCCAACCTTCTGGTGGATTATAACCTTTCTCTGGTGGTCTATCTGTACCCGGCAGTGCTGAAGTACGAAGGAGAATCCGGAAAACTCTTTTCTGAAAAGCTGGCAGCAGCATGGAAAGAGCATTTCCCGGACACAAATGTATCTCCGGCGACTTATGAGCAGATCAACGGTGGTTTCAAACGGAAGTTCTGCTATATTACCACGGCAGCCTGTACGACTCTCGGAAAACCGGATGACTGTTATGAGCTGAACTGCTTCCGGAACTACCGTGATACTTATCTTTTGTCCACAGATGAGGGAGAAGCCATTGTGCAGGAATATTATGACATCGCTCCCACTATTGTGAAACATATCAACAGAGATAAAAAATGCAAAGAGATCTACGCTTCCATCTGGGAAGAGTATCTTGCTCCCTGTCTTCATCTCATTGAGGAGGACAGAAAGGAAGACTGCCAGGAACTTTACACCCGAATGGTACGGAACCTGGAAAAAGAATATTTTTACAAAAACTGACAGATGGTCCGTTTTCCCGAAAGGGAGACGGACTGTTTTTTTTTCATAAAAAACCTGATTCCGGCAATACTGTAAAAAAGACAGCAATGTCGGAATCGAGGTAAAAGGATGACAGAGACAAAGCAAAAAGGAAAAACGGAAAATGACAGAGAAAATCTCCGGGAATTCGGTGAGGTAAAAATGGATGACCGGATCCATCTGATCTCTGTGATCGGAGAGATAGAGGGACATGAATGTCTTTCTGCCAATACCAAAACAACAAAATACGAACATGTCCTTCCGCAGCTGGCAGCGATCGAGGACAGTGACGAGATCAAAGGCGTTCTGGTGCTCCTGAATACGGTAGGAGGTGATGTGGAAGCCGGGCTTGCGATCGCGGAAATGATCGCTTCTCTGAGTAAACCCACCGTTTCTCTTGTGTTGGGAGGCAGCCACTCTATCGGAGTTCCCATTGCCGTGTCCACCGATTATTCCTTTATTGTAGCCACAGGAACGATGGTGATCCATCCGGTCCGGATGAACGGGACGGTGATCGGAGCTCCGCAGACCTATGATTATTTCAAACAGATGCAGGATCGGATCCTGGGCTTTATCGCCGGTCACTGCAGCGCACGAAGAGAACGGCTGGAGGAACTGATGCTGGATACCGGAATGCTTACGAAGGACCTGGGAACGATCCTTGTCGGAAAGCAGGCAGTGGAAGAAGGGATCATCGACCGTGTGGGCGGTATCCGGGATGCCGTGGCAAAACTTCGGAAAATGATTTGTACATCTTGACAAAATATGCTATACTAAATCTATATGTCTGCCGGCTTCTTTTGTTTCAGAAGAATGAAAAACGGAAGGAAGCCGGCAGTTGTGTTTCTGAACGAGGAAAGAGTCAAGGAGGAACGGTTATGTCATTGCTTCAGGCGATTTTTTTAGGAATTGTACAGGGGATCACAGAATTTCTGCCTGTCAGCAGTTCCGGCCATCTGGCCATATTTCAGAATATTTTCGGGATGCAGACGGACGGGGGACTGCTTTTTGATGTCTGCCTGCATATCGGAACACTGGCTGCAGTATTTATTGTTTACTGGAAGGATATTTTTAAAATGATACGGGAGTTTTTCTCCATGTGTGCGGATATCGCCGGTAATATCAAGATTTTTTACCGCAACCGCCGGTATAAGGAGGCATTCCGTTATCACCGGATCGTACATAACAATTACCGGAAATTTGTAGTCCTGGTGCTGGTATCCACCATTCCTACCGGCTTGATCGGCGTGGTCGGAAAGAATCTGATCAGCTTTGCTTCTACAACACTGATCGTTCCCGGTGTCTGCCTGCTTCTGACAGGACTTTTGCTTCTGGTGGCAGATCATTGCAAGGATGGGAAAAAGATCCCGAAAGATATCAGTTACAGCAATGGTTTCCTGATCGGTATTGCCCAGGGTGTGGCGACACTTCCGGGACTTTCCCGTTCCGGAACGACCATTACAGCCTGCCTTTTAAGTGGTTTTGACCGGCGTTTTGCAGTGAAATATTCCTTTATCATGTCGATACCGGCGATCCTGGGAGCAGCAGTCCTGGAGCTGAAGGATATTGGAACGGAAGTGATCTCCGGAGGTATGGTGGCAAACTGCGTGGCAGGAGCCATTGTGGCAGGAGTGGTGGGATATATCTGTATCCGTACCATGCTGGTCGTTGTGAGAAAGAAGAATTTCAAGGGCTTTTCCATTTACTGTTTTGCAGCAGGAATAATTGCGATCATAGCCCATTTTATCGTATAAGAACTTTGTAAGAGGAGATATTCATGGCAGCAAAGAAAGAGACAGAAAACCAGAAAACGACAAACAAAAAGCAGACGGCGCCCAAACGGCCGTCTGCTTCTTCCGCAGGACGTGCTTCCGGTGCTTCCACATCCAAGGGTCGGCAGAATACGGGCAGCCGGAATACAGATAGAAAAAAGAACGATCATGTATTCAGCTTTCCGATCGCAGAAGAAGTGACCCTCTGGGGTACACTGGCACTTTCTGTGATCCTGTTTATCAGTAATTTCGGGATCGGCGGTTTTGTTGGGGATGCCATCAGCCGGTTCTTTTTTGGCGTCTTCGGTTTTATGGCTTATCTTCTTCCGGTGATCCTTTTTCTGATGGTGGCTTTTCTTTTGAGCAACCGGAACAATCCGCTGGCATGGATGAAAGCTGCGGCAGTGATCCTTCTGGTGATCTGTGTCTGCACAGTAGTGGAACTCGGACTGAATTCTTATCAGGCAGACAGAAATTTTCTGGATTTTTATAAATCCAGTGCGGCCAGCAGAAGCGGCGGCGGACTGGCCGGAGGGGTCCTCTGTACACTGGTCTGCCCGGCATTTGGCGTGGCAGGTGCTTATGTACTGGTGATCGTGATCATGATCCTTTGTATGGTTCTGATCACAGAGCGGTCTTTCTTTGAGGATTTTCGGAGAACCGGGAAAAAAGTCTATAAAAACATGTATGAAAATAACAGGGAAGAAGCAGCGATCCGTCGGGAACGGGCAGCGATCCGCGAGGAAAAAAGACGGATCATCCGTGAAGAACAGCGGAAAATGCAGCGGGAACAGCTGGAAAAGGAAAAAGACCAGCTGAAGACCCTTCCGGAAACTTTGCGAAGAAATCAGAAGGTCAGCGGTGTAGATCTGAATGGTCTTTCTCCACGCACCATGCCGCTGGAGGAGGTACACGAGATCGTGCCTCCGGTACCTAAGATGCGTCCGGAAGTGGACGAGCCGAACCTCAAGGTTATGGATCATGCCATCAGCGGAAAGAACTTTCAGGTTCCTCTGGAGGAACGGATTCCCAAGGTCAGTCCGGAACTGCCTTTTGTGGACAGAAGGTTCCCGGAGCCGGAGATCCGGGAGGTAGAAGAAGAAGTGGCGCCTGTCTCGATCCGTGAGCAGCGTCCAAGCTCCTTTGAAGAACAGCTCAGGATCAATGGAGAACTGGCTTCTTCCGCCAGAAATCAGTCGGAGGATCTGGAAGCAGAACCGGATGAAAACGAAGAATTTACGGAAGAACAGGAAGATTTTTACCGGCCTCTGAGCCAGCCTGTATTTTTACAGAAAGCGGACGAAACCGAGGAGAGCGATCCGGAGGAGATTTTCCGGGAACGCTGGGGCGGACCGGATGAGACCGGACCGGGACTTGATCTTGGGGATGATCCCTCTGATGAAGAAGAAATCCCGTCCGTTTATGAAGCAGATGCTGTTGAGACAGAGGATATAGACATGGATGCGGATACCGATCCGGAAGAGGAACCGGAGCCCTTCTGTGATCCCGGGGATATGCAGGAGATCAGCGGTTATGACACGGATGAAGAGGAGAGTACCAGCACGGAAACAATTGCCATTCAGCCGGAGCACAGAAGGGCGAAAGCTTCTTCACACTCCTCAGACGGTATTTTCAGAGAAGATAATTCGTTAAGACCTACCTCTGCGGGAGCTGTTTTTCAGGATGCACCGCCGGCACCGGGAGAAAAACAGTTCCGGAATCCGAAGTCCAGCCAGGAAGAACAACAGAAAAATCAGGAAAATGTGGCAAAGGAAATCGAAGCCTCCAGCCAGGTGGTGAAAAAGGAGTATGTCTTCCCGCCTCTTGATCTTTTAAGCAAGCCCAAAAGCAATCCTGCGGTCGGGAGGGATCAGGAACTCCGTGAGACGGCGGCCAAGCTTCAGCAGACCCTTCACAACTTTGGTGTCGGCGTACGTGTTACCAATGTAAGCTGCGGTCCCTCCGTTACCCGCTATGAGCTTACGCCTGATCAGGGAGTGAAGGTCAGCCGGATCGTCAATCTTTCCGATGACATCAAGCTGAACCTGGCGGCTGCCGATATCCGTATCGAAGCGCCCATCCCCGGAAAAGCTGCCGTCGGGATCGAAGTACCGAACAAAACAAACAGCCCGGTTCCCCTGAGAGAACTGCTGGAGACCAAAGAATTCAAAGAACATCCATCCAGCCTTGCTTTTGCAGCCGGAAAAGACATTGCCGGAAAACCGGTCGTTGCAGATATTGCCCGTATGCCGCATCTTCTGATCGCCGGTGCCACCGGTTCCGGTAAATCGGTCTGCATCAATACCATTATCATGAGCCTGCTCTATAAGGCAAAGCCGGAAGATGTAAAACTTATCATGATCGACCCCAAGGTAGTGGAACTGAGTGTTTATAACGGAATCCCGCATCTTCTGATCCCTGTCGTGACCGATCCGAAGAAAGCCTCCGGTGCCCTGAACTGGGCAGTGGCGGAAATGACCGGCCGCTATCAGAAATTTGCAGAATATAATGTCCGGGACCTGAAGGGTTATAATAAGAAGATCGATGCGATCAAAGACATTCCGGATCCCGATAAACCGGAAAAAATGCCTCAGATCGTGATCATTGTCGATGAGCTGGCAGACCTTATGATGGTGGCTCCCGGAGAAGTGGAGGATGCCATCTGCCGTCTGGCTCAGCTGGCCCGTGCGGCAGGGATCCATCTGATCATTGCAACGCAGAGACCTTCCGTCAATGTCATCACCGGTCTTATCAAAGCCAATATGCCTTCCCGTATCGCTTTTTCCGTATCCTCCGGTGTGGATTCCCGTACGATCATCGATATGGTCGGAGCCGAAAAGCTTCTTGGAAAGGGAGACATGCTGTTCTATCCACAGGGCTATCAGAAGCCTGCCCGTGTGCAGGGGGCTTTTGTCTCAGATACAGAGGTCAGTGATGTGGTAGAATTCCTTACGCAGGAAAACGGTGTTTCCCAGGGAAGTGCCGATATCGAAAGTAAGATCAGCCAGGCACAGAGCGTAAGTGCCTCTGACAGTTCCGGTGAAAGTGATATCGATGAGTATTTTGAACGGGCAGGCCGTTTCATCATCGAGAAAGACAAAGCTTCGATCGGTATGCTGCAGCGTCTTCTGAAGATCGGCTTCAACCGTGCCGCCAGGATCATGGATCAGCTTGCAGACGCCGGTGTCGTCGGTCCGGAAGAAGGCACAAAGCCGCGGAAAATCCTGATGTCCATGGAAGAATTTGAAGATTATATCGATAACTATGTATGATTAATTGTACATTTTTGTTGATTAAAGTATTGATATTTTTATGGCATTGCTTTATACTTGTTGAGAGCGTAAAAAGTGCGCTATATGAAAGACAGTAGGATGCGTATATGCAAGTACAGTGAGGTATGTACTGGCATATGCGCGTCACACAGGCCTTTTATCATAGAGAGGAACCTTTTATGGTTTCCCCTACCATTCTGTGCGGAGCTCTCTTTTGAGTCCCGTGCAAAATAAGAAGAGGAGGAGCATTATGTACAAAATCAGAAAAGCGGAAAAGCTTGCAAGCAACATTTACTCCATGGTTGTAGAAGCTCCGCGAGTTGCCGAGCACTGTCTGCCCGGACAGTTCATCATCGCGAAGATGGATGAGGAGGGTGAAAGAATTCCCCTTACCATCTGTGACTATGACAGAGAAGAAGGAACCATCACCATCGTATTTCAGCCCATCGGAGCTTCCACAGAGAAGTTTGCAACTCTGAAAACCGGTGATGCTTTTGAAGATTTTGTAGGTCCTCTGGGACGTCCGTCTGAGCTTTGCACGGATGATCTTGAGGAAGTGAAGAAACTGAAGCTTCTGTTTGTTGCCGGCGGTGTAGGTACTGCACCTGTATATCCTCAGGTAAAATGGCTTCACGAGCATGGAATTGACGCAGATGTGATCGTTGGTGCAAAGACAAAAGACCTGATCATTCTGGAGAAAGAGATGGAGGCAGTTGCCGGAAATCTCTACATCACAACCGATGACGGTTCTTACGGAAGAAGCGGACTGGTAACCAAAGTGATCGAGGATCTGGTAGCAGAAGGAAAACAGTATGACCGCTGCATCGCCATCGGACCGATGATCATGATGAAATTTGCCTGTCTGACCACCAAGAAGCTGAATATCCCCACCATCGTCAGCATGAACCCGATCATGGTAGACGGTACCGGTATGTGTGGTGCCTGTCGAGTTGCTGTAGGCGATGAGATTAAATTTGCCTGCGTAGACGGACCGGAGTTTGACGGCCATCTGATCGATTTCAATGCTGCCATGAAGAGACAGGCTATGTACAAGACAGAAGAAGGCCAGGCTCTTCTGAAACTGCGTGAGGGTGATACCCATCACGGTGGATGTGGAAATTGCGGAGGTGACAAATAATGGCAGACGTATTAAAGAAGGTTCCTGTAAGAGAGCAGGCTCCGAAGGTTAGAGCAACAAATTTTGATGAAGTATGTCTTGGTTATAATAAAGAAGAGGCAATGGAAGAGGCCAGCCGCTGCCTGGGCTGTAAAAAAGCAAAATGTGTAGAGGGCTGCCCGGTAAGTATCCATATCCCGGATTTCATCCATCAGGTAAAAGAAGGAAACTTCGAAGAAGCTTACCGCATCATCTCCGAATCCAGTGCACTTCCCGCTATCTGTGGCCGTGTCTGCCCGCAGGAGAGCCAGTGTGAGGGAAAATGTATCCGCGGCATCAAGGGTGAAGCAGTTTCCATCGGTAAACTGGAGCGTTTCGTAGCTGACTGGGCTCGCGAGAACGGCATCAAACCGTCTGCTCCGGTTGAGAAAAACGGCAAGAAAGTTGCTGTTATCGGTTCCGGTCCTTCCGGATTGACCTGTGCCGGTGATCTGGCTAAAATGGGTTACGATGTAACCATCTTTGAGGCTCTTCACAAAGCCGGCGGTGTTCTGGTTTATGGTATTCCGGAGTTCCGTCTTCCGAAGAGCGCAGTTGTAGAAAAAGAGGTTGAGAACGTAAAAGCACTTGGCGTTAAGATCGAGACAAACGTAATCATCGGTAAATCCACCACCATCGACGAGCTGATGGATAAAGAGGGCTTTGAGGCTGTCTTCATTGGTTCCGGTGCCGGTCTTCCTATGTTTATGGGTATCCCGGGTGAGAACGCCAACGGCGTATTCTCTGCCAATGAGTTCCTGACCAGAAACAACCTGATGAAAGCTTTCCGCGATGATTATGATACACCGATCGTACATGGCAAGAAAGTAGCCGTAGTCGGCGGCGGAAACGTAGCTATGGATGCTGCAAGAACCGCTCTGCGTCTGGGCGCTGAAGTTCATATTATTTACCGTCGTAGTGAAGCAGAACTGCCTGCCCGTGCAGAGGAAGTTCATCATGCAAAAGAAGAAGGTATTATTTTTGACCTCCTGACAAACCCGAAGGAAATCCTCGTTGACGAGAATGACTGGGTAAAAGGTATCCGCGTAGTGAAGATGGAACTTGGCGAGCCGGATGCATCCGGAAGAAGACGTCCGGTAGAGATTCCGGGATCCGAGTATGAGATTGATGTAGATACCGTTATCATGTCCCTTGGTACTTCTCCGAACCCGCTGATCTCTTCCACGACCATCGGCCTGGATATCAATAAGAGAAAATGTATCATTGCTGATGAAGAGACCGGTAAGACCAGCAAAGACGGCGTATATGCCGGCGGAGATGCTGTAACCGGAGCTGCTACGGTTATCCTTGCAATGGGTGCCGGTAAAGCTGCTGCCAAAGGCATTGACGAGTTCCTGAAGAACAAATAATAAAAACAAGATTCTGTAAAAGACAGGGTATATGGCGGCTGCGCTGTGTACCCTGTTTTTGCAGTCAGAAAGGAGTGTTTTTTATGGTAACGCATATCGTTATGTGGAATTTTGACGCTTCCCTCACAGAGGAGACGAAGAAACAGGCTGCAGCCGAGATGAAAGAGAAGCTGGAAGCCTTAAAAGAGATCGTCCCCGGCGTTCTCTCCGTAAAAGTCATCACAGAGCCTCTGGTCTCCAGCACCAGAGACATTGCCCTTATCGGTGAATACGAGGATGAAGCAGCCTTAAAAACCTACGCCGGCCATCCGGAGCATGTGAAAGTTGTGGAGACGATTATCAAAAAGTACTGTACCGACCGTACGGCTTTTGATTTCTGAAAAAGGAACCCGGATCTATGAAAATAACTGTCCTCTGTGTGGGAAAAGTCAAAGAAAAATTTTTTACAGATGCGATCAAAGAATACAGCAAACGGCTGAGCCGTTACTGCAAGCTGGAAATTGTAGAAGTGGCAGATGAGAAGACACCGGATGGTGCCTCTGAACTGGTAGTCAGCCAGATCAAAGAAAAAGAAGCGGAGCGCATGGAAAAATATCTTCCGGATTCGGCTTACGTCATTGCCCTTGCTATTGAAGGAAAAAAACTGACCAGCGAAAAACTGGCAGAGAAGATCGATTCTCTCGGGATTAGCGGAACAAGCCATCTGGTCTTTCTGATCGGCGGTTCCCTGGGAATGAGTGACCGGCTTCTGAAACGGGCGGATTATCTGCTGAGTTTTTCAGACATGACCTTTCCCCATCAGCTTATGCGGGTGATCCTGCTGGAACAGATCTACCGGAGCTACCGGATCATCCACGGAGAACCTTACCACAAATGAATGAAAAAAAGCGTCCATAAAGACAATCTGTGCGGTTGCCTGTGGACGCTTTTTTCATATAATTTAATGGAAGAAACTCCAGTATCCCATAAAGAAAATTACAAGTACGATCACGGGAAGGATATAGCTTACATAAAATCTTGCCCAGGAGGGGAATTTAATCCCTTCCCCTGTATTTGCTTCCTTCATAAAATTCCGGAAGCCCCAACCGTACCGGCTGGTACAGAACAGAAGATATACCAGACTTCCGAGCGGAAGCAGGTTGTTGCTGACCAGAAAATCCTCAAAATCAAGGACAGAACCACCCGGGAGCTTCAGTCCGCTTAAAACGTTAAAGCCGAGTACACACGGAAGAGAAAGCACGATAATGGCAATCAGGTTTATCACAACTGCTTTCTTACGGCTGCAGCCGGTGAGATCCATTGCAAAAGAAAGAATGTTCTCAAACACGGCAATGATGGTAGAAAACGCAGCAAAGGACATAAACAGGAAAAACAGGGTTCCCCAGAGCCGACCGCCCTTCATGGCATTGAATACGTTGGGCAGCGTAATAAAGATCAGATTGGGACCGCTGTCCGGCTGGATGTCGTAGGCAAAACAGGCCGGGAAAATGATCAGGCCGGCCATAAGTGCCACAAACGTATCAAGTATGGCAATACTTAAAGCTTCTCCTGTAAGAGACCGCTCTTTTCCGATATAGCTTCCGAAAATAGCCAGTGCACCGATACCAAGACTCAGGGTAAAGAAGGACTGTCCCATGGCTGCATATACAGCTTCCCAGAGTCCGCCGCTTCCTTCCGTCAGTTTTTTGAAATCCGGAAACAGATAGAAACGGATTCCTTCTTCTCCACCTTTTAAAAGAAGAGACCGGGCAGCCAGAACGATCATCAGTCCCAGAAGGCAGACCATCATAACCTTGGTGATCTTTTCCACACCCTTCTGAAGGCCCAGAGAACAGATCATAAAGCAGGTTACAACCGTAATGATCATAAAAAGTGTCATAAGCCCGGGCTGTTCCATGAGCTTTCCGAAGCTGTCGGAAACTTCTGCGGAAGTCAGACCGTCAAACTGCCCCAGGGCAGTCTTGAAAAAATAAAGAAGCATCCATCCTCCGATGGTGGTGTAAAACATCATCAGAAGATAGTTTCCAGCCATAGCACCATATTTATAAAGATGCCATTTTGTCCCTTTGGGTTCCAGAACATCGAAGGAGAGTGCAGCGCTTTTGCGGCTGGCTCTTCCTACGGAAAATTCCGCAACCATGATGGGAAGTCCAAGGATAACGAGGAAAAACAGATACATAAGTACAAAAGCAGCGCCGCCGTACTTTCCTGTAATATAAGGGAAACGCCAGACATTTCCAAGACCGATGGCACATCCTGCAGAGATCAGGATGAAGCCAAGACGGGAAGAAAATTTTTCTCTTTCCATAAATAAAATCTCCAATCACAATTATTTTTTCTTCAGCCGATCAAACAGAGACTGTATTTCTTCTTTTCGTTCTTCTGTTTCAGCAGGCTTCAGGACAGCGATACCATTTTCAAAATCAAAAATGTCTCCGTCTTTGGGCTGTTCCGTGAAAGCCGAAAGCGGGATGTTCTGCATGATCCGTCCGTCCATTTCACAGACGGCAAAGGTTTCTTCAATCCGGTCTACGGTTCCTTTCATAAGTAAGAACACTCCTTTCTGCGCCGGATTCGCCGGCAAAATTTGTTCCCGTTTTTTTATCTCGGGGGATTACATTTGCTGCAGGGAGTCAGTCCACGATTCTTCGCTTCGGAAAGAGTGACCTCGATATCTGATTTTTTCAGATACCGGCAGCCCGCAGAATGATATTTTTCACCGGTCTTTGTGATATGAACGATGGGATCATCTACGGAAGCGGTGTTGTCCTGGCTGTACGAACTGTCGTCGCTGACAGCGGCTGCAGAACGATCCGTGTCCTGTCCGTCGGAAGCGGAGGAGGAAGAATCATTTTCAAAAGCAGTAGCAAAGGAAATACTGCTTCCGTCTGTGGAAGCAACGATACTTCCCTGAAGATCCGTCCGGTAGATTTCGATCCCTCTGGAAGAAAGGGCATCCAGAGTCTCCTGATGGGGATGGCCGTAATCATTTCCGGCTCCACAGCTGATGACTGCGTATTTCGGAGCAACCGCATCCAGAAAGGCGCTGCTGGAGGATGTACGGGAACCATGGTGTCCGACCTGGTAAACGTCTGCACCAAGATCCAGACCGGTATTCAGCATATCCGATTCCGCTGTGCTTTCCGCATCTCCTGTAAAAAGAAAACTTACATTCCCATAGGTAAGCTTAAGAGCAATCGACCAGTTATTCAGGTCATCCCCATAATCACCTACAGGTCCGAGAATCGTAAAGGAAGCATCTCCCAGCGTGTAAGTATCGCCAACCTCCGGAATGGTGATGGACAGACCCTTCTCGTCAATGACGTTCAGCACATCACGGAAGGTCTGCGTATTGGCAGTTACATTTGGCAGCATCACCGTATCAACGGAAACGGCTTTCAGAACAGAGTCCAGAGAGCCGATGTGATCCTCATGTGGATGTGTACCGATCGCATAATCCAGATGCGTCAGTCCGGCTTTGTTCTGAATATAATTCAGGATCGGTTCCGCATCATCATTGTTTCCGGCATCAATGAGCATGGCATGTTCTCCACAGGTGATCAGGGTGGAATCTGCCTGGCCTACATTCAGAAAATGAACCTTCATATCTTCATCCGCATAAACAGTAAGGCCAAGCGTCATGCATAGGACAAAGAAGAAGGCAAAGAAGTGAGACAGCCAGTGTTTTCTTGTGTTCATATATTTTTCTCCTTTCTTTTTGTGCAACGATCCGAAAGCAAGCGGGAAACCGGATCGTTTCTTAAAAAACAGTATAGCATAAGACCTTCTTTTTTTGTTGAAAAATAAATTTTATTTGCTCTGTCCGGAAAATCCCGTTATAATAAAAAGATGCAGGTAGAAGAAAATGATTCTAAGAGAGGTAAACTTTATGAATCTTGCAGAAATGTTAGAAGAACTGAGAAAAAAAGCGCTGGCAGACCCGAAACTGAGAGAAAGACTTTTGGAAACAAGGAAAGAAAAAGCCCCGCTGAGTGCTTTCTGCAGCCTTTGCAGGGAACTGGGATATCCCATCTATGAGATGGATCTTATCCAAGAAGGAGAAGAATTCTACGCATCCATGCGCCGGAGTACCAATGGCGGAGGAGAAAACTCTCCTATGCTGGAAGGAGAAGATGATTTTTATGAACTGTTTTTTGCAAGCATTTCCTTTGAAAACTCCGGACTTGACAGGGAAAAGGGATAAATTTACAATGAATGAGAGGATTTTCATGTTATGAATTACTATTTTGCACCGATGGAAGGCATTACAGGCCATATTTACCGCAGAGTCTATGCGGAATGTTTCCGTTCGCCGGATAAATATTTCACGCCTTTCCTGGTTCCCGGAACCAAAAAAATCTTCCGGAACCGGGAAATCCAGGATATCCTGCCGGAAAACAATCCGGGACTGACGGTAGTTCCCCAGATCCTTACGGGAAAAAGCGAAGACTTTATCCGTGGAGCCAGGGAACTTCAAAAATATGGTTTTCAGGAGATCAATCTGAATCTTGGCTGTCCTTCGGGCACGGTAGTGGCAAAAGGCAAAGGTTCCGGCCTTCTTACCTATCCGGATCAGCTGGAAGCTTTTCTGGATGAGATTTTTTCCGCTCTGGATCTGAAGATCTCTGTCAAGACGAGGATCGGTCTGGAAGAGCCGGAGGAGTTTCCAGTACTCCTTGCGCTCTTTAACCGGTTTCCTCTGGAAGAGCTCATCGTGCATCCGAGACTGCGAAAGGATTTTTATAAAGGAAAACCGGATCTTGAGACCTTTGCACTGGCTGTACGGGAGAGCAGAAATCCCCTTTGTTACAATGGGGATCTCTTTTCCAGAGAAATGGTACGGCAGTTTACGGAACGATTTCCGGCTGTGGACAGACTGATGCTGGGCCGGGGACTGGTGGCAGATCCTGCTCTTTTAAACGAGCTTCACGGAGAGCCGGGGCTTTCAAAAGAACGCTTCCTGCATTTTCATGACCGTTTGGTGGAAGAGTATCGGGTCGTTATGTCCGGTGATAAGGATGTGCTTTTCAAAATGAAGGAACTCTGGTTCTATATGAGCCATCTCTTTACCAGTCCGGAATCTTACATGAAGAAAATCAAAAAGACCGGTTCCCTTGCCGTGTATGAAGAAATCGTTCACGCCCTTCTTCGCGAGCAGGAGATCGAGTCCAAAACGTTTGATACGTTTTAACGATACCGGGAGGTGCTGCTTTCCATTATCTTTGGGTATCGTCTTTTACCAGAAAAGGCGGGAACGGAAACAACAGAAAGGAAACAGTATATGGCAATTTATTTAGTGGATTTTGAAAACATCGGTTACAACGGTCTGAAAGGCATCGAGAAGCTTCCGGAGGGCGATCAGGTACATCTTTTCTACAGCAGCAATGCGGACAAGCTGACCTTCGATATCCATCTGTGCATCAACGCTTCCAAAGCACGGATCTTCTATTATAAGGTAGAAACCGGAGCCAAAAATGCCCTGGATTTCCAGCTGGCGACCTACCTTGGTTCTCTTACAGCCCAAAATCCCGATGAGAACTATTTTATCGTCAGCAACGACGATGGTTTCCACTATATCATCCAGTTCTGGAAACAACGCGGTATGGATATCCAGCAGATTTCCAACCTCCAGTTCCAGAGCATTGAAGAAAACCAGGTCCTCGATCTTCTGCCCGCATTCTGCAGAGACGATGCGGATGAGATCATGGCCTGCATCAATGAGTTCAAATCAAAACAGGGCATCAACAACGCCCTGGTCAAACAGTTCGGCAACAAAAAAGGCAGTGAGATCTATCGCGCTATTAAGGGACTTTTGAAGAATTAAACGCTCTGGCAAACTGGCCTATGCCGCAACAGAAATATCTGGTTTTTATAAAGACAGGCTCAAACTCCTTGAAAAAATCAAAGGGTTGGAGCCTGTATAAACATTATGAGGAGATTCTTGTTATGCTTAGACAAGGCCTTTACGAACAAGTAGTAAATAAAGAAATCAAAGAAGAACTAATCCACTTTTCCGATGCCGAAAAACATATTGAGAAAATTGATTCAACAGAGGCAGCTTCTGTTCTGACTCAGTATCTATCAGAGGTCGTTCGTAAGGGACTTGACCGAATCGCTGGAGATGATATTTCTGCACAGCTGGAATTGGTCAATAAAATTGTAGGACTGATTTCACAGGAAACTGCGGAAGAGGATCTTCAGAAGCTTACGGTATCTGATGATGGAGAGCAACTGTTAGCTCTGTTATCCAGCACCGATCCTATGGTGCGTATCGGTCAGAAAAAGGCAAAGGATCTTCCACGCCCTGAGACATCGATCGCTCAAAGCAGCCTGTTTACCGGGGCAATTCATGAGCCGCAGATGTTCTCTGAGCTAAAAAAAGAAATTGCCACGTCGGATCGGATCGATATGTTGGTTTCCTTTGTAAAGTGGAGCGGCCTTCGGTTGATCATTGATGACCTTCAAAGATTCGTTGGTCGTGGTGGACAACTTCGTGTTATCACGACAACGTACATGGGAGCAACCGATGTAAGAGCAGTGGAAGAATTACAGAAGCTTCCCAATACGGAAATCAGAATATCCTACGATACCAAGCGGACCAGACTTCATGCAAAGGCATATATGTTCTATCGCGAAACCGGATTTACCACAGCATATGTTGGTTCTTCAAATCTGTCTAATCCGGCTATGTCCAGCGGACTTGAATGGAATGTAAAGCTTACGACAAAGGACATGCTTCCAACTATTCGGAAAATGGAAGCAACTTTCGATAGCTATTGGAACACACCCGGTTTCGAAGTCTATGAGGAAAGTTGCAAGAAGAGACTGGAATGTGCTTTGGCGAAGGATTGCAGTACAAATCACACAAACGAAATGCAGTTCGTATTTGACATTCAGCCTTACCCCTATCAGCAAGAGATTTTAGACTGTTTGCAGGCGGAACGCGAGGTCAGAGGTTATTATCGAAATCTGGTTGTTGCCGCTACCGGTACAGGAAAGACCTTGATCTCAGCTTTTGATTACAGGCACTTTTGTAAAATATCTGTCAGGTCAAAGCCCCGACTACTGTTTGTAGTTCACAGAGAAGAAATTTTGAAGCAGAGCCAAAGCGTTTTTCGCGCCGTTTTAAAAGATCCGAATTTCGGAGAACTTTTTGTAGGAAAGTTTAAACCAGATAACTTAGACCATCTGTTTATTTCTGTTCAGACATTGTCCTCTCAGAAACTATATGATTTTTTGCCGGCGGACTATTATGATTTTATCATTGTAGATGAATTTCACCATGCTGCAGCGCCTACCTATCAAGGATTACTTAACCACTTCAAACCTAGAATTTTGCTTGGTCTGACTGCAACTCCAGAACGAATGGATGGAAAGAACGTTCTGGACTATTTTAACGGGCGCATATCAGCTGAAATACGTCTTCCGGAAGCGATTGAGCGAAAGCTGCTTTGTCCATTCCAGTATTTTGGTGTTTCGGATGATGTAGATCTATCCACTGTGCGATGGACTCGCGGAGGATATGACAAAAATGAACTAAGCAATATCTTCTCATTAAATCGAACAGTTGCTGAAAAACGTGCTGGTCACATCGTAAATTCACTGTATCGGTATGTTACGGATATGAATAACGTCCATGGCCTGGGTTTCTGTGTATCTGTAGAGCATGCAAAGTTTATGGAAGAATTTTTCCTGTCTAAGGGGATACCATGCATGGCGCTTACCGGATCATCCGGCGATGCAGAGAGAAATAACGCAAGAGATCGCCTGGTGTCTGGTGAGATCAAATTTATTTTTGTTGTGGACCTGTACAATGAGGGAATCGACATTCCTGAAGTAGATACCATTCTTTTTCTTCGTCCAACCGAATCACTGACTGTTTTTCTTCAGCAGCTCGGACGTGGTCTGCGTCTTTCTGAAGGAAAAGAATGCCTGACTGTATTGGACTTCATTGGCCAGGCAAATAAGAAATACAATTTTGAGGAAAAATTTGCAGCACTTTTGTCCCATAATAATCACAGCATGCAATACGAAGTAAAGAAGGGCTTTGTATCGTTACCCAAAGGCTGTTACATTCAGCTCGAAAAGAAAGCATCTGAAATCATCCTGTCAAATATCCGCAAAACTTTTGGTGACCGATCCAGTCTTGTTTCACGTATTAAAACCTTTACGGAAGATAGTGGACTTATACTTTCTCTAAAGAATTTCATCAATTACTATCATCTGGATCCGCGATCGATCTACGGAAAATTCTCGTTTTACCGCCTTTGTGTGGATGCCGGTGTTAAAACTGATTTCAACGAACCTGGAGAGAGCATTTTGACAAAGGCATTTAGTAAATTGGTGGCGATTGATTCCAGACGTTGGATCAAGAGCCTGCTGGAAATTCTTCCAAACGCTTCCTGCGAGAGTATCGAGGGACTTTCAGATTCCAGAAAACGTATGATGCAAATGTTCTACATCACGCTGTTTCAAAAAGCGGCAGACTGGAGTTCTGTTGAGACAAAAAACAACCTGCGATTGCTTACCGATAGTCCGGTCATGATGCAGGAACTGAAAGAACTTTTGGAACTGAATCTGGAGCGGATTGACTTTATTGATATGCCGGTGAATCTTGGTTTTGATTGTCCTTTGGATTTGCATTGTACCTATACCAGAGACCAGATTCTAATTGCAATGGACTATATGACTCCAAATAATGTCCGGGAAGGTGTAAAGTGGCTTCCCGACAAACAGGTGGATGTGTTATTTATTACACTGAATAAATCGGATAAAGATTATTCGCCCACAACAATGTACAACGACTATTCTATCAATGAACGCTTGTTCCACTGGCAGAGTCAAAGTACGACATCTGACACGTCCGGTACAGGCCAGCGCTATATCGATCATCAGAAAAACGGGAGTAAGATCGCATTATTTGTGCGAGAGTTCAAGCAAGATCGTATTGGTGCTGCGCCATATACCTACCTCGGAACGGCAGCTTATGATACGCATACCGGCAGTAAGCCAATGAATATCACATGGAAGCTGGATCAATCGATCCCTGCGAAGTATCTTCGCAAGACAAATCAATTGCTTACCGGTTAAGAGAGGAATCCTATGAAAACAATTCAAGTTGTAGCAGCTGTTATCTGTGATTGTTTTGATGAAAAATCAAAGATTTTTGCAACAGCAAGGGGATATGGAGAATTAAAAGGAGGCTGGGAGTTTCCCGGTGGAAAAATAGAAGCAGGTGAAACACCACAAGAAGCTTTGAAAAGAGAAATCATGGAAGAACTGAATACAGAAATCAAAGTAGGAGATTTGATCGATACCATAGAATACGACTATCCAGCCTTTCACCTTTCCATGGCGTGTTTCTGGGCTGAAGTTACAGCTGGCCATCTGGAGCTGAAAGAAGCGGAAGCTGCAAAATGGCTTACGAAAGATCAATTAGATAGCGTTGCCTGGCTGCCGGCAGATATTACATTGATTGATAAAATCCGTGAGTACATGAGATAATAATCTCTTTTCTTTACCATTATTTCCAGAGGGGTCTAACTATGATATACACAGTAAAACGAATCGATGAAGACTTGAATTTCGGTTGTGAAGAGCGACCGGAAGGCGTACCGATCATGGCAATCGTAACGCTTACGGATTCTTCCGGAGAAGAAGTGGTCGTGAAAGCAGAAGATGCCATGCTCTATGAACGTAACATCAACGAAGGGGACAAGGTTTGTCGCGATATACATAATAAGCTGGAAAAGATCTGCCAGCATGAGGACGGTAAGTTTACGTTGAAGAAGATGTAGCGAGATGGTATAAATGGGCTCATCAAATCGGGACTTAAGGGAGAACTTCTATGAACGATAAATGGATAGAATTTGCAATTCGTATTCAAAGTATTGCCCAGGCTGGACTTCAGTATGGGAAAGACAAATATGACAGAGAACGTTATGAAGAATTGAGACAGATTGCAGCGGAAATGCTGTCGCTTAAAACAGATATTCCTGTAAACAAAATCTCTGATTTGTTTTGTAATGAATCTGGCTACCAGACACCAAAAGTAGATACGCGGGCAGCAGTTTTTGTTGACGGAAAAATTCTGCTTGTACATGAAAATAATGGTACCTGGTCGTTGCCAGGAGGCTGGTGCGATGTAGACCAGTCTGTTGCATCAAATACAGAGAAGGAAGTGCAGGAGGAAGCCGGACTTACGGTGAAATCTGAGAAGATAATAGCAGTTCAAGACTGGAGAAAGCACAATGTAGTAAATTATGTGTATGGAGTAGTGAAAGTTTTTGTATTGTGTCGGCTCCAGGGTGGAAAGTTTGAAAAAAACATAGAAACTACAGAAATCGGTTTTTTTGATAAAGAAAATTTGCCAGTTAATCTTGCTGTAGAGAAATGTACAAGAGAACAGGTTTTCATGTGTTTCGATTCTTATGAGAATCCAAGCATCGCAACTCTGTTTGATTAAGACAAATGGAAAAAGCATCTTCTTTGAGGAAAAATATCTCACCGGACAGATAAGGAACACTTATAAGCATGGCAATAGCAATCTATTTCAGAGATTGGATAAAGACAGCATTGTCGATCAATATGCTACTTCTCTTGTTATTCGTACAACTGGTGTATGTTGCAATCAGGTGGTATGTAAAGGGATGGCGGGAAACAAGGGGATATTATTAGTTATTGTTTTTGCATGAAATAAAATTCTCTTGATATTCACTCGGTGAAAAACCTGTTTTTTCACGAAAGCATTTTCCAAAGTGGCTGGCATGATGAAACCCTACATCAGAAGAGATAGTTTCAATCAACTTATCTGTATTTTTCAGCAGATCAGCCGCTTTGGACAAACGATATTCAATCAGATATTTATAAGGTGTTGTCTGAAGCGTATTTTTAAAACAGCGAAGACATTCTGATTTACTTACATTTGCACTTCTGGCGAGTGATCCCAGCGTAACATCTTCTGGGTAATGAAGTTCGATATATTGAAGAAAAATAGCCATTCGATTTGTAATCTGGCTATTTTTTTTATGTACTTCGTTTTCTGAAATTTGAACAGCACGACAAAACTCTAACCAAAGAACTGAGAGTGTTGACAACACCTCATAAGGATATAGAGTTGTTTTATTCTGTTCAAGGGAGGATAATTTTCTCAAGGTATTTAATGCAGCTATATTTTCCTTTACATTTACAATTGGAAAAACAGGAAAATCTTCCAGGGAGGTGATCTGACTTACAATCTGTTCAGCAGGACTTCCCAGATAAAATCTTAAAAAATAGTCGGGAAATATAAAACTGTTATAGTGACAAGCATCCACCTTATCAACTAAATGTACAACATTTTTGTTGATAAAAAAGCCATCTCCTTTGTGTAATACTGTTCGACTTTCTAATGTAACCACTTCAATTTTTCCATCCAGAACGTAAATAAATTGAATATCTTCATGCCAGTGCATAACACGAAATCCAGGATTTCTTGGATAACTGTTTCCATTGATCACATTCAATACAAGATATGGAAAATTCGTATTCTGGTTCAGGTTGATGGAATTTATATATTTATCATGATTCATGGATACACCTCTGCTTATCTTGACGATTTTGTTATATTATCTGGATATAATTTGATAATCACATCAGATAAATTGCGATATAATCATAGCATAGGGAACAAAGAGATACAATAAGCAGTTTGGAGGTGGGCTATGTATTTTGAATATGGAGAAAATGAAATTTTATATCTCAAAAGTAAAGATAGAAAACTTGCTGAAGTAATTGAGAAAATTGGTTTGATTAAAAGAGAAGCGGATACAGATTTATTTTCTTCGGTTATTCATCATATTATTGGGCAACAGATCTCTACAAAAGCACAAGCAACTATCTGGCAGCGAATGAAAAAGGATTTAACGGAAGTGAACGCCGAAACAATTCTATCGGTGGATATTTCTAAATTGCAGTCTTATGGGATGACGTTCCGAAAAGCGGAGTATATCACAGACTTTTCTGAAAAAGTTCATAGTGATACATTCAATCTGGATGCAGTCTGGGAAATGTCAGACGAGGAAGCTATCCGGGAATTGAGCAGTCTGAAAGGCATTGGTGTCTGGACTGCGGAGATGATTTTACTATTTTGTATGCAACGACCAAATATTTTTAGTTATGATGATCTTGCAATTCAGAGAGGATTACGAATGGTTTATCATCACCGTAATATTGACTGCAGATTATTTGAAAAGTATCGTCGGCGTTTCAGCCCCTATTGCAGTGTAGCAAGCCTGTATTTATGGGCAGTGGCAGGTGGGGCAATTCCTGAAATGAAAGATTATAAACCGAAAACAACAAAAAAGGAGAAAAAATGAAATGGCAAATATTATAGTATTGTTTGAAGTAACACCAACAAAAGAAGGAATGCAAAAATATCTGGATCTTGCAGCTATGCTGAAACCAATGCTTGCAGGATTTGAGGGCTTTATCCGTGCGGAACGCTTTTCCAGCTTAAACGAGGAGGGCAAGCTACTTTCCATGAATGTCTGGACGGACGAAGCCGCTGTAGAGTGCTGGCGTAACGTGATGCAGCATCGTATGAGCCAGAAAGAAGGAAGAGAAAAACTGTTCGAAAGCTATAAAATCACAGTTTGCTCAGAAATCCGTTCCTATACAGACAAAGACCGTTCACAGGCACCACAGGATTCAAATGCATTTTTTGAGGTATAAATATGGTATATACATGCAAATATAAATCACCGTTAGGGGATATTTTACTGGCGGCGGATGAAATCGGGCTTACCGGTTTGTGGTTTGAAGGGCAGAAATATTTTGCAAATACACTTCCGGATGAACATATTTTACTGGAAACGGAGATTCTGGCAGAGGCAAAAAAATGGCTGGATGTATATTTTTCAGGAGAAGAACCGAAATTTACTCCACCGCTTCATCCGGAAGGTTCAACATTCAGACAGGCAGTGTGGCAGATTTTATTACAGATTCCATATGGACAGACGATTACCTACGGAGAAATTGCCAGTAAATTGACTGAGACGAAAAACGGATCACATATGTCTGCACAGGCAGTAGGTGGTGCAGTTGGACATAACGAAATTTCCATTATCATTCCCTGTCATCGAGTCGTAGGCACAAATGGAAGCCTGACAGGATACGCAGGGGGGATTGATAAAAAAATATCACTGCTGGAACTGGAACATGTGGATATGAGCAGTCTGTTTATTCCAAAGAAAGGAACTGCATTATAGGAGGCGTTTAAAATGAATCATAATGATACAGTCAGACGGTCGTTCAAAAAACAGGCTGAAAAATTTGCAGCATATCATATGTCAAAAGTGGAATATACAGACTATCTGATTCAGAAAAT
>CAKRQP010000019.1:0-26074 GCA_934393555.1 uncultured Lachnospiraceae bacterium
TATAACAACCGTTCGATTCTGGAGGGGTTGTCAAAAATCAAATTTTGGAGTAGAATTTTATCTCATACAGTGAAAGAACTTTTTCGTAGCTTTTTATATAAGAAAAGCCGAAAACCCTTGAAAACAAAGGCTTTCGGCGTTGTTCACTGGCGTCCATAAGAGGATTTGAACCTCCGACCCCACGCTTAGGAGGCGTGTGCTCTATCCAGCTGAGCTATATGGACGTGTCTGATATATGATTATAGCCCGATCAAAGTCGAACTGCAATCCCTTATTTAGTTTTTTTGAGGTGGCCGTTGTAACGCAACCTTAGGAGGCGGACGCTCTATCCTGCTGAGCTACAGAAACTTAGCTGGAATGATTCGCCGTTTTTCATTGGGAATCACTCCATAGATATTTATTATAGCATACCAAAAGCTGTTAATCCAGCCCTTTTTCAAAATTTATGTGGCCCTGCATCCAGATATTTCCCTTGAACCGTCTGCCTTCCTCCGGTTCACCCAGAAGATCCTTCTGATTGATGCAGATATCAAAGATCATATCGTTGCAGGAAAGAGTCATAAAATACAGTTTTTCATCCGTGTATTCATTGACTGCCTCTTCCACATTTTTGATTTCACCCATGATCTGGTACTGGTCACATTCCACGCCATAGGGCATCATAAACGTATCGATCACCGTGAAAAGATCCTCTTCCTGGATCCTCTGGGAAATCATGGAATACGTATCCATATCCTCCAGTGTCAGGCTCTCGATCGCCTCTTCATCACCTTTCTTGGCCGCAGCAATGAGTTTGTTTCTCTTGGAAACGGCTTCCCGGTCACTCTGCAGCTGTTCTTCACTTTTGCAGATGGGGAGAAGGATCTCTCCCTTATCGGAAAGTCCGGAGAATGTAGTACTTACCGGCTGGTTCAAAAGCATCTGATCAACACAGGCCTTCTTATAAGCCACCGCATTCTGTACATAGAAGATCAGTGAAACACCCACTCTTGGATCCTCCATGACTCCTGCATAGGACTCACGACTGCCATGCTTCTCCACCATCAGGTCTTCCTTGGACGTCACACCGGTTCCCCGGAAATAGGGAAAATAATATTCCTGATGAAACCCGTTTTTATCCATTTCTCCGCAGAGAGTAATGCCAAAATCCGGTCCGAACGCTTTGGAATATTCCACAAACGCATTTCCATTTTCTTCTTTTACCGCCTGACGGTCTGTATATTTTCGAAAAACCTCATCCAGGATCGTTTCCAGTTCCTCTTCCGTTTTCAAACCGCCAAAGCCGATTGATTTCAGATAACTATGCACTACATTCACCTCCTCTTCCAGATCATCCGGTATTTCTTACCTTTTCTGATCAAATTTATTTCTTTTTAACCTCGATTTTTTCCATTCCGCCCATATACGGTCTTAATGCCTCCGGAATGTTTACACTTCCATCTGCATTCAGGTTGTTCTCCAGGAATGCGATCAGCATACGCGGCGGTGCTACTACCGTATTATTCAGTGTATGTGCCAGATATTTCTTACCATCCGGTCCGTTTACACGGATCTTCAGTCTTCTTGCCTGTGCGTCTCCTAAGTTGGAGCAGCTTCCTACCTCAAAATATTTTTTCTGTCTCGGAGACCATGCCTCAACATCCAGAGATTTTACTTTAAGGTCTGCCAGATCACCGGAACAGCACTCCAGCGTACGAACCGGAACATCCAGACTGCGGAACAGATCTACGGTATTCTGCCACAGCTTATCAAACCACATCTTACTCTCTTCCGGCTTGCAGACAACGATCATCTCCTGTTTCTCAAACTGATGGATACGGTAAACCCCTCTCTCCTCGATGCCATGAGCACCTTTCTCTTTACGGAAGCAGGGAGAATAACTGGTCAGAGTCTTCGGCAGCTCTTCCTCAGGAATAATGGTATCGATGAATTTACCGATCATGGAATGCTCACTGGTACCGATAAGATAGAGATCCTCGCCCTCGATCTTGTACATCATGGCATCCATCTCTTCAAAGCTCATAACACCGGTAACAACGTTGCTGCGGATCATGAAAGGCGGTACACAGTAAGTAAAGCCTCTGTTGATCATGAAATCTCTTGCGTACGCAATAACAGCTGAGTGAAGACGTGCGATATCTCCCATCAGGTAATAGAAACCATTTCCTGCCACTTTTCTGGCACTGTCCAGATCGATGCCGTCAAATTTCTCCATGATTTCTGTATGATAGGGCACTTCAAAATCCGGAACGACCGGCTCTCCATATTTCTGGATTTCCACGTTCTCACTGTCATCTTTTCCGATGGGAACGGAAGGATCAATGATATTCGGGATCACCATCATTCTGGTACGGATCTCTTCTTCTACCTTCTTCTCTTCTTCAGAGAGTTCATTCATACGATCTGCCTGGCTGGCAACCTGTTTTTTGACCTCTTCTGCCTCTTCTTTTTTCTTCTGAGCCATCAGAGCACCGATCTCTTTGGAAAGTTTGTTTCTGGAAGCACGAAGTGCCTCTACTTCCTGTTTGATCTCACGGTTTTTCTTATCCAGCTCGATCACTTCATCTACCAGATGAAGCTTTTTCTCCTGAAATTTATTACGAATATTCTGTTTTACGATTTCCGGATTCTCCCGGACAAATTTAATATCCAGCATTTTTTACTTATTCCTTTCTAAAATCCAATCGGAGAAAGTCTCCTCTGTAAATGAAAACTCGGCGAATCAAATATCCGCCGAGTTCTATCATACTCTATTTTTCAGTTCGCGTAAAGCACCTTTTTCCTTATTTTCCGGTCTTTCTGCCCTTTTAGGAAGGTCCGTGTGGAAGTATCTTCGCTCTACTGCTCCAGTTCATTGTGTGAGTTTACTGCCTGACGAAGAGCTTCTTTCTCTTCTTCACCGAGAACCACATAAGATTCTCCTTTTACGATTTCCTTTACATAGGTATAGCAGCCATCGCTGCTGTGAATGGCATTCATGACAAAACCATTGTTTTCCTTATCCAGCATGGCGAGAGCAAAACTGAGTTTTCCACCCATTTCCTTAAAAGCATCGTATTTGACAATTGCCACTTTATTCAATGTAATATTCTGTACTTCCTTGATCTTCCGGATTTCTTCCATGTGATTCCGGCTGTTTTCTTCCAGAAGATCCATCTGATTAAAGCGGGCTGCAAATGCCCGTTCCAGAGATGCTCCGTCCATTCCACGCATAAACATCTTATACTTTTTTATAAAACGGCTCATTTTCATGGAGATCTTTATCATATAGACCAGGACGATCAGAAGAACGCCCAGTACAAAAATAAGGATGATCCCCGGGTCGATACCGATTGCATCAAAAATACTGCTTTCCATTTATTGTCCCCTTTTTCTTCTGTTCTGCCTGTCAGGCTTCCTGGTGAATAGACTCCAGAAGATCCATGATCCGTTCCAGTTCTTCATTGGAATAATATTCGATCTCAATTCTTCCTTTATTATTCTTTTTATGATTTACTGTAACTTTTGTTCCCAGGATCATTTTGATCTTCTCTTCGATTCCTTTATAAATAAACTCGTTCTCTGTTTTCTGGCTTTTTTTGTTTTCTTTCTCCTTCTGAAAATTTTTCATCAGGCGTTCGGTCTCCCGGACACTGAGTTTTTCATCAAAGATCTTGTTTGCCAGAGTGTACTGCTGCTCCTTGTCTTCCACTGCCAGCAGTGCTCTTGCATGACCGGTAGAAATCTTCTCATCCACCACCATCTGCTGCACCCGTTCATCCAGTTTGAGAAGACGCATGGAGTTTGTCACAGCCGTACGGCTTTTGGAAACCCGTTCTGCCAGTTCATCCTGTTTCAGCTCGAATTCTGTCAGAAGACGTCTGAATGCCAGAGCTTCCTCGATCGGGTTCAGATCTTCCCGCTGAATATTTTCAATCAGTGCGATCTCAACTCTTTCCTGCTCCGTGTAATTTTTAATGATAACAGGAACTTCTTTTAAGCCAGCCAGTTTTGCAGCCCGCCATCTGCGTTCACCTGCAATGATCTCATAATAATCATCTTGTTTCTGAACGATCAGCGGCTGGATGATCCCAAACTGTTTGATGGAATCTGCCAGTTCCAGAAGTGCATCCTCATTAAAATTTTTACGAGGCTGTTCCCGGTTGGGCTCCACTTCCGTGATCTTAAGCATTACTTCTTCTTTTTTAACAACTTTTTCTACAACTACTTCTTTTTTTACTTCCGGCTTGGCGGGATTACTTTTCTTTGCTCCTGCTGAAGGAATCAGGCTGTCCAGACCTTTTCCCAATCCACTCTTCTTTACCATTCTTCCTCATTCCCCCTGTTGATCACTTCTTCTGCCAAAAGGCGATAACTCTCGGCTCCTGTTGATCTTGCATCATATTTTGTGATAGGCATTCCATAGCTGGGTGCCTCGGCCAGACGCACGTTTCTTGGGATAATGGTCTTGTAAATCCTCTGGTCCAGATTTGCCTTTACATTTTCCACAACCTGAAGAGACAGATTGGTTCTTGCATCGTACATGGTAAACACCACACCCTCGATCTCCAGATTCGGATTGAGGCGGTCTCTTACCAGTTCCACGGTATTCATCAGCTGGGAAAGACCTTCCAGTGCATAATATTCACACTGGATCGGTACCAGCACCGTGTCGGCTGCACACATAGCATTGATCGTCAGGGTATTCAAAGATGGCGGACAGTCAATAATGATAAAATCGTAATTCTCCCGCACCTGATCCACTGCTTTTTTCAGAATAAATTCTTTTTCCTCAAAACCGGTCAGTTCGATTTCTGCTGCTGCCAGATTGATATTGGAAGAAATGATGTCCAGATTTTCAATCACTTCTTTCTGAATACACTCTTCTATTTTTGATTCGCCGATCAGCAGCTCATAAACGGTATTTTCCACTTCATTCTTTTCTACTCCCAAGCCGCTGCTGGTATTTCCCTGGGGATCAGTATCAATAACCAGAATTTTCTTGCCAAGATCTGCAAGAGATGCGGATAAGTTGATTGCCGTAGTGGTCTTTCCAACTCCGCCCTTCTGATTTGCGATTACGATTGTTCTTCCCATATCTATGTATATTCCCCTTTCTCTGTGATTCCTGTATGTATGACACGATATCTGTGACTTGCTTTGGATGTTCCAGGTACACGAATTGTTCCATTCTCACAATTCTGGTGTCTCCTATTATAACACCTGTCTGCTGATTGTCCACTGGAAATGTTTCACGTGAAACGTGAAACAGACAATGTTTTACGTTTCACGTGAAACATTCGCTTTTTTCTCCATATCAAGAACTTCATCCAACATTTTTTGAACGTTTTCCTGTTTTTCTTCCAGCATCTGCTTTTCTTCTTCAAGTTTCTGAAGTTCTGCTTTTAAACATTCCCGGCTTTTCAGAAGTTCCCCCAGTTGTTCTCTCAGAGAGTTCTCGCTTCTTCTTGGTGAAAAATATCCCACATCAAATTCTTTTTTGGACTGGATCTTCACGATCTTTTTTTCCACACTCTTAAGTTCCAGTTGCTGTTCCTCGATTTTAGCTGCATACTCTGCAATCCGTCCTCCGTTTTCCTGCAGGACAGACTCAAAATATTCCCGTACCATTGCCGTCTCCTCCCTTCCGGTATCGGCATTTCATACCGCAGACTGCTCTGCTGTCATACAGCTTTTGCAATTCTCCAGCCATTTTTTCATTGTAACAGATTTTTTTATCCTGCACAATACAGGTGAGAAAAAGATTGTATCAAAGATGATTTTGGATTATAATAAAGACAGGTTTACGCATGCCCAAATACCAGTAACCATTCATTATCACTTTGTTTAAAAGGAGTCGCTGTTATGAAGCATAAACTTAAAAATGCCCTTATTTTGACCTCAGTCTGTGTTGGATCTCTTCATATAATCAACCAGTTTATTTCTTCTGCTGCCACAGTTAAAAACCTGCTCCCGATACGTCCGGGAAAATATTTTGACTGGAGGCACGGAAGAGTTTATTACAGAAAATTCGGTTCCGGAAAACCGCTTCTTCTGATCCATGATCTGGATCCTTCCGCTTCCGCCTACGAATGGAATCAGCTGGAGCAGCAGCTGGCAAAGGATTTTACGGTCTATTCTATCGATCTGCCCGGCTGTGGCCGATCTGATAAACCCAACATGATCTATACCAACTACTTTTATGTTCAGCTGTTAAATGATTTTACCGAAAACGTCATCCGAAAGAAAACCAGTGTGGCCGCTACCGGTCTTTCCGGCTCCTTCGTGATCATGGCTGCAAATAACAATGAGAATCTTTTCGATAAGATCTTCCTGATCAGTCCGAAGAGCATTTCTTCCCTGAACCAGATCCCGAATCCCAAATCACGGATCGCAAAGCATATACTCAACTGCCCCGTATTGGGAACTACGCTTTATTACATTCTGAGCAACCACACAAATATAGAATATCTCTTCACAGAAAATTATTTTCATAATCCTTTCCATCTTTCCAGACGGACCGTAGATATTTATCATGAATGTGCCCACAGGAAAGGAAACGGCGGAAAATACCTGCTGTCCAGCATCAAAGGCAACTTTGTAAACATTGATATTTCTCATGCACTTCGTAACCTGGACAACAGCATTTACATCATCAGTGGAGATTCTACGCCAAATATTGACAGTATCATTAAGAGTTATGAAACCTTGAATCCGGCCATTGAAAGTGCCCTTGTAGAAAGAGCGGCTTACCTTCCTCAGCTGGAATGTCCGGAAGCTTTCTATCAGACCATGAAAGTTTTCTTCTGATTCCGAAAAACCGTATACTAACAGAAAAAGGCTGTCCACAGCAAGCTTTCCTGCTTCTGTGACAGCCTCTTTTTCTGTCCGTACGGACTTCTATCTGATCGGCTCTTTGGATGGCGTTCCCGCCTTTCTCGGATATTTCTTCGGTGTTTCTTTTACCTTTCCGATCACCACCAGCGTACGGTCAATATCTGTATCAGGGAGGGTGAACCGTACGGTATCCCGATACTCTCCTCCCAGGACTTTAATGGCTTTTTCTGCCTCTGAAAGCTCCAGATCCACACTTCCGGACTTATACGGTACAAACAGGCCGCCCGTCTTTACAAAGGGAAGACAATACTCACTGAGAGAGGAAAGATTTGCCACCGCTCTGGACACCACCAGATTAAAGTTTCCCCGGTATTCTTTCTGTTTTGCGATATCCTCCGCTCTTCCATGAATTGCCGTAATTCCCGTAAGTCCCAGTTTTTCAATGACTTCATTCAGGAATTTTACCCGTTTATTGAGAGAATCCAGAAGTACTACTTCCAGTTCCGGATAGATGATCTTCAGAGGGATCCCCGGGAAACCGGCTCCTGTTCCCACGTCCAGAAGACGTTTTTTTCCATCCAAAGCAACCGCTTTTCCCAGAGCACAGCTGTCCACAAAATGTTTGCTCATGACCTCTTCAAACTCTGTGATAGCCGTCAGGTTCATGACTTTATTCCACTCGATCAGAAGATCATAATACGCCAGAAACTGCTCTGTCTGTCTATCTGTAACAGAAATGCCAAAAGCCCGGCATCCCTTTGTCAAAATTTCCGTATCTGCCACTTTTTCACCCGTTTCCTTTCTTTTCCAGACTGCATGGAGATGCTTTCGCCTTATCAACGCCTTCTGCGCCTCATACAGCTCTTTTCTGTGGTTCTTCGTAATAAATATGGTTCTGTCATAAAAATGTCCGATTTCAGCTTCTGTGGCTTTCCAGATATACCAGCAGGACTGAAATGTCTGCCGGAGAAACTCCTGAGATCCTGGAAGCCTGGCCGATGGAAGTCGGTCCATATTCCTTCAGTTTCTGTTTTGCTTCCAGACGCAGGCTGTACACATCATCATAATCAAGATCTTTCGGGATCTTTTTCGTCTCCAGTTTTTTAAACTGTTCCACCTGCCTCTTCTGCCGCTGGATATAACCCTCATACTTGATCTCAATATTTACCTGCTCCTGTACATCTTCCCGAAGCTTCGGACGAGCCTCATCGATCTCAGCCAGTTCTTCATAGTTAAGCTCCGGTCTGCGGATCAGCTCACCCAGCGTCGTTCCTGATTTTAAGAGCGTGCTTCCGTGACTCTCCAGAAAGGTCTGTACTTTCTCATTGGCTCCGATATTGGTGTGTTCCACCCGTTTGATCTCCTCTTCGATCTCTTTCTCCTTTTTCAGCAGATCCTGGTATCGCTCTTCTGAGATCAGGCCCACTTCATAGCCTTTTTTCGTCAAGCGCAGATCCGCATTATCCTGTCTTAAAAGCAGACGGTATTCGGCTCTTGAAGTCATCATACGGTAAGGCTCCCGGTTCTCCTTTGTCACAAGATCATCAATGAGGACACCGATATAACTTTCGGAACGATCCAGAAGCAGCGGCTCTCTTCCCAGCACTTTCATAGCCGCATTGATACCTGCCACCAGTCCCTGGGCAGCTGCCTCTTCATAACCGGAGCTTCCGTTAAACTGCCCGCCGCTGAAGAGCCCCGGGATCTTTTTAAATTCCAGAGAAGAATCCAGTTCTCTTGGATTGATGCAGTCATATTCGATCGCATAGGCATTCCGTACGATAACCGCATGCTCCAGCCCCGGCACCGTACGGTACATGGCGTACTGAACATCCTCCGGCAAAGAACTGGACATCCCGCCCACATACATTTCATTGGTGTTCCGTCCTTCCGGCTCAATGAAAACCTGATGCCGGTTCTTATCGGCAAAACGTACCACTTTATCTTCTATAGACGGGCAATATCTGGGACCGGTCCCTTCGATCATACCGGAATACAGCGGTGAACGATCCAGATTTTCCCGGATGATCTCATGCGTTTTTTCATTCGTATAGGTCAGCCAGCAGGATATCTGGTCGATCTGCACGCTTTCCGGATCTGTTGTAAAAGAAAAAGGTACGACTCTCTCATCGCCGAACTGTTCTTCCATTTTGGAAAAATCAATGGAACGCTTATCGATCCGGGCCGGTGTTCCTGTCTTAAAACGGCGCATTTCAATGCCATGGGACTTCAGGGAATCCGTCAGGTAATTGGCTGCCTGCAAACCGTTAGGTCCGGTATAGGTGCTTACATCTCCATAAATACATCTGGCCCGTAAATACGTTCCCGTGCATAAGATACAGGCTCTGCAATTGTATACAGCTCCGGAATACGTCTTTATCCCTGTTAGTTTTCCTTCTTCATCCGTCAGGATCTCTGTTACTTCCTGCTGCCGGATCGTCAGATTTTCCGTATTCTCCAGAACCTTCCTCATTTCCCTGCTGTAATCAGCTTTATCTGCCTGTGCTCTCAAGGAATGAACCGCAGGCCCTTTGGACTGGTTCAGCATCTTGGACTGAATAAAGGTTTTATCAATATTCTTGCCCATTTCTCCGCCTAAAGCATCCAGTTCCCTTACCAGATGTCCCTTCGAGGTTCCCCCGATATTCGGATTACAGGGCATCATGGCAATACTCTCCACACTCACGGTAAAGAGCTGTGTCTTAAGCCCCAGTCTCGCACAGGCCAGTGCTGCTTCACAGCCTGCATGACCTGCACCTACTACAACTACGTCTACATTTTCTGTGATTGTATTCATAATGCAATTTTCCTCTCATTTTGTATACAATATGCCAATACAGTGGGATTTCACTTGAAATCACTGTACCTGTCTCCTTGTTCTATCCGGTAATTCCCGGACTTTCCAATCCGATTTTACCGTAGATCCTTCTGTCCTGCAAAGCAAAATCACCTTCTATTTTCCCGTACAGAACTTGCTGAAGATCTCGTTCACCAGATCTTCTCCAAGGCTTTCTCCAAGGATCCTTCCGAAAGCCTCATAAGCGCTCATAAGGTCAATGGAGAAGAAATCCTCAGGCATCCCCGCCTGAATGCTTTCCCCTACCTGTATGAGGCTTCTGTGCGCTTCCAGAAGGGCCTGCTTCTGTCTGGCATTGGTAATGTAAACCTGATCATTAAAGGAAAGCTCTCCTCCGAAAAACATCTCTTTTACCTTTTCTGAAAGCCGGTCCAGTCCTTTGTTTTCCAAAGCAGAGATCGGTATGACCTCAATCTCCCCGATGCCGGCCTGCTGCATCTTCTCTCTCAGGCTCTCCTCTGTCGTCACAGCCTTAAGATCCGTCTTATTCAGAAGCACCACTGCTTTTTTCTCTTTCAGAAATCCCATGATCTCCTGATCATTTTCGTCCAGCTCTGTGGAAGAATCCACCACATAGAGAATGAGATCTGCATCACGCACCGACTCCCGGCTCCTTTTTACGCCGATCTTCTCCACCACATCTTCCGTCTGACGGATCCCTGCCGTATCTACCAGCACCAGGGTAACGCCGCTTAAGTTTACCTTCTCTTCCAGCGTATCCCTGGTCGTTCCTGCAATATCTGTGACAATGGCTCTCTCTTCCCCTGTCAGTACATTTAAAAGCGAGGATTTTCCTGCGTTCGGTTTTCCCAGGATCACAGTCCTTATCCCCTCTGTCATGATCTTCCCGTCCTCGGAATTTTTCAGAAGTATTTCCGTTTCCTTTTTCCAGCTCTCATTCTTTTCTTCCAGTTCTTCCGGATACCCTTCCAGAGAAATATGCTCCGGATCATCCAGTGCAGACTCGATATGCGCGATCTCATAAAGAATACCTGCCCTCAGAGCTTTTATACGGGCCTGTACAGCCCCTTTCAGCTGTTTGACGGAGCTTTTCAGGGCATACTCATTCTGCGCCTCTATAACGTCCATAACGGCTTCTGCCTGGGAGAGATCGATCCTGCCGTTCAAAAATGCCCTCTTGGTAAATTCACCCGGTTCTGCCGCCCTGGCTCCATTTTTTAATACCGTCTCCAGAACCCGTTTCACGGCAAATACGCCTCCATGGCAATTGATCTCCACCGTATCTTCTGCCGTGTAGCTTCTGGGGCCTTTGAGGATCGTTACAAGCACTTCATCTATGACTTCCTCCCCGTCTACAAGAAAACCATAATGGATGGTATGGGAAGGCTGCTCTGAAATCTTCTTTTTCTTCTTTGTCCCGGAATCATAGATCCGGTCCGCGATCTCAAAAGCATGTGTTCCGCTGATTCTTACAATACCGATCCCCGCCGGGCTCATGGCCGTGGAGACCGCAGCTATCGTATCACTGTTCATTTCTTTCATTCTCCTTCCAGGCAGTTCCCGCTGCCCGGTTCGATGCTCAGGTAAACAAGAAGGGGATGCAGCCTGCATCCCCTTCTTCTCCCGGCAGCAGATTTATCTTTCTCTGTTGCTGCTGTTATTATTTTTCAATGTAACTACGACTTTACGGTAAGGCTCTTCTCCTTCACTGTGCGTCGCCACATAAGGATTGTTCTGCAGTGCAGAATGGATGATCCTTCTTTCATACGGATTCATGGGCTCCAGAAATACCGGTTTTCTGGTCCGTTTTACTTTGGAAGCAATGTTTCTTGCCAGATTTTCCAGTGTTTCTTTTCTCCGTCTGCGGTAATCTTCGGTATCTACCTTAACACGCACATACGGTCCGTTTCCCTTATTTACTACAAGGCTGGTCAAATACTGAACGGAATCCAGAGTCTGTCCTCTTTTTCCGATCAGAACGCCCATCTCATCTCCATTGAGGTCAATGTTCAGGGTGCCTTCTTCATCAAAAGCGGCTTTGATCTCTACCTGCATATTCATGGCATTCAAAGTGCCCTTCAGGAATTCTTCCGCTCTTCTGATGGCTGCCTCTTTATCCAGAGGAGCTTTTCCCGGTTTCTCAGCTGCTGCTTCCTTTACCGGTACAGCTTCTTTATGGACTGGTTCTTTCGCTGCTCTTATCTCTTCCCGTACGGTATCCTTTACGGTCACTTTTTCTTCTGCTTTCTGTACCGGTTTTTTTTCTGCTTTTTTCACCGGTTCTTCTGCAGCTTTTTCAAAGCTTTCCTCCGGAACCTCTTCTTTTTTACGGGCCATGATCACTGCGGGCTTACTTCCGAATCCTAAGAATCCGGAGCTTCCTTTTTCTACTACTTCATACTCGATATTATCGCTGCTTGTGCCAAACTGAATGGAAGCTTCCATGAGCGCATCATCCACTGTTTTGGCTGAGATCCTGATGTATTCCATAGTACCCCTCCTGTTTTTGCTGAACTGCTGCTTATTTTTTCTTTCCTGACTTTTCGTTATACTGTTCTACCATACGGGCCTTTGCCGCGATGCTTCCCGGTTTTGCCGCATGATTTTTATAGTATTCCGTGGATTTCTCCATCTGTTTCTTACGGGCTTCTTCTTTCTGTTTCTGAACATTCTCATCCTCTTCCGGATCTGCCTGTCTGGAAGCGGCCATCATGGCCTGTTTGGAGATTGTCTGAGGCGGAAGCCCCATTTTTTTACGTTTCTCGTTGTTTTTCTCCACGTTTTTCTGGATCATCGCATCCAGATCGATCTTATCGATCTGTTTGTTTACAACGAGCTGCTGGATGATACGGACAACGGCACTGGCTACCCAGTAGATACCGAGACCGGTCGGCAGGGTAAAACAGAATACCACAGACATCAGCGGCATTACGTTGTTCATCATTTTCATGGATGCTTCCATGCTTCCACCCTCTGGCTGGTTTGCAGAAGGTGCTGCAACAGTGGAGATCTTTACGCTGAGCCACTGGGTCAGACCGGAAAGGATCGGGATCAGAAGCGCTCCGATCACCAGAAGGATGGCTCCGCTCTCCAGACCACTCTTAATAATATTGAACGGAGAATCCGCAATATTCAGACCGAGGAAATAATTCATCCGGTCCATCTCTCCCTGTGTCTTGGTTACCAGATCAGCAAAATCCGGGAATTTTTCAGCAAGAGTTGCCCAGTCTGCCGGTTTGCATTTATAAAGTGTATCTACGATAGAATCAGCTGCATAGCCCAGTTTTTCAAAACTGATATTATTTACTTTTGCAATCTCAGTAAGGATCTCCTGGCTTCCGCTTGTTGCTAAAATTTTCTCAACCAGCGGCATGAATGCATCTTTCACGCTGCCTACATAAGCGGGAACATTCCAGATAACCCGGTACAAAGCGAACAGGATCGGCAGCTGGATCAACATCTGTATACAGCTTCCGGTCGGGGATACGCCGTATTTTGCGTATACCTCTTTGGTTTCCTCGTTCATCTTCATCATGGAAGCCTGGTCCTGCTTGCCCTTGTATTTTTTCTGGATCTTCTGCAGTTCCGGGTTCATTCTTGCGGAAAGCTTGGAGAACTTCTGCTGCTTGTAGGTCAGCGGAGTCATGATCCCGTAGATAATGATCGTGAACAGGATGATACATAAACCGATATTTTCCACATGGAAAACACTGCTCAAAAAGATAAAGATGGCATTCATAATGAATCCAAGCAGTGTGGCTACCGGTCCAATAATGAACGTATTGGTCTTGGTTAATAACATGCTTTTCCTCCTGGATGTGCAGCTTTTCCGGCTCCCTTTGCCGCATGCTGCATTGCTTCTTGTTTTTCGTCTTCCTGATCAAACGGCCGTTACCGTTCAGGGAACAGGATCATACCCTCCATGAGAAAAAGGATTACACCTTAAGATACGCCACACGGCCAAAAGGGAACCCTTCAAAGCCCCGTATTTTTCAATCGCCTCCATTCCATACTGGGAACAGGTGGGAAAATACGGACACTTGGTACTCTTTAACGGTGAAAGGTATTTTCTATATAATTTAATCATTCCGATTAAGATCTTTTTCATCTTGATTCTCCGACGAAAGCTCCCGGTACAGGTCCTGAAGCTTCATGAGATGCAGGAGTGCGCTCTCGATCTCCCGATAGCTCCTCCCCTTTGCAAGTGGTCTTACCACAACCACAAGGTCATATCCAGGTTTTATTGATTTTTCGTTCAAACGATAACTCTCTCTAATCAAACGACACATATGATGGCGAACAACACTGTTCCCCACCTTTTTACTGACAGAAATCCCGATGCGGTTTTTTGACAAGCCATTTTCCAGACGATACAGCACCAGGTACCGGTTTGCCTTGGAATCTGCTGCCCGATAGACTTTCTGAAAATCCTGATTTTTCTTCAATGACTCTGAAAATATCATAAAAACTCCATACGTTTCTATTAAAGAGAAGAAAAGGCCACAAATATGCGGCCTATGCTGACAATACTTTTCTTCCTTTTGCTCTTCTAGCAGCAAGAACTTTTCTTCCGTTTGCTGTGCTCATTCTTGCTCTGAATCCGTGAACTTTCGCTCTGGATCTTTTCTTCGGCTGAAATGTCATTTTCATAAGTTTTGGCACCTCCTTCTTCTATCCTGCCATTTCCGTCCATACTCCGAAACCGGTTTCCCTGATACGGAAGGACAAAAACAGCAGCCAATCTACCACTTCTGCCCTGCGAAACAGGCTGGTTTTCTATTTTTATACGATGCAAAACATCATTTCCCATTATATTCACAAAAAACCAGAAAGTCAAGGGGTTTTTTTCCCTTATTTACGGGCTTAAACCGCCTTTTCGGCCCCTTACTTTCCGGGGATTCTGTTCTGGATTCTCTTACAATATAATAAGAAGAAACTCTTCTTTTCTGCCCTTCTTTGCTCCGGTTTGTGGATATGTGGAAATTTTTCGTTTTTTCCCCCGATCCACATTTCATCCCCAGCTCATCCACGGCCAATGCACAAGTTATCCACATATTGGGGATAACTTGTGCATAACTCCAGAATAACTTGTGGAAAGAGTCTTAAACATCCACATAGTTACCTAAAAGACCCGTATTTTACACGGTTTTTCACTGTGAACAAGTTTTTTTCTCTTTTTCACAAGAATTAAGCATTGATAATTTCACCGTTTTAGTTTAAAATTGTTGAGTATAGTGGGATGATTTTTTTATGCTCGTCCCGTACGGACATACACCATACGTTCTTTTCATGATTGTGGAGGTCTCCATAGTCTTTTTTTCGTATGCTTATAACCAATGTAAGGAGTTATCTGAATGGACATCATCAAAGAAAAATGGGAGGAAATTCTATATACCGTAAAGCTGGAACATGAACTTACAGACGTATCCTTCGATACGTGGCTGAAACCACTGAAGGTACATAGTTTCGAAAAAAACGGATCTGCAAATATGCTGTATATCCTGATCCCGGCTGAGCAGCAGCCTGCTTTCGGTTATATTAAGAAGAAGTACGCCCTTCCGCTTCGGGTTGCCATTGCGGAAATCACCGGCCTGGACTGTTCCCTGGAATTTATCCTTCCCGAAGAAGCACAAAAACTGGAAGCTGAAAAGGCAACTGTTACTTCTAATCTGAATGAATGCATTGAAAAAGCCAATCTGAATCCAAAGTACACCTTCGATACTTTTGTGGTCGGTAGCAACAACAATTTTGCCCATGCTGCCTCTCTCGCAGTGGCCGAATCTCCGGGAGAAATGTACAATCCGCTCTTTATCTACGGAGGAGTCGGACTTGGAAAAACACATCTGATGCATTCCATTGCTCACTTTATATTAGAAAGAAATCCGGAAACAAAGGTACTTTATGTGACCAGTGAATCCTTTACGAATGAACTGATCGAAGCCATCCGTAACAACAACAACACTGCAACTGCCCGTTTTCGTGAGAAATACCGCAATATTGACGTACTTCTTATTGATGATATCCAGTTCATTATAGGAAAAGAATCCACACAGGAAGAATTTTTCCATACTTTTAATGATCTGCACAGCAATAAAAAGCAGATCATTATTTCTTCGGATAAACCTCCGAAAGAAATGCAGACTCTGGAAGGACGTCTCCGTTCCCGCTTCGAATGGGGTCTTATTGCGGATATCTCCTCTCCCGACTACGAAACACGTATGGCAATCCTCCGGAAAAAAGAAGAACTTGACGGTTATCAGGTAAATGATGACGTCATCAAATATATTGCTACCAATATCAAATCCAATATCCGTGAGCTGGAAGGTGCCCTCAATAAACTTATGGCCTGCAGCCGCCTGGAAAAAAAGGAAATCACGATCGAAATGGCTGAACAGGAGCTCCGCGACATCATCTCTCCTGATGAAAAACGGGAAGTCACTCCGGAACTGATCATCAATACGGTAGCAGAACATTTCGGGATCCGTCCGGAAGACATCAAAGGAAAGAAACGAAACTCCGAAATTGTCTTTCCCAGACAGATAGCCATGTATCTCTGCAGGGAGATCATCGGTATCCCCTTAAAGTCCATCGGAACCATAATGGGGAAAAAAGACCATACGACAGTTATCCACGCCTGCAACACGATCGTCGCCGACATGGAAAAATCCGAATCTACACGCAATACCATAGAGATCATCAAGAAGAAAATCACACCAAATTAACAGTCATCCACAGGCTCCGTACGAGAGTTCCACAAAAGTATTCCACACAGGAACCTCTTGATTTTACTGCCTTTCGTACGGTTATTCACAAATCCACAGCCCCTAAGAATATGACTACTGATTTTCTATAAAAAATATATTCAAAGCCTTTTTCGGCCAGAAGGAGTACACACCTATGAAAATTATCTGTTCCAAAACGAGTCTGTTAAAGGGTGTAAACACCGTACTGAAAGCGGTACCCTCCAAAACGACCATGCCGATCCTGGAATGCATTCTGATCGATGCAACTCTTGGAAAAATTAAATTTACTGCAAATGATATGGAACTTGGCATCGAAACCACGGTTGATGGTTCCATTCAGGAAAAAGGTATCGTTGCTCTGGATGCAAAGATTTTTTCTGAAATCGTACGAAAACTTCCGGAAAATGAAGTGACTATCGAAACAGATACCAGACTGAACACGACCATCACCTGTGAAAAAGCAAAATTTAATATACCGGGTCAGTCCGGTGATGATTTCACGGGACTTCCTGTTGTTGAAAAAAATGAAAGCATCACACTCACTCAGTTTACGCTGAAGGAAGTAATTCGTCAGACCATTTTTTCAATTGCTGTAAATGAAAACAATAAAATGATGACCGGTGAACTTTTTGAAGTAAATGGAAGTTTACTAAAAGTGGTTTCCCTGGACGGACACCGGATTTCGATCAGAAAAGTGGAATTAAAAGACAACTTTGGCAATATCAAAGTTGTCGTTCCGGGAAAGACACTTACGGAAGTGAGCAAGATTTTATCCGGCGAGACAGATGACGATGTCCGTATTTTCTTTACAACCAACCATATCGTCTTCGAATTTGATGAAACCATTGTTGTTTCCCGTCTGATCGAAGGAGAATATTACCGTATCGATCAGATGCTTTCCAGCGATTATGAGACAAAGATCACCGTAAACAAGAAAGAGCTTCTAAGCTGTATCGACCGTGCAACGCTGCTGGTAAAGGAAGGAGATAAAAAACCTATCATCATCCATATCACGGATGAGTCCATGGAACTTAAGATCAATTCTCAGATCGGTTCCATGAAAGAGGATATTGATATTGAGAAAGAGGGTAAAGATATTCTTATTGGCTTCAACCCCCGGTTCCTGATGGATGCTTTGCGGGTAATTGACGATGAGACCGTTGATGTTTATCTGGTAAATCCCAAAGCGCCCTGCTTTATCCGGGATGACAAAGAAACTTACACCTATCTCATTCTGCCGGTAAACTTTACAGCTTAAGGGAGGAAAATCATGGATACAATTGCAATCAAAGATGAATTTATCAAGCTGGGACAGGCACTGAAGCTGGCCGGTTTATGTGAGTCCGGCGTAGAAGCAAAATTCGCCGTACAGGAGGGCCAGGTACTGGTCAATGGCGTAACAGAGACCCAGCGCGGAAAGAAACTTCATCCGGGAGATACTTTTACCTACGAAGGACAAACAGTAACGGTTCTGGAAAAAAAGTAAGGCTGGTGCCGAATGGTAATCGAATCGATCAAACTGGAAAATTTCAGGAATTATGAGACGCTGGAACTTCAGCTGGATCCGGGAACCAATATTTTTTACGGAGAAAATGCCCAGGGAAAGACGAATATTCTGGAATCGGTCTATCTCTGCGGGACGACCAAGTCCCACAAGGGAAGCAGGGACCGGGAGATGATCCGTTTTGACCGGGAAGAAGCACATATCCGTATGAAACTAGACCGGGCCGGAAGTTCTTACAGCATCGATATGCATCTTAAAAAAAACAGACCCAAGGGGATCGCCATAAACGGCGTACCCATACGGAAGGCGGGAGAACTTCTGGGACTTGGTAATTTTGTGTTTTTTTCTCCCGAAGATCTGAATATCATCAAAAGCGGTCCGGGAGAACGGAGGCGTTTTGTAGATCTGGAGCTTTGCCAGCTCTCAAAGGTCTATCTTTTTCAGCTGTCTAATTACAACAAAATCCTGAACCAGCGAAATAAACTCCTGAAGGAGATCTCCTTTCGGCCGGAATATCTGGATACGCTGGATGTCTGGGACAGTCAGCTGGTCCAGTACGGGCAGAGAGTCATTCAGGAGAGAGAACTTTTTGTCAGCCGCCTCAATGAAATCATAGGCGGGATCCATCAGCGCCTTTCCGGAGGCCGGGAGACCCTGGTGATCCATTATGAGAAGAATGTGGAGACCGGGGATTTTGAACAGAAACTGAAAAACAGCCGGGAACGGGACTTAAAACTCCGTACGACTCAGAATGGCCCGCACAGAGATGACCTCTGTTTTGACATTGGCGGAATGGATATCCGTAAGTTTGGTTCTCAGGGGCAGCAGCGTACGGCGGCACTTTCGCTGAAGCTTTCCGAGATCGAACTGGTAAAACAGGAGATCAAGGATACACCGGTGCTTCTTCTGGATGATGTGCTTTCCGAGCTGGACAGCAACAGGCAGAAATATCTTCTGGACGGTATTCATGATATACAGACACTGATCACTTGTACGGGACTTGACGAGTTTGTTGAGAACCGTTTTGAAATAAATAAAGTATTTCAGGTAAGCGATGGAGTAGTAACTTAAGGAGGTTAGATAATGGGTACAGAACAACAAAATGCAGAATATGGCGCAGACCAGATCCAGATACTGGAGGGCCTGGAGGCAGTCCGCAAAAGACCGGGAATGTACATCGGAAGCACTTCCGTACGTGGACTCCATCATCTGGTGTATGAGATCGTAGATAATGCGGTAGACGAGGCACTGGCCGGCTTCTGTACGGAAATACAGGTTGTCATCAACAAGGGAAACAGCATCACCGTTATCGATAACGGTCGTGGGATTCCGGTAGGAATCAACCATAAATCCGGTCTTCCGGCTGTAGAGGTGGTATTTACGATCCTTCATGCCGGAGGAAAATTCGGCGGCGGCGGATATAAGGTATCCGGAGGTCTTCACGGTGTGGGAGCTTCTGTTGTAAACGCACTTTCCACCTGGCTGGAGGTTCGGATCTGCCATGAAGGAAAAGTTTATCAGCAGCGTTATGAACGGGGCAAGGTCTGCTATCCCTTGAAGGTGATTGGTGAATGTCCTCTGGAGAAGACGGGAACACAGGTAGATTTCCAGCCGGATCCGGAGATTTTTGAGGAGACAGAATATGATTTCAATACCCTGAAGCACCGTCTTCGGGAGATGGCGTTCCTCACCAGGGGGATCCGTATCGTCCTTCGGGATGACCGGGAAGAGGAGCCCGTACAGAAGGTCTTTCATTACGAGGGTGGTATCAAAGAGTTTGTCAGCTATCTGAACCGGGGAAAAACACCGCTTTACCCGGAAATCGTTTACTGTGAAGGAAACCGTGACGGTGTTTCTGTGGAGGTGGCACTTCAGCATAACGATGGTTACAACGAAGGCGTCTACAGTTTCGTAAATAACATTACGACGCCGGAAGGCGGAACACATCTCACCGGTTTCCGGAATGCCCTGACAAAGACGTTTAATACGTATGCCAAGGCAAATAAGCTGATCAAGGAGACGGACAGTCTTTCCGGAGAGGATATCCGTGAGGGGCTGACTGCGATCGTCAGCGTGAAACTTGAGGAGCCTCAGTTTGAAGGTCAGACGAAGCAGAAGCTGGGAAACAGTGAGGCAAGAGGAGCGGTAGATAATCTGGTGACTGAGCAGCTGACTATTTATCTGGAACAGCATCCGCAGGTGGCGAAGATCGTTCTGGAGAAATCCATCATGGCTCAGAGGGCCCGTGAGGCAGCAAGAAAGGCAAGAGAACTGACAAGGAGAAAATCTGCCCTGGACGGCATGGCTCTGCCGGGAAAACTGGCAGACTGTTCAGATAAGGATCCGAAAAACTGTGAGATCTACATCGTAGAGGGAGACTCTGCGGGCGGTTCTGCAAAAACAGCCAGAAGCCGTGCGACGCAGGCGATCCTTCCACTTCGTGGAAAGATCCTGAACGTGGAAAAAGCGAGACTTGACCGGATTTATGGAAATGCGGAGATCAAAGCAATGATCACTGCTTTCGGAACCGGTATCCATGAGGATTTTGATATCAGCAAGCTGCGTTATGACAAGATCATTATCATGACAGATGCCGATGTGGACGGTGCTCATATCAGTACACTGCTTCTGACGTTTTTGTACCGGTTCATGCCGGAACTGATCCGTCAGGGACATGTATATCTGGCACAGCCGCCACTGTACAAGCTTGAAAAAAATAAAAAAGTCTGGTATGCCTACAGTGATGAGGAGCTGGCGAAGATCCTCAATGAGGTAGGGCGTGACCAGAACAATAAGATCCAGCGTTATAAAGGACTTGGAGAGATGGATCCGGAGCAGCTCTGGGAGACTACCATGGATCCGGAGCGCAGGATTCTTCTTCGCGTGAATATGGATGAAGAAGCTTCTTCGGAACTGGATGTGACCTTTACCACCCTGATGGGTGATCAGGTGGAACCCAGAAGAGAATTCATCGAGGAAAACGCGAAATTTGTAGAAAATCTTGACATTTAGGAGGAGAAACCGTGGAAGACAATATTTTTGACAAGATCCATGAGAGGGATCTGAAAAAGACCATGGAGAAGTTTTATATCGATTATGCCATGAGCGTGATCGCTTCCAGGGCTCTTCCGGATGTACGGGATGGACTGAAACCCGTACAGAGACGAGTGCTGTATTCCATGATCGAGCTGAACAATGGACCGGATAAGCCACATCGAAAATGTGCGCGTATCGTCGGTGATACCATGGGTAAATATCATCCCCATGGAGACAGTTCCATTTACGGGGCCCTGGTAAATATGGCTCAGGAATGGTCTACCCGTTATCCGCTGGTAGACGGCCATGGAAACTTCGGTTCTGTGGATGGAGACGGCGCAGCAGCCATGCGATATACGGAGGCGAGACTCAGTAAGATCTCTATGGAGATGCTTGCAGATATCAACAAGGATACCGTTGATTTCCAGCCGAACTTCGATGAAACGGAGAAAGAGCCTACGGTACTGCCCAGCCGGATCCCAAACCTTCTGGTAAATGGAACGACCGGTATTGCCGTCGGAATGGCGACCAATATCCCGCCTCATAACCTTCGGGAGGTTGTTTCTGCAGTAGTGAAGATCATCGACAACCGGGTCCAGGAGAACAGGGATACGGAAATCGATGAAATTTTAAAGATCATCAAAGGCCCGGATTTTCCGACAGGAGCGATGATCCTCGGAACCAGAGGAATTGAGGAAGCATACCGTACAGGACGCGGAAAGATCCGTGTGCGTGCAGTAACAGAGATTGAAGCCATGCCCAACGGAAAGAGCCGGATCCTGGTGCATGAGCTTCCGTACATGGTAAATAAGGCACGGCTCATTGAGAAGATCGCTGAGCTTGTCCGTGACAAAAAGATCGATGGAATCACCGGCATTACGGATGAATCCAGCCGTGAAGGCATGCGCATCAACATTGAGCTCAGGAGAGATGCCAATGCCAATGTGGTACTGAACCAGCTCTTTAAGCATACACAGCTTCAGGATACGTATGGTGTGATCATGCTGGCTCTGGCAGGAGACGGTCCGACCAGCCTGCAGCCCAAGGTTATGAATATCCTGGAGATCCTGCAGTATTATATCCGCCATCAGGAGGATGTAGTCACCAGAAGAACGAAATATGATCTGAACAAGGCGGAAGAGCGAGCCCATATTTTACAGGGACTGCTCATTGCACTTGATAATATCGATGAAGTCATTAAGATCATCCGCGGTTCTGTCAACACGCAGGCGGCAAAAGCTGCTTTGATGGAGCGCTTTGCTCTCTCTGATGCCCAGGCTCAGGCGATTGTGGATATGCGTCTTCGTACGCTCACCGGTCTGGAACGGGAGAAGCTGGAAAACGAGTATGCAGAGCTTATGAAACGCATCGGGGAGTTGAAAGCGATCCTGGCGGATGAAAATCTTCTGCTTGGTGTGATCCGAAAGGAGATCTCAGAGATCGCTGATAAATATGGCGATGAGAGAAGGACCAGCATCGGATTTGATGAGTTTGATATTTCCACAGAGGATCTGATCCCGAAGGAAAACGTGGTCATTGCCATGACCAAGCTTGGTTATATCAAACGTATGACCGTGGACAATTTCAAGAGCCAGAACCGTGGCGGAAAAGGCATCAAGGGCATGCAGACTCTGGATGATGACTATATTACAGAGCTTCTCATGATGAATACACACAGCTATATCATGTTCTTTACGAATACCGGCCGGGTGTACCGTCTGAAAGGATACGAGATTCCGGAAGCAAGCCGTACAGCAAGAGGAACGGCTATTGTCAATCTTCTGCAGCTGGCTCCGGAAGAAAAGATCACAGCCACGATCTCCATCAAGGAATTTGCGGAAGGTCAGTATCTTTTTATGGCGACCAAAAAAGGTATTGTGAAGAAAACGCCGGTGACGGATTATGTCAACGTGCGGAAGGGCGGTCTCGCGGCCATGACACTCAGAGAGGATGATGAACTGATCGAGGTAAAACGTACCAACGATGAGAAAGATATCTTCCTTGTGACCAAATATGGCATGTGTATCCGTTTCCACGAGGCAGATGTCAGAAGCACCGGTCGTGTTTCCATGGGAGTTATCGGCATGAATCTTTCTGACGGTGATGAAGTGGTAGGCATGCAGCTTGACACGCAGGGAAAATATCTTCTGACAGTATCGGAAAAAGGTATGGGAAAACTGACAGACCTTGAAGAGTTTACAGCACAGATCCGCGGCGGTAAGGGTGTGAAGTGCTATAAGATCATGGAGAAGACCGGAAATGTGGTAGGAGTGAAGATCCTGAATAAAGAAAACGAGATCCTTCTCATCAACACGGAAGGCATCGTGATCCGTATTGAGTGTGAGGATATTTCGATTCTGGGCCGGGTAACTTCTGGTGTAAAACTTATGGATGTAGGAGAAAATATCAAGGTGGCCAGCATTGCCAGAGTCAAGGAAGAATCCAAGAAATCCGATGAGGACATGCTGAAGACCATGGAGACTGAACTGGAAGAAGAATCAAAATAAATGAGCAGATTAAGAAGAATCCTTGCGGTGTGGGCGGCAAAAGCCACTGGCTTTGCCTGCCGGATCACCGGTAAACAGGGCGTGACCCTGGCCGGACAGATCGCTTTAAAGATCGATCCGGACATTTTAAAAGAACTTTCCAGCCAGGTAAAAGAGAAGATTTTCGTTACCTGTGGAACCAACGGGAAGACCACCACAAATAATCTTCTCTGTTCTGCCATTGAAGCAGAGGGAAAAAAGGTAGTCTGCAACCATACGGGCTCCAATATGCTCAACGGTGTGGCAGCAGCCTTTGCACAGAGCGCCTCTCTTAACGGTAATCTGAAGGCTGATTATGCCTGTATTGAGGTGGATGAGGCATCTACGGTCCGTATTTTTCCTCATTTTAAGCCGGATTATATGGTATTGACCAATCTGTTCCGGGATCAGCTGGACCGGTATGGTGAGATCGACATTACCATGAATCTTTTGAAAAAGGCAATGCAGATGGCGCCGGAAATGGAAGTTATTGTAAACGGAGACGATTCTCTGTCTACTTATCTTGCCATGGAGAGCGGAAATCCTTATGTGACGTTTGGCATCGGAGAGCAGTATTTCAAAGACCAGAAAGATTCCGGAGAGATCAGAGAAGGAACTTTCTGTAAAAAATGCGGTTCCAAAATGGAGTATCATTTTTATCACTACAGTCAGCTGGGAGATTATTATTGCCCGGAATGTGGCTTTAAACGTCCGGAGCTCACTTATAATGCCCTGCATGTGCATGCGGGCGAGAATCTGTCCTTTGAAGTGAACGGGACTGCCATTGAGGCCAATTACAGAGGTTTTTACAATATCTATAACATCCTGGCGGCTTATGCTGCCGGAAAAGAGGCGGGACTGAAACTGACTGCCTATAACCGGGTCCTGAGAAAATACAGCCCGGAAAACGGCCGGAATGAGGCATTCCATATCAACGGGACGGATATTATCCTTAACCTGGCTAAAAATCCGGCGGGCTTTAATCAGAATATTTCCGCTGTCATGGAGGATACGAAGGAAAAAGACCTGATCATCCTCATCAATGACAACAGCCAGGACGGGATTGATGTTTCCTGGCTTTGGGATGTAGATTTTGACCGTTTTCAGGATGCCGGTATCCATTCCATTACGGTGAGCGGTATCCGCTGCCGTGATATGCAGCTTCGTCTCAAATACGTGGATATCCCGTCCATCCTGGAGCCGGACATTGAAAAGGCCATCCAGGACCGCATCCAGGATGGTGTAAAAAATCTCTATGTACTGGTGAATTACACGGGTCTTTATAAGACGCATAACATTCTGAAGAAACTGGAGGGAGAGCAGAAATGAATATTACCATCGGCCATCTTTATCCGGATCTTCTGAATCTTTACGGAGACAGAGGAAATATACAGTGTCTCCGTAAACGCTGTGAATGGAGAGGAATCCGGGCAGAAGTGAAAGAATTCCGTTCCGGAGATAAGATTGATTTTCAGGAGCTTGATATTGTACTTCTGGGCGGAGGATCTGACAGGGAGCAGATGATCGTCTGCAATAAGCTGAAGGAGATCCGGGAGGATTTCAAGGCTTATGTGGAATCCAATGGTGTTGTGATTGCTGTCTGCGGCGGTTATCAGCTTCTTGGAAAATATTATCAGACAGATGACGGTCTTATTGACGGACTGGAACTGGTAGATCTTTACACGGAGCAGAAGGAAGGGCGTCTGATCTCAAATATCGTCTTAAAGAGCGATCTTTTCGAGCTTCCGGTAGTAGGATTCGAGAATCATGGCGGAAGAACCTTTATTGGGGCAAATAAGCCCTTTGGGAAGGTACTTTACGGTAATGGTAATGATGGAGAATCCGGATATGAAGGCGTGGTCTATAAAAATGTCATCGGAACCTATCTTCACGGACCGCTTCTTCCAAAAAATCCTCAGGTGGCAGATTATCTTATCCAGAAAGCACTGGAGAGAAGATACAATCGCCCAATGGAGTTAAAAGTTCTGGATGACAGTGAAGAAAAGGAAGCAAATGACTACATTTATAACCGCTTTGTAAAAAATGCAGAATAAGAAAGGCCCGGAAGCAGCAGAAGTCTTCCGGGTTTTTTCAAATTAAAAGAAAAACAGGAGAGGAAAAACAGCGTTTCCGTGAGTCAAGTGAGGTACAAAATAAATAATTGAAAAAAATGAAAAAAAGCATTGACAAAAGTAAATTCATAAAGTATAATTTCAAATGCGTCACTGATGAACGCTATTTAAAACTGAATGCAATGTATCTGGAGAAGTACTCAAGTGGCTGAAGAGGCGCCCCTGCTAAGGGTGTAGACCGTTCGCGCGGTGCGAGGGTTCAAATCCCTCCTTCTCCGTATTTTTTTGAATCGATGGAATAAAATAAAAAATTCAAAAAAATAAAAAAGTTCTTGACAATAGCGCAAATCAATGATAGAATCAATACTCGCTGAGTGAGTTCGAAAAGAACATCAAAAAAACTTTTGAAAAAAGTTAAAAAAGTTCTTGACAAACAAAACAAAGCCTGATATAATAAAGAAGTTGCTGCTGAGATAGCAACACACAAAGAACCTTGATAACTGAACAGTGACATATCCTTGAAAGTTCAAAAGAATTTAGTTCTTAAAGAACAAAACCAA
>CAKRQP010000020.1:0-25901 GCA_934393555.1 uncultured Lachnospiraceae bacterium
TTCAAAGGTTTCTTTCCCGATGCCGATCCGGACGCGTCCCTCCAGAAGGAGAAAAATTTCCAGCTCCCGGTGCCAGTGGGAGGGGATCAGGCCAGCCGCATAGCGGTGGATGTTTCCCTCATTTGCGTGAAGGTTAAAGGGAGAGTGTTCCAGCTCATTGATTTCTTCCCTGTCCGGATTCATCGGTACAAAGGAGCGGTATTCGATCATGCATAATTCCTTTCATAAAGTCGTTTTTGTTATAGTATAGGACGTTTCTGTGAAAGCGACAAGCTTCTTTTTACGCTATGATGATAAAAAAGCAGTGGCGTATACCGATCGGTCCCGGTCGTTTTCAGACATCAGCAGACCGCATCGGATTTTGGATAAGCGCACTGTGAAAAGTAATCGAAAAGAGGAGAGCGATATGAAAAAGACAAAACCGACAGGAAGAATTCTGGACATGACGCAGGGAAAGCCGCTGAAGCTTCTTCTGACCTTTGCACTGCCGTTGTTTCTGGGAAATATCCTTCAGCAGTTTTATAATCTGGCAGACACCTCCATTGCCGGTCATCTGCTGGGTGACGCGGCACTGGCCCAGATCGGAGCAACCTCCGCACTCTATAGTCTTCTCACCAATTTTGCGTTCGGACTGAATAACGGTCTGGCACTTACGGTGAGCAGGAGTTTCGGAGCCGGTGATCAGAAAGAGATGAAGCGTTCCGTCTGCTGGATGGTGACGCTGGCGGCAGTTTCCGCTCTGGTGATGACGGTCTGCTTTCTTTTGCTGCGGCGGCCGCTTCTCAGAGTGATGCAGACTCCGGATGATGTGCTGGAGGGGGCTTTAAGCTATCTGACCGTCATTCTGGCAGGTATTCCGCTGACGATGGCCTATAACCTGGAGTCGGCCCTGCTTCAGTCGATGGGAAACAGTGTGACGCCTCTTTGTTTTCTCTTGTTCAGCAGCTTCCTCAATGTGGGACTGGACTTCTTTTTTATTGGAAATCCTCTGAACCTTGGTGTACAGGGAGCAGCAGCTGCAACCGTGCTTTCTCAGGGGATCAGCGCCGCTCTTGGAGGATTCTATATTCTGAAAAATTATCCGGAGATCCGTTTTGGAAGAAAAGAATGGAAGGTTCCACGGAAATTCGTATCTGAAATGTTTTGGACAGGACTCAGCATGGCTCTTATGAGTGCCATCTATAACCTGGGAAGTGTGATCCTTCAGAGCAGCATCAATGCTCTTGGAAGCGTTTATATTGCTGCACAGGTAGGTGGAAGAAAGCTGGCGGAGCTTTTTTATGTGCCGGGAATCGCACTGGGTACCAGTGCAGCCACTTTTTCCAGTCAGAACTACGGAGCAGGGAAACATTCCAGAATCGCAAAAGGAGCAAAAAGCGGAATCTTCATGTATTTCTGCTGGTGGCTGGTGGCGCTGGCCTTTGTGATCTTTCTGGCGCCTGCCGCAGTCCGCTTTATTACCGGAAGCAGCAACCCGGAGGTCATCGCCAACGGAGCGTTGTATTTACGGATCGGGATCCCGATGATCCCGCCCATGGCTGTCCTGGTCATTCTGCGAAATATCCTTCAGGGGATGCGCCGGCCGGGAATGCCGCTTTTCTGCAGCTGCCTGGAGCTCATCGGAAAGACGGTCTTTGCTGTCTGGCTGGTACCGGCCTTCGGATATCCGGCAGTCTGTGTCTGCGAACCGGTCACCTGGGTGATCTGCTGTGCGGTCATTGCTGTCGCGGTGTTTCGGATCCGTGGGGAATTTGTGGATGTTTCAAGCTTGTAAGCATCCCCTCTGACCCACTGTTTAGTGCTCCGCGTACTTGAGCGGGGGATGTTTATTTTGCGTTCACAGGCAAATAGTGTAAGTTGCTTGCAAGCAAGCTGGAGATGCAATCTGCCGTTGTAGAGTATCTTCATCTTTAAAGAAAAGCAGGCTTGAGATGCAATCTGCCGTTGTAGAGTATCTTCATCCTTAAAGAAAAGCAAGCTTGAGATACAATCTGTCGTTGTAAAGTATCTTCATTCTTAAGAAAAGCAAGCAAAAGATGCAATCTGCCGTTGTGGAGTATCTTCATTCTTAAAGAAAAGCAAGCTGAAGATACAATCTGCCGTTGTGGAGTATCTTTATCCTTAAAGAAAAGCAAGCTGGAGATACAATCTGCCGTTGTGGAGTATCTTCATCCTTAAAGAAAAGCAGGCTGAAGATACAATCTGCCGTTGTAGAGTATCTTCGAAAGGTTTAAGAGTGAAATGAAGATACATTGGTTGGCAGAAAGGCATCTGCAGTGGCGAAAAGCGAATAGTATTGATGCTTTGCAATTAAAAAATTTGCACCCAATAAAAGCTGAAATCCACGCATGACAGATTCTGAACATTCACATTTTTTAAAAATTTATATAGGTTTTTCAGAAGGACTGTTGTATAATGGCAATAAGGAAAAAGAAAGGGGGATACACATCATGAAAAAGAAATTTGTCCTTGCATGTCTGCTCGCAGGAGCACTCTCCATGAATTCGGTTGCCTATGCGTCTGCTTCCGGTCAGAGCCTGGGAGAAGTTACGAAGGAAGCAGTCGGGAACCCGGAGGCGGTTGAGGCAGAAACAGAGGCTGCCACAGGAGTGGCCATGGAAAGCGTGGAAGAAACCTCTGCAGAAGCTGCTGTCGAAGAAACAGCAGAGAATGCACCGGAAGTGTCAACAGAGAATACACCGGAAGTACCAGCAGAAAACGCTCTGGAAGAAACGTACACAGATGGTGAGGCAGCGGACCTTACGAAAGAGGAACTGATTGAAAAGATGAAAGAAGCAGCTGCAGAGCTCAGCAGTGTGAAATCAGAAGTCATTATGGATATGGACATCAACATCATTGCATCCGGAGACGAAGCTTCCACCGGCATGCAGATGGATATGACGATGAATATCAACATGGCCAATGAGGAGATTTTTGAACCGTATGCTTCTCATCAGACAACGACGATGGTTATGAGTATTCTGGGTCAGACGGAGAAAGAGGTCAGTGAGGTCTATATCCGGGAAGAAGATGGCGAACATGCGAAGTATGAAGGAAGTACCGATGAAAACGGCGAGATCACAGACTGGGAGCGTTCCATTGATTCCAGTGCAGAACCGGAATTCATTTTCACCAGTGAAAGTCTGAATGAACTGGAAAGTGCGATCAAATTCACGATCAGAGACCACAAGGCTGTGGATACAGAAGGAAAAGAATATTATGTCCTGGAGAGCAGCATCAGCCTGAACGACGCCATGGAACAGGCCGGAATGCAGGAAGAGCTTCAGGAATTACTGGATGAGCTAAAGGATTCCCTGGGAGATATGGAAATACCGGAGACCTTCCAGGTAGAGCTGTATGTCCGTGCAGATGATTTCCTGCCGGCAGAATTTACCATTGATATGTCCGGTCTGAAAGGCAATATGGGCGATAGTGCCGGAGAAGGCACCAACACAGAGATGGAATTCAAGACGATGGTAGTGAGATACCGCTGCAGTCAGTATAATGCCATTTCTGAGATCGCTTATCCGGAAAATCTTCCTGCAGCAGATGATAACGGCGAGCCGGAACTGATTCTGGAAACAGAGAGTGAGCCGGAAGAAAATTCCGGAATTGCCGGGGCAGGCGAAGAAGCCAGTGAGATCGTAGAGAATGCAGCAAGTGCTCTTGCAGAAGAGCTGGGTGTAAAAGGTATCCAGGAAACGACGGATACTTCTGTTACCTTTACGGACAAAGGAAGCAAAGAAAATCCTGCGGCTATGAATGAGATGGGAAAGGTTTATATTTACAATGCCATTTCTGATCAGTATGAGCAGGCAGGTCTTACCGTTACCGGCATCACCGGAGGCGAGGAGGCAGCAGCGTACGTGGATGAGCTTCTCAATGCGGAAGGCAGCTATTACAGTTTCTCTGCTCTGAAAAACTATGAGGAATACCGGATCGTGGATTATGATCTTTATCTGCCCACAGATTTTTCAGATGAAGAATATGGTATCTATGCCCCCAGTACGATCATGAATGTGGTAAGTGAAGGCAACGACTGGCTGATTTACAATGGTGACAGCTACTTCGCATCTACTTACAACCTTTATGAGGATATGAACAGCTATCACCCGGGCGATACTGTTCACTGCCAGTGCGTGATGATCGTGCCGAAAGATCTTACGGAGTATCAGCTGGAATTTGGTCCTTACGGACTGGATTACCTCTATGTGGAAATTCAGTAAACAGAACCATCTGTGCCCCCTGCACCTGATAAGCAGGGGGCTTTTTGTGACGCACGGCAAAGATTTCTGACGCAGTCTTTCACGCTTGCATGATAAGGCTTTTGAACTTCCGAAGCGGAGCGGAGACCTTGCGGGAGCTGCTTTGCAGCGGAGCGATTCACAGGCATCAGTTGGGGGCGAAAGACCTTTTGACCCAAACATCATAGTATGGAACTTTGAGTGGAAACTGTAAAGTGGGCATTCCATCATAGACAAAGAAGTAAACGCGGATCCCAAAATGTCCGCTGATAGAAAAGAAGGAGAAAATGCATGCTGACAGAAGCGAAACTTCGAAAGAAGGTTTATGACGCGACATATAAAAGAGGCTCCCGTCTGTACAATGCGGGTGGCGTGCTGGAAATGGAAGAAAAAGATCAGGGAGACCGGATCCTGATCCGTTCACGGGTACAGGGAAGCGGAAGCAGGACTTATCAGGTCGAACTTCTGATGGATGAGTCAGAGGATAAGATCCTGGATTATGATTGTGAATGCCCGGCAAACAGTTCTTTTTCCGGTATGTGCAAGCATTGCGTGGCAACACTTTTAAGCCTGATCCATCAGAATGAGCCGGAGTACGGGCAAAAACGTCTGGATGACTTTCTCCCTTTTTCCGTTTATGAGAGCAGGCGGGGATCGGACAGGGACACAAAGACAAGTGGAAATCCGGAACTGGATGAACTCATGCATGCGCTTGGTGTCTTTAAAGGCTCGGATATGGGACAAAGAACGGAACCGATGACTCCGGTTCTGCAGAGAAAACAGGCTTCCGAAAAGAAACTGGAGAGCACTCCGGGGCTTCAGGAGCTGCTCCGGCCGTATCTTTTGAGTGACAGCCAGAATCCGATGAACCAGGTGAAGGGAGAAGTGATCCTGGAACCGCATCTTTCCTATATCGGAGATCAGCTGAGAGTTACCTTTAAGATTGGGATTACCCAGAAGTATGTCTTAAAGGATCTCAGAGAACTGTTGAACCGTGTGGAAGCAGAGAGTAATTATCCTTATGGAAAAAAACTGGAATTTGTCCACCGGGAAGAGGCCTTTACAGAAAAATCCAGGCAGTGGCTGGCTTTTATCCGCAGGCTGATGCCTTCGGAGCAGTCGTACCGGTATCATACCTCCTACTACTATGGCTATCAGATGAGAAAAGAAAATGAACTGGAGATCGATAAGAGTCATATGGATGAGCTCATGGAGCTTCTGGAAGGTGAGGTCTTTTATGGAAGCTTCCTGGGCTGTCAGGCAGAAGTCTGGGCGATCAAAGATGAAATGCCGGACTTTGGGGCAGTGCTGAAGAAAAAAGCGGATGGCGCCGTTTTTACCATGCGCCGTTACATCCACATGGAGGGAGAAAAATACCTGTATTTTCCGAAGGAAGGGATGATCCGTCGGGTAGATAAGGCTCTTTTTGGAAAAGCACTTGGCTTTTTCTGTCTGGTGGAGGACAGCACACAGAATGGCTGTAACATTTCCGGGAGAGATCTTCCCATTGTTCTGGAAGAAATCATTCCGGAACTGAAAAAGGCGATACCGGTGAAGATGCAGACTGCACTGGAAGTTTTTCTGCCGGATACTCCGGAATTTCAGTTTTATCTGGACATGCCTCAGCGGGATCTGATCGTCTGTAAAGGATATGCACTCTATGGAGAGGAACGCTATCCGATCTTTTCCGGTCAGGAACAAAGTCTTTCCGGAAAAGCAAAGCGCAGCTGGAAGGAAGAGCGCCAGACACGGGAGCGGGCGGCAGCATTTTTTACGGCCTATGATAAAGCAATGGGAGAAATGGCACTGAACGGAGAAAAAGACTGTTACGAATTCCTGACGGAAAAACTGTCTCAGCTGAAAGAAGTGGGAGAGGTTTTTATTTCAGATAAAATGAAAGCGGTAAAGATCCGGCCTCTGCCTCAGATCAACGTCGGGCTGTCTGTTGCCGGAAATCTTTTAAATCTGACACTGGATACAGAACTTCCCATGACAGAACTGGCAGAACTTCTGTCCAAATATGACCGGAAGAAAAAATATTACCGGCTGAAAAACGGAGAGTTTATCCAGTATGACCAGGAGAGTTTAAATTCCGTCAGCGATATGCTGAAAGCCCTTCAGGTATCGGAAAAAACACTGAAAAGCGGAGAGATCGAGGCACCTCGGTATCGTGCACTGTATCTGGATGAGCAGCTGAAGGAGAAACAGGGGATCTCCGTGGACAGGGAGCGGTCTTATAAGAGTCTGATCCGGAATATGAAGAGTGTGGAGGACAGCGACTTTGAACTGCCCGATTCTCTGAAAAAGGTTCTCCGCGGCTACCAGAAAAAAGGGTTTTTCTGGCTGAAAACGCTGTGTCAGAACAGCTTTGGCGGAATCCTGGCGGATGATATGGGACTGGGAAAAACCCTGCAGGTGATCGCTTTTCTCCTGTCCTCCTTTGAAGAAGGAGAGACGAAACGGAGCCTGATCATTTCCCCGGCTTCTCTGGTGTACAACTGGGAAAGTGAGATCAGCAGATTTGCACCTGCCCTGCCGGTGCGTGTTCTGGCAGGAAGTGTGGAGGAACGAACAGAAATCCTGAAAAACAGCCGTCCTGGAGAGATACTGGTGACCTCCTATGAAACCATGCGCCGGGATCAGGGACTTTATAAAGAAGAGGATTTTTTCTGTGAAGTCATTGATGAGGCACAGTATATAAAAAATGCCGGAACCAAGGGCGCCCGGGCCGTGAAATCGGTCTCCGCCCAGATGAAGCTGGCTCTGACAGGAACACCGGTGGAAAACCGTCTGAGCGAGCTCTGGAGTATTTTTGACTATCTGATGCCCGGTTTTCTTTATTCTTATGAGCATTTTAAAAAGACCTTTGAAGCGCCCATCATGAAAAAAGAAAACGAAGAAGCCATGGCAGATCTCCAGAAAATGATCCGTCCCTTTATCTTACGCAGACTCAAAAAAGAAGTTCTTTCGGATCTGCCTGACAAGATTGAAAAATGCATTCCCATTCCGCTTGCCGGAGAACAGAAAAAGCTTTACGACGCACATGTCCAGAGACTGAAATTTATGCTGGAAAGCGGAAGTAATGAAGAATTCGGCAGCATTCGGATGCAGGTCCTGGCGGAGCTTACCGGACTTCGGCAGCTCTGTTGTGATCCGGAACTGATTTATCAGGATTACAAAGGAGGAGCGGCAAAGGTAGAACTGTGTATGGAACTTCTGAATAACGCAGTGAACGGCGGTCATAAGATCCTGCTTTTTTCCCAGTTTACTTCCATGCTGGATATCCTGGAAAAACGTATGGATGAAGAAGGGATTTCCTATTACAGCCTTACCGGATCCACTCCGAAGAAGGAACGGATGGAGCTCATGCAAAAATTCAATCAGGATGAAACCTCCGTGTTCTGCATTTCTCTGAAAGCCGGGGGGACGGGGCTGAATCTTACCGGAGCAGATATGGTGATCCACTACGATCCTTGGTGGAATGTGGCGGCAGAAAATCAGGCGACAGACCGGGCACACCGCATTGGTCAGAAGCGGGTAGTCACGGTTTATAAGCTGGTGGCAGAACACACGATAGAGGAGAAAGTGCTGGAGCTTCAGCAGAAGAAAAAAGAACTGGCCGATCAGGTGCTTTCCGGTGAAGAAATGGGAAGTGTCCTTTTTGACAGGGAAGAGCTTCTGAAACTTTTTCAGGATCAGTAAACGACAGAGGAGAGAATCACTATGGCAGCAGAAGAGAATACAAACTGGTCCCAGTCAGTGACAGGGATCGTGATCAAAGAAGGAAAGGTGCTCCTGGCCCGTCATACCTACGGACCGGGAAAAGGAAAGCTGATCGTACCGGGAGGTTATGTGAAGTGGCAGGAAAGTCCTCAGGAAGCCTTGAAAAGAGAATATCTTGAGGAGACCGGCGTGGAAGTGGAACCTGTGGACGTCATCGGCATCCGCTTCAATCAGAAGGACTGGTATGTGGCCTTCCGGGCAGAATACAGGGGCGGCAGGGCCGTCTCTGACGGGGACGAGAACAGCGAAGTGCTCTGGCTGGATGTAAAGGAGGCTCTGGTACGGGAAGACGTTCCGGATCTTACCAAAAAACTGATCCAAAGTGCTCTTTCCGGAAAACAGATGAGTCACATTGACTATAAAGGCACTACCAGGTATGGAGAATACAGCTTTTACGGATTTGTATGAGATTTTCCGTTTTTTTAAAAAAAAGATTTGACAACCAGATGAACCTGTGTTAGAATATTTCATGTTCGAAACAGAATATTTTTTATGCGGGTGTAGTTCAATGGTAGAACACCAGCCTTCCAAGCTGGATACGTGGGTTCGATTCCCATCACCCGCTTTTTTCTATGCCATTGACTATGGTAATAAAAAGAGCTCTGAAAAGAAAAAAATCCTTTCAGAGCTCTTTTTTCATCGAAACATTGCTTTATTTCCAGATTGGAAGTGTCAGAAGTTCCTTCGGCTCCCGGATCCGATAAGCCGGATCCGGTACATTTCCGAAACCGTAATCAGCCAGGATAAAGGGAACATCTGCTTTTTTGCAGGCGTCGGCGTCTCCCTGGGTATCGCCTACATAGAAGACCTTTTTCAGGCCATACTGTTCCATCAGCCGGCGGATCGTCACATCCTTCTGGCAGTTGGTATCACCATAACAGAGATGGCCGGTGACATAAGGCTTCAGCGGTGTGGTATCCAGAAGGGCTTCAATATAGCCTTTCTGACAGTTACTCACAATAAAAAGAGGGCAGCGTGTGGACAACTCCTGGAATGTTTTCAGGATCTGTGGATAAAGGGGAACCGGATCCTGGTAAAGAAGCTGGTTTTCCTTCTGAAAACAGATATCACCCAGATGCGGATGTTCACTTACCGGGATTCCTTTGAAAATCTTAAGGCAGATCTCATCCATAGGTTTCCCAAAAAGAGTTTTCAGAAGCTCACCGGTTATATCTGCCGGAAGCGTCGTTTCTGTTTCCAGTACGTAGTTCCACGCTTTGGCTACCAGATTCGTGGAATCCCATAAGGTTCCGTCCACATCAAAAATCAGTCCGTCTAACATATCGATCTTATCTCCTTATCTGTGCATATATGATTTCCGGAACAAATTCAATTCATCCCATTCAGTGTATCATGATTGCGGGACCTAGTACAGCGAAAATTAAGTTTCTGCTGCCCGCTTTACTTCCGTGTTGACAGGATGATATAATGATGCTACAAATTGCAAAGCAGTTTTCGCAATTCTACAAGAAACGTAACTGTTCAGAAGCACCTCCAAAATGCTACGCATTTCGTCGGTGTGGCGTATCCGCCAAATAGATTTCCCTGTAAAAGTGTTCATTCATGCAAGCATGACTCACACTTTTGCATGAAAATCTGCTTGGCTCTGAACAGTTACAAGAAAACAGAAAAACAGGAGAAGGGGATTATGAGAAGAAGTACACAGCAGGCCAGGAATAAAAACGGAGCCTGGCAAAGCAGCAGCCGAATGGGGAGTATCAAAGATTACGGCAGCCTTCCAACGGAGAAGATCAGCCTGAAAGAAACTGCTTTTGGCTGGGCAGCAGATCTGAAAATCTGTCTGGATCTTGATCCGGAACTGGTTTCCGGTTATCAGCGATATGTGGATGAAGACAGTAAGATCTTGTATACAGAGTTTGTATACAAAGAAACCCCGGTGAAAATTCTGGCATTTGCTTCACAGGAAGAAAAACTTTTTTATTATGAAATCACAGCGGAAACAACCTGTCTGAATCTGACCGCAAAAGTGGAACCGTCGGAAAAGCAGGCTTACCGGAACTATAATCTGGGCGGATTTTATTTTGAAGAAGAGAAAAAAGGTGTCTTTCTCATCGGAAAAGGAGAACTGAAGGCAGATGGTTTTCCAAAGGCAGATGAAAAGGGGCTTCACATTAAAAATGCTTCCAGGGCAGCCTTTCGTATCCATCTGGCATCCGGACGCAGAAAAGCTCCTGTCACGCCTCTTCGCCAGGCGATGGAAATGCAGATGAGCATGAACCGGTATCTGGCAAAGACGGACGATATTTCCAGAGAAAAACTGATCGGGATGTGCAAGAATAAAAGGTAAGAGCGGTGCATATAGTAGCCTTGAGAAAACAGCAGGAGAGATGGATTTGGCTGCTTACAGGCGTTTTATCTCTTACATTTATGCATACAGGAATGGTAAAAAAGAGAAAAATACAGGCTTTGCAAAGGCAGAGGCCAGAGGAAGAAGTTTAAAAATAAGCATTCAGATGGAAACCGCGGGAAACCGGGAAGGCAGTCTGGATGCTTATGGTTTTTTACGGAAAGGGGAAAAGCTTTCCGGAATTTTTCTTGGAGAAATGGAAAGGTCTTCCGGCACACAGGCACGGCTGCAGTATTTCCTTAAGGTGGAAACAGATACAGAGGATCTTATGGAAAGCGGTTATGCTCTGGATCAGCTTTCCGGGCTTTGGATCAAAGGCGGGCCGGGAGAAAATTATATCACCATCTGGGATGAGGAACCGGTAACGAGGATGGAACTGGAGATTGAGATACAGGAGGAAAAGGACACAGTGGACATAGAGAACATAGAGAACACAACAGAACCGGAGTTAAAAGAGCCTGAACCGGAAACGGCCAGGCAGAAAGCACCTGAATCGGAGAAAGCAGAAGCAGAAGTGTTCAGACCGGAAGCACCTGAGTCAGAGAAAGAAGAGCCAGAAGTGTTCAGACCGGAAGCACCTGAGTCAGAGAAAGCAGAGCCGGAAGCGTTCAGGCAGGAAGTGCCGTCGAAACAATCAGTCAGCGAACAGTCCATACAAATCGAATCTTCCGCCCAAATGCTCACATCAGACAGCGAAAAGCCGATCAATGGTGTCCGGGCGCAGGAAGCGGAACTTCTTGCAGGGACAGAAGCAGAGGAAAAAGCAGAAAAAGAGGCAGACGAAAGAACAGAAAAAGAAGCAGAAGAGAAAGAAACAGAAGAGACAACTACAACAGAGAAAAAAACAGGCGAAGAACGGTCGCCGGAACGTTATGTCAGACTCTGGAACCGCCTGACACCGGCTTTTGCCCACAGAAATCCATTCCTGGAGGGAGAAGCACTTGACGCCATTCTGATCACACCAAGAGAACTGCATTTTTTCTGCTGCAAAAACTGGAGTGCAGCCAGAAACAGTTTCATTTACCATGGTTACTACAATTACCATCATCTTTTGTTTGGAAAAGCAATCGATGGAAACTTCTTTCTGGCAGTTCCCGGAACTTATTCCGGCAAAGAACAACAAATGGCGGTCTCCTTTGGCTTTCCCGTTTTTAAGGAAAGCAAAGAAAAGGTACCGGGAAGCTGCCGTGGCTACTGGTGCCGGGTGTTATAAAAAACTCTCATCATCTTTTAAAAACATAGGGTCTTAATCGATTCCCCTGATCTCCACCAGGGGGATTTTTTTGCGCAGGATCCCGGCAAAGTGTTCCAGCTCTTCGCGGCTGTAACTGCTGTAATTGTCCGGCTTCAGGATATGCTCGGAATCTTTGTAAGCCTGAAGATAATAGCGCTTACAGCCGGCCAGCCAGTCGCGGATCTTCTCAAAATCCTTCTCTTCATGAAGCTCTCTGACGACCGTGGTACGGAATTCATAATCCAGGCTTCCGTTCATAAGGAAAGCAGCCGTTTCTTCTACAGCAGACAGCAGTTTTTCACTGCTGCTTCCGGTCAGCCGGTCATAATGCTCCCGGGAGCTTTTGATATCCATGGCGACGTAATCGATCAGCTTTTCTTCCGCAAGTCTGCGGACAATGGCAGGATGCGTACCATTGGTATCCAGTTTGACAAGATAGCCCAGTTCTTTGATGGAACGGATCAGTGACGGGAGCTCAGGAGCCAGTGTGGGTTCTCCACCCGTGATACAGACGCCGTCCAGTACACGCCGTCTCTTTTTCAAAAAAGCGAGTACCTCCTCCTCTGCGATCACCGGTTCGTTTTCCGGGTGAAGGACCAGACCGGCATTCTGACAGAAGGGACAGCGGAAATTGCAGCCGCCGAGAAAGATCGTTGCGGCAGTGTAGCCGGGATAATCCAAAAGAGTCAGTGTTTGAAATCCATGTATAAGCATAATAACAGAGTTTGTTTCCTTTCCAATAGGATAAATGTGGTCTTTGATCAAATCATGTGAGTCATCTGCTTTAAAAGTTAAAGCAGGCATCATCGATTAGTATATACGTTTTCCTCAAAAACGCAAGGAATCTCAAAATCTTTTGTGACGGTGCTTGCTGAAAAATATTTTTCCGCTATATGAGAGACGAGAATATGATGGATTGACAACATAACTTATATCAGGTACTATTATGAACAGCTTTTTGACCTTTTGACCCTGGCATCATATAATAGAAAAGTACCAAAGAAAGGCAGTTTTATGACAAATATGCAAAGTACAGATGAAAAATACATGCGCGAAGCCCTAAAACAGGCAAGAAAAGCACTGGCTCTCGGAGAAGTTCCGATCGGCTGTGTCATTGTCCATGACGGGAAGATCATTGCCAGGGGCTACAACCGCCGCAATACGGACCAGAGTACTCTTTCTCACGCAGAGATCACTGCGATACGGAAAGCCGGGAAGGTTTTAAAAGACTGGCGACTGGAGGGCTGCACTCTTTATGTGACCCTGGAACCCTGCCAGATGTGTGCCGGGGCAATCGTGCAGGCGCGGATCCCAAGGGTGGTCATGGGAAGCATGAATGCCAAAGCAGGCTGTGCCGGTTCTGTCATCAATCTCCTGCAGATGAAAGCCTTTAACCATCAGGTGGAGATCCAAAGAGATGTGCTTCGGGAGGAATGCAGTGCGATCCTTCAGGACTTTTTCCGTGAAATGAGGGAAAAGCAGCGGGCAGAACGGGCACCGGGAACGCTGCTCAGGAGTCTTCGGGGAAGTCTTCCGGGCTATGTTATCGTAGAAGGTTCAGAAGAAAATGCACCGGATATCCAGAAGCTGATGGCAGGAAACGAAGCGTATTTTCATCTGGTGAAAGAAGAAATCCCGACACTGGAGCAGGCAAAGGAGAGTTATACGGTCCTGCCTCCGGATACCGGCCGGGATCAGAAGACCTTTGCCGTTTTCTATAAAAAAGGAAAATGTATGGCAGTACTGGATTTCATTTGGGGATATCCGGAAGAAAATACAGGTTTTATCGGGCTTCTCATGGTGGCAGCGGATGGTCAGGGAAAAGGGATCGGAAAGAAACTGTTCCGGCACATTCGCAAGGCGGCAAGGGAGAATGGCCTGGAAAAACTGCGCCTTGGCTGCTATGCTTCCAATGAACCCGCCCGGAACTTTTGGGAAAAACAGGGATTCCGGACGGTGGAGATCCGGGAAAAGGAAGCCGGAGAATTGCTGGTTATGGAGCTGTAAAAGCTTTTACCCGAATGCTGCGGAAGTTTCCGGCTGCAGGTGCTTTGGCGTGAACAGGTAAAATTCAGTTGACAAGCACTCATTTTTCAGTTACAATAGTCCGGTATAAATTTTGTCATAAAGCTTCCGCGCAGCCGGAGAGTTAGCGGTGCTCTGAACCTGCAATCCGCTATAGCAGGGGTGATACCAATCCGAGGACTTTTCGTTGTGGGGCTGCCTTTTATAAGTGGCGTTGACGTCTGGGTCTTACGCAACAGGACTCTGTGAACCGTGTCAGGGTAGGAATACAGCAGCACTAAGCAGATTCTCCTGTGTGACGTGAGGCAGCCTGGGCTGAGCTGGCTGTAGGAGTAACGCCTGTGGCGTATTTTCGAAGTGCGGTGCGCGGATTAAAATATAAACAGAAAAAGGGAGTAGCTGCCAGGCTGTTCCAAGAGAGCAGAATGGTACATGATGGCGTCAGGACGATAGCAATATCCGCGTCATGTAAGCGATTAGCGAGACTTTTATCTAAGATACAGATGCTTAGGTAGAGGTCTTTTTTATATCTGTTTTGTCGGACAGATTTTTGTTCCCAGGGCAGTCTGGAAATAAAAATCTATCTGGCAGGAAGCCGATAGAGCGAAACCAGAACACCGGTTTTCAGAAAAAAGAAACCGGAACAGTCATGAGTACGGAGGAAAAATATGGAAGAACAGAATCAGAACTGGAAGGATGTTGTATACGAACAGGATCCGGAAGAAAAGAAACAGAAAAAAGGCAGAAAAAAGATGCCGAAACGAACGAAACTTGTCATAGGGGCTGCAGTGGCGGCAGTGATCCTTCTGCCGGCAGCAGCAGGCTCCTTCTATCAGATCCAGGAACAGGAGCAGGCGGTGCTGGTGACTTTCGGAAAGCCAAAAGCTGTGACAGAAACAGGACTTCACTTTAAACTTCCGCTGATCCAGCAGGTGCAGAAAGTGAATACCACGATCCAGGGCTTTCCGGTCGGATACAACGAAGCAGATAATGAAGTGGTGGAAGCGGAAAGCATTATGATCACTTCCGATTATAACTTTATCGATGTGGATTTCTTTGTGGAATATCGGATCTCAGATCCAGTGGCGTATCTTTATGCATCCAGAGAGCCGGAGCAGATCTTGAGAAGCATTTCTCAAAGCTGTATCCGGAATGTGATCGGAAGTTATGCCGTTGATGATGTGCTGACTACCGGGAAAAGTGAGATCCAGGCGAAGATCAAGGAAATGATCATGGAACAGCTGGAGGAGCAGGAGATCGGTCTTATGCTTACCAATATCACGATGCAGGATTCCGAACCGCCTACAGCAGAAGTCATGGAAGCCTTCAAAAAGGTAGAGACAGCCAAACAGGGAAAGGAAACGACCCTGAACAACGCAGAAAAATACAGGAGTGAAAAGCTTCCGGAAGCAGAAGCGGAAGCAGACCAGATCATCAAAAAAGCAGAGGCTGCAAAGCAGACCCGTGTCAATGAAGCAGAAGGACAGGTAGCCCGTTTCAATGCCATGTATGAGGAATACAAAAAGAATCCGGAGATCACAAAAGAACGGATGTACTATGAAGCCATGGAGGATGTTCTTCCTGGTGTCAAGCTTGTGATCGACAGTGGTGACGGAGTGGAAAAGCTTCTGCCGCTGGAAAGTTTTTCCGGTGACACAGACGAAAACACCGCAGATGGACAGACGGGCGAAACAGAAGAAAGCACAGAGAAATAACGAGAAGAACGGAGGAAAACAAATCTATGAAAAAGAAAATGGCAGCAGGCCTTGCAGTTTGTCTGATCGGAGTGGGAGCGCTGGCTTCCTCTCTGACCGTTGCACAGCAGAATGAATATCAGCTGGTCCGTCAGTTTGGTAAGGTAAAACGGATCATTGCGGACCCCGGAATTTACTTTAAGATTCCTTTTGTGGAGTCGGCATCCACGCTTCCCAAAGAGACGCTGATCTATGATCTGGTACCTTCCGATGTCATTACGAAGGATAAAAAGACCATGATCTGTGACAGTTATGTTTTATGGCGGATCAAAGATCCCCTGAAATTTGCCCAGACATTGAATTCATCTGTCAGCAATGCGGAGAGCAGGCTGAACACCAGTGTATACAATGCCACCAAGAATGTGATCAGCAGCATGGATCAGGATCAGGTCATCAGCGGAAGGACCGGAAGTCTTTCGGAAAAGGTGATGGAAAACATCGGAACCAACATGGAGCAGTACGGCATCGAACTCCTTTCCTTTGAAACAAAACAACTGGATCTTCCCAATGATAATAAGGAAGCAGTCTATGAACGGATGATCTCAGAAAGAGAAAATATAGCAGCAACCTATACGGCAGAGGGTAATTCAGAGGCCAAGGTGATCCGTAATACAACGGATAAAGAAGTGGCCATTCAGATTTCCGATGCGGAAAAACAGGCAGAGATCCTGGAAGCAGAAGGAGAAGCAGAGTATATGCGGATCCTCTCAGAGGCCTATGCGGATGAGGAGCGGACAGAATTTTATACCTTTGTGCGCAGTCTGGATGCACTGAAGAAATCTATGAAGGGTCAGAACAAAACCGTGGTTCTGGATGAAACATCCCCTATCGCCGGAATTTTTTACAAAGAATGAGGATTCCCCCGCAGAGCAGGCAAACGTCTTCTCTGCGGGGGATTTTTATGCGGAAATCTTACAGAGGTTTACGAGGATTTTACAAAGCTGCGCTTTTTGACTTTACATTTCTTTTCTATACTTGGAAACGTAAACGAGGTAAAGAAAAAAGAAAGCCTGGGAAAAGGGCATAAAAAAGGAGATCATATTATGAGAAAATTAGTTGCAGCAGCTTTAGTAGGAGTTATGACCATGGGTCTTACCGTATGCGGCGTATCCGCAGATGGAGATTTTGATTCATCCGAAGATATCACCGTTGTTTCCCGTGAGGACGGTTCCGGTACCAGAGGCGCTTTCATCGAGTTGTTCGGTGTTCAGGAAGAGCAGGATGGCGAGAAAGTAGATATGACCACAGAGGAAGCAAACATTACCAACAGCACTTCCGTTATGATGACCACAGTGGCAGATGATGAGTATGCGATCGGTTACATCTCTCTCGGTTCTCTGGATGACAGCGTAAAGGCAGTAAAGATCGATGGAGCAGAGGCAAGTGTAGAGGACATCAATGACGGAACCTATAAAATCTATCGTCCGTTCAACATTGCAACCAAAGGTGATGTAAGTGAGGCGGCTCAGGATTTCATCAACTACATCATGAGCAAAGACGGACAGGCTGTTATCGAAGAGAATAAATACATCTCTGTCGGTGAGCCGGAAGAGTACAAATCAAACGGAGCTGAGAGCAAGGTTGTAGTAGCAGGTTCTTCTTCTGTATCTCCGGTTATGGAAAAACTGAAAGAGGCTTATGAGAAAGTAAACGATAAAGTAGAGATCGAGATTCAGACCAGTGATTCCACCACCGGTATGCAGAATACCATCGACGGTATCTGTGACATCGGAATGGCTTCCAGAGAGCTGAAAGACTCTGAGACAGAAGCAGGTCTTACCGCTACCGTTATTGCCAATGATGGTATCGCAGTCGTAGTAAACAATGACAACCCGATTGATGAGCTGACCTCCGATCAGGTAAAGAGCGTATTCACCGGTGAGACAACCACCTGGGCTGATCTGGAGAAATAATCACAGGGGACATGAAATATCAGGAATATAGCGGGCCTCTTCTTTCGGCCCGCTGTTTCTGATACTACGATCGGAGAATAAGAATGATGAAAGAAAAACTCATGCAGGCGGTCTTTTTCATTGCGGCCTGTACCTCTATACTGGCAGTTGCACTGATCTGCCTGTTCCTTTTTGCAAATGGTATTCCGGCTATCCGGGAAATCGGTGTTTTCAAATTCCTTCTTGGCACCAGATGGAAACCGGGAAATAATATTTTCGGTATCCTGCCCATGATCATGGGCAGCATTTACGTGACGGCAGGAGCGATCATTATCGGTGTTCCCATTGGAATCATGACTTCCATTTTCATGGCAGAATATTGTCCGAAGAAAATTTACAAGTTTCTGAAATCTGCCACAGAGCTTCTGGCTGGAATCCCCTCTGTAGTATATGGCTTCTTTGGACTGACGGTTCTGGTGCCGCTGATCCGGAAACTTCCGCACAGCAAAGGAACCAGCATCCTGACAGCGTCCATTCTTCTGGGAATCATGATCCTTCCAACGATCATCGGAGTGACGGAGGCTGCTTTAAGAGCAGTGCCAAGAAGCTATTATGAAGGTTCACTGGCACTGGGAGCAACACAGGAGAGAAGTATTTTCCGTGTCATGCTGCCGGCTGCAAAATCAGGTGTGCTGGCAGGTGTGGTTCTTGGAATCGGCCGAGCCATCGGTGAGACCATGGCTGTAGTCATGGTAGCAGGAAATCAGGCAAGAATGCCGGCCGGAATCCTGAAGGGAGTCCGTACCATGACAACAAACATCGTTCTGGAGATGGGATATGCGGCAGACCTGCACAGAGGAGCGTTGATCGCTACCGGCGTAGTACTGTTTGTATTCATCCTGATCATTAACTTTTCCGTATCTATGCTGAACAGGAGGAAGGACAATGAGTGAGTTCAAAAAAAGAATGGAATCATACCGGAGACATCCCGGTTCTTTCCTTTTGGTTCTTCTGGTGATGCTTTCCGCACTGGCTACCTTTGTGGTTCTGCTGTTTTTGATCGCCTATATCCTGATCAAAGGAGTACCGAATCTGAGGCCGTCTTTGTTTGCCTGGAAATATACCACGGATAATGCTTCCATGCTGCCATCCATCATCAATACACTGATCATGACGGTAATGTCTCTTCTGATCGCAGTACCTTTTGGAATCTTTTCCGCTATTTATCTGACGGAGTATTCCAAAAAGGGAAACAAACTGGTAGGGATCATCCGGCTGACAACAGAAACACTTTCCGGAATCCCCTCTATCGTATACGGACTTTTCGGTTCCCTGTTTTTTGTGACGTATCTGAAATGGAGCTATTCACTGGCTGCCGGAGCACTGACACTGGCGATCATGATCCTGCCGCTGGTAATGCGTACCACAGAAGAAGCTTTGAAATCGGTTCCGGATATGTACCGGGAAGGAAGCTTTGGCCTGGGAGCCGGTAAACTGCGTACAGTGTTCTGCGTGGTCCTGCCGAGTGCCATTCCGGGAATCCTTTCCGGTGTGATCCTTTCTATTGGACGTATCGTGGGTGAGACTGCTGCGCTGATCTACACGGCAGGCTCTATTCCGCAGATCCCTTCCAGTATCATGGGATCCGGTGCAACGCTGGCGGTACATATGTATAATCTTTCCAAAGAGGGATTGTATACAGACCAGGCTTATGCGGTGGCCGTTGTGCTTCTGCTTCTTGTTCTTCTTATTAACTGGGTGTCTGCCAGAATAGCCAGACAACTGACGAAAGGAAAAGAAAATGGATAAACTGACGATCAAAAACCTGGACCTTTACTATTCCGAATTCAAGGCCCTGAAAAATATCAACCTGAACATTCAGGAAAAAGAAATTACGGCATTTATTGGTCCCTCCGGCTGTGGTAAATCCACACTGCTGAAATCCCTGAACCGGATGAATGATCTGGTGGAGGGCTGCCGCATTGAAGGAGAAGTCCTTCTGGACGGTGAAGATATCTATAAGGATATGGATGTGAACCTGCTCCGGAAAAGAGTAGGTATGGTATTTCAGAAGCCCAATCCGTTTCCTATGAGTATTTATGATAACATTGCTTACGGTCCACGGACACACGGAATCCGTTCCAAAGTAAAGCTGGATGAACTGGTAGAGAATTCTCTTCGCGGAGCAGCCATCTGGGATGAAGTAAAGGACCGTCTGAAAAAGAGTGCGCTTGGACTTTCCGGAGGACAGCAGCAGAGAATCTGTATTGCGAGAGCCCTGGCAGTCCAGCCGGAGGTTCTTCTGATGGATGAACCCACCAGTGCACTGGATCCTATTTCCACAGCCAAAGTCGAGGAACTGGCTCTGGAGCTGAAAAAAGACTATACCATCGTTATGGTAACCCACAACATGCAGCAGGCCGCCAGAATTTCTGACCGGACCGCATTTTTCCTTCTGGGTGAGGTTGTGGAATTCGGAAAAACAGAACAGATTTTCTCCATGCCCAAGGACAAACGGACAGAGGACTATATTACAGGGAGGTTTGGATGATGAAGACCAAATTCGACGAGCAGCTTGAAGAAATGCATGTGGAACTGATCAAAATGGGAAGCCTGTGTGAGCAGGCGATCACACTGTCTTCCAGAGCACTCCTGGGAGATGAAAAGAACCAGGTGGAGCAGGTATATTCTGTAGACAGCGAGATCGACCAGCAGGAGCGTGAGATTGAAAATATCTGTATGCGCCTGCTTCTTCTGCAGCGTCCCTTTGCTTCCGATCTCCGGAAAATCTCTGCAGCACTGAAAATGATCTCAGACATGGAACGGATCGGAGACCAGGCCTCTGATATCGCAGACATGGTTCCGTATATCCGCTTCAGTGAGGCGAAGAGTAAGGTACATATCGAGGCCATGGCAAGGGCAACGGTGAAGATGGTTACCGACAGTGTAGAGGCCTTTGTACAGGAAGATCTGGATCTGGCGGAGCGAGTGATCGATTCCGATGATGAAGTGGATGAGCTTTTTACGAAGGTAAAGAAAGAACTGATGGATCTGATCTATGCGAAGGACATTGATGCAAAGGTTGCACTGGATCTTCTGATGACAGCCAAATATTATGAACGGATCGGCGATCATGCAGTGAATATTGCGGAATGGGTCGTTTATTCCATCACAGGAGTGCATAAGAGCAACGAATAAGGGGGAGTAAAGAAGTGACGAAGCGTATCTTTCGCTCCATTTTTTCCGTGTCTGCGGTGATTCTGGTGATCAGCATCGGGCTGATCCTGGGACTTCTCTATGGACATTTCGGAAAGAGACTGGAGAAGGAACTGAAACAGGAAGCCGCCTACCTGGCCCTTGCGGTGGAAAAGGACGGTGAGGAAAGTCTGGCAAAGCTTTCCAAAACAGGAGAAAGAGTGACTCTGATCGACAGTGACGGAACGGTGCTTTATGACAATAAGACCGATTCTGCTTCTATGGAGAATCATCTGGACCGGTCGGAAGTACAGGAGGCTGAAAAATCAGGAGAAGGGTATGCGTCCAGAACCTCTGCCACCCTGGGAAAGAAGACGATCTATTATGCTCTCCGACTGGAAAACGGGCAGATCCTTCGTGTATCCAGTACACAATACACGGTTGCAGGAATCCTGGGAGGACTGATCCAGCCGATCCTGGTAATGATCTTTCTTATGCTGATCCTGTCTCTGGCGGCAGCCTTCCACTCATCAAAAAAGATCGTGGAGCCGTTGAACAGTCTGAATCTGGATGATCCCAAGATGAATGACACTTATGATGAGATCACGCCGCTTCTTTCCAGGATCAACAAACAGCAGAAGACGATCCGTCAGCAGCTTTCCAATGCCAAGCGCCAGCAGGAAGAATTTGCCATCATTACCAACAACATGAGTGAGGGTCTTCTGGTCATCGACAAGCAGACGGAGCTCCTTTCCTGCAATACCAGTGCCGTGAAGCTTCTGGGTGCCAAAAAGGCAGTCACGGATCAGAGCGTTCTGACCATGAACCGGAGCGAACCGTTCCGGAAAGCAGTGGAGGGTGTCTTGAAAGGCAAACATATGGTGGAGACCATGGAACTGCAGGATGGTGTCCGTCAGCTGATTGCCAACCCCGTCATGGAGGATGGAAAAGTTACCGGTGGTGTACTTCTTCTGGTGGATGTGACAGAAAAAATACAGAGAGAAGCACTTCGAAGAGAGTTTACCGCCAATGTTTCTCATGAACTCCGGACTCCGCTGACTTCGATCTCCGGCTTTGCCGAGATCATGCAGGATGGTTATGTAAAGCCTGAGGATGTCAAACGGGTGGCAGGAAAAATTTATGATGAAGCCCAGCGTCTGATCGTACTGGTAGGGGATATCATGGAGATCTCACGGCTGGATGAAGGTGTGACAGAGTATAAAAAAGAACAGACAGACCTTCTGGATGTCATTGAGGAATGCAAAGAGCGGCTGCAGGAGTCTGCGGACCGGAAAGAGATAAAGATAGAAGTAGAGGGAAGCCCTCTGGTTTTTGAAACGACGAAACCAATCCTGGAAGAGGTAGTATATAATCTGATGGATAATGCCATCAAATACAACCGGGAGCAGGGAAACGTGACGGTACGGATCTTCCGGAAAGAAAAACAGTTCGGCTTTTCTGTGAAGGATACAGGAATCGGTATCCCTCTGATCCATCAGGATCGGATCTTCGAGCGTTTCTACCGGGTGGATAAGAGCCGTTCCAAAGAGATCGGCGGCACCGGGCTGGGGCTTTCTATTGTTAAACACGGTGTCAGCTGCCTGGGTGCGCAGATCTCTGTGGACAGTATACCGGATGAGGGAAGTACCTTTACCGTGACCTGGGGCTGAACTACTGTGCAATGGCCAGGTTTAAAAATTCTTCCATGGCACGGCTGATGTATTTGCCGTTTTTCCAGTAAAAATACAGGTTTCTTCTGGTTTCTTCTCCGGGAAGCTTGTAGTAGATCACATCCGGATGCGGAGTGACATGACGCACGAGGGTGTCACTGATAAAAGAAATCCCCATGCCTGCGCAGGTGATGTGATAGGAAGTCATCTGCTGATCCAGCTCCAGGACCACTCTTGGAGAAAAACCGTTGGCCTGGCAGAGACGTGTACTGCGCCTGCGGGTGTCATTTTCCTGCTTCAACAGAACAAAGGGTTCATCTTTAAACTGCCCCAGGGGAACCGGGGCAGTTTTTTCGTCCAGAAAAGCCCCGCTGCAGATATTTTCTACAGAAAGCTGACAGGAGGAAAAGAGCCGGTTGATCGGAAAGGCTTTCGGAACAGCCAGAAGCAGATGTTCTTCGTGAAAGAAACGCCTCCCGAAAACAGCTTCATTGAATGGATAATTGTCAATGGCCAGATCAAGAACGCCGGCGAGGAGGAGCTCTTCCAGGCGTGCAGTGCTTTCCTCGATGAGGTTGATCTTTACCAATGGGAAGCGTCTGGTAAATTCCCCGATCAGACGGGGCAGGAGGCAGGAAGAAAAAAGACTGCTTCCGCCGAGCGTCAGATGTCCGGTTTTCAGACCGCCAAGATCATTGACAAAGCTGGCAAAGGAATTTTCAATGGCAAGGATCTCCTCTACAGACTGGATGTAGCGTTCCCCACATTCTGTGAGGGTGAGCGGGGAGGTGTTCCGGTTGAAGATGGGATAACCGATCTTTGCCTCGACCCGGCGGACATTGGCACTGAGAGAAGGCTGGGAAATATAGAGATTTTTTGCAGCTTTTGAAAAACTTTTCTCCTTGTATACTTCATACACATAATTCATACCCTGGAACATAAAAGGCATTCTCCTTTGTTTTTTGACTATAATTTGAAAGTTATAACTGATATAGTAATATATGTATTTGATTATATTTTACCATGCTCCTATAATGAGGGCAACGAAAAAAAAGCTGTATTGCGGAGGGAAAAAACGAAATGGAAAAAGAGAAGAAAACTATGGATTATCGTGTAGAGAAGGATTCCATTGGAACAAAGGATGTACCGGAAGACGTATACTATGGCGTACAGTCCTTACGTGCCGCTGAGAACTTTCATATCACCGGTCTTACCATGCATCCGGAGATCATCAACAGCCTGGCTTATATCAAAAAAGCAGCAGCTATCACCAACTGTGAGGTAGGTCTTCTTGACAAAAAGATCGCCAATGCGATCGTAAAAGCCTGTGACGAGATCCTGGAAGGACAGTTCCATGAGGACTTTATCGTAGATCCGATCCAGGGAGGTGCAGGTACTTCTCTGAACATGAATGCCAATGAGGTTATCGCCAACCGTGCCATCGAGATCCTGGGAGGCCAGAAAGGTGATTACAGCATTGTAAACCCCAATGACCATGTAAACTGCGGTCAGTCTACCAACGATGTGATTCCTACTGCCGGAAAAATGACTTCTCTTCGTCTGCTGAAGAACCTGAAAAAAGAGCTTCTTCGTCTGTATGATGCACTGAGCAAAAAAGCAGAGGAATTTGACCATGTGATCAAAATGGGCCGTACACAGATGCAGGACGCTGTGCCCATCCGTCTGGGTCAGGAGTTCAAAGCATATTCTGTAGCGATCAAGCGTGATATCAACCGTATGGATAAAGCCATGGATGAGATGCGTACCCTGAATATGGGAGGAACCGCAGTCGGAACCGGAATCAATGCCGACGAAGCTTATCTGAAACGGATCGTTCCGAACCTGGTAGAGATCTCCGGAATGGACTTTGTACAGGCATTCGACCTGATCGATGCAACGCAGAACCTAGATCCCTTCGTAGCTGTTTCCGGAGCGATCAAAGCCTGTGCCGTAACGCTTTCCAAGATCGCCAACGACCTGCGTCTCATGTCTTCCGGTCCCAGAGCCGGTTTTGGTGAGATCAATCTTCCGGCAAAACAGAATGGTTCTTCCATCATGCCCGGAAAAGTAAACCCGGTTATTCCTGAGGTTGTGAATCAGGTAGCTTTCAATGTTATCGGTAATGATGTAACCATCACAATGGCAGCAGAGGCTGGTCAGCTGGAGCTGAATGCTTTTGAGCCGATCGTTTTCTACTGCATGTTCCAGTCCATCGACACTCTGGCTTATGCAGTACAGACATTTGTTGAGAACTGTGTTTCCGGTATCACTGCAAATGAGACACGCTGCCGTTACCTGGTAGAGAACAGTGTCGGCGTGATCACTGCTATCTGCCCCCATGTTGGTTATCAGAAAGCAGCCGATATTGCAAAACAGGCGATCAAGACTGGTGAGTCTGTTCGTGAGCTGATCCTGAAAGAAGGACTTCTTACAGAGGCAGAGCTGAATGAGATCATGGATCCTGTAAACATGACTGAGCCGGGAATTTCCGGAAAAGAGCTTCTTACGAAGAACACCACAAAAAACGCATGATAATTCCTTCATAAAATAATAAAGAAGACTGCCGCCCGGTGATTGCCCGGACGGCAGTTTTCTTTTCCATAAAAAAGACAGACGCAAAAACTGCGCCTGTCTTCCTGTCTGTCGATTATTTAGTACGGGTAGAAGTTTCCGTTGGAATCGGTTACGCCTTTTTCTCCAAAAGTGTAGATGTTTCCTTCGCTGTCCACCCAGTTTCCGTTCTCATCCATGGTACAGATGATGTGGTTGCCCTGCGTATCGTAGAAATCCGCTTTGCTTCCTACCTCAACGGAGCTGTTTCCGTTTGCGGGCGGATCGTAATAGTACTCATTTCCGTTGGAATCTTTGACACCGTTCTCGTAGAAGGTGTAAGAGGTTCCGTTGGCATCCTGCCAGCTTCCGTCCGGCATCTGGGTGACATCCACACGGTTTCCGCTGCCGTCATAGAAATAACGGGGAGCTTCGGTGGAAGTAGAGGTTCCGGTGTTGGAAGAATCGCTTCCGGTGGAATCACCGGTGCCGCTGTTGTCCGTGTTTCCGGTGGAAGTGCCGCCATTGGTTCCGGTGGAACTGTTATCCGTTCCGGTAGTGGTACCTGTGCTGCCGCCAGTAGAAGTGCCGCCATTGGTTCCGGTGGTGCCGCCTGTGGTGGAGCCGGTTGTGCCGGAAGCAGTACTGGTAGAAGTGCCGGTGGAAGTGCTGTCAGAACCGGTATTGGTGTTGGCAGAAGCCTGGTTATTATTGGAAGCAGCACTGGTTTCAGACTCGGTGGTCTTCTCAGTGGCTTTCTCTGTTGTCTTTTTGGTAGCTTTTTCTGTCTCGGACTCAGATTCCGTGGAAACAAGGGTGGTCGTCTCAGACTGGCCTACCTGGATTTTTTCTCTCTGTTTGCGGCAGCCGCTTAAACTCAAGGTAGCTGCCATTATAACTGCAAGAACGAGTGCGCCCCATTTCTTTTTATTTCGCATAGTTAGTTACCTCCCTGTAAACAGATTTCGAGTTACGACTGCTATTATAGAAGATTTGGGGGAGAATTGCAACTTTGTGACGGGAAAAAAGTCTTAACTTTCTGTGAAGGGAAAAGCAGGGAGAAAACCATCGGAGTTGCGCAGTCCTGGTTTTCCCCCTGCACCCCCTTTCCAGGGCACGCTAGAAAATAGGGGGCTTACGTCAGACAAGGGGTGTGCGATGATGACTTATCTGGATGTTCAGTTTT
>CAKRQP010000021.1:0-25315 GCA_934393555.1 uncultured Lachnospiraceae bacterium
ATCCCTTTTACTGCCTGTTCAAAGCCACGCACGGTGGATGCGCTGGTAAATACCGCATAGTCTACGCTCCCGGCATCAAATTCCGCTTTTTCATCCACAGCTCCCGGTGTCTCATACAGCGTGTCATAGGTAGGAATATCATCCACAACAACACCTTTTTTCTGCAGTTCTTCGATCAGCTCCCTGCCTCCGAGAGCCGCCCGCGGGATCAGGATCTTCTCTGTACCGGAAAGCTTTTCCGCCAGTGCTTTTCCGAGTGCTTCTCCATCAAAGATCTCCGGTATCAGCTCCGGATAAAGCCCGCGGCTTTCCAGAGCCTTTGCCGTTCCGGAACCAAGAGCCGCGATCTGAAGACCAGCCAGAGCACGGATATCTTTTTTCTCCGCTCTCAGCTCGTCAAAGAAAACGCGGACACCTGTTGGACTGGTAAATACCAGCCACTGGTAGGTATCCAGTTCTCTGATGGCCTTTTGAAGAAGCACATTATCCGGGACCGGCACCGTACAGATGGCCGGCAGTTCCAGAACCTCTGCGCCTTTTTCCCTGAGTTTCCGGCTCATGGCTGAGACAAGCTCTCTCGGACGGGTGACCAGGATTTTTTTACCTGCCAGCGGAAGCTCCTCATACCAGGCAAATTCCTGTGCAAGATCGCAGACTTTGCCCACAACGATGATAGCCGGCGTTTCTACCCCCTGACGCTCCACCTCTTCTTCCAGTGTAGAGACCGTAGCAACGATCCGTTTCTGACCTGCCAGCGTCCCTTTCTGAAGAATGGCTGCAGGCATAAAAGGATCACAGCCGTTTTCCAGAAGCCCCTTCATGATATCCGGCAGTGCTTTTACGCCCATAAGAAAGACCAGCGTTCCCTTTGTCCGCACCAGCGCCTCAAAATCGATGTCGTATTTTTCATCCTTTTTCTTATGGCCGGTGATGATATGGACCGAAGAGCAGAAATCCCGGTGCGTCACAGGGATCCCGTTATAGGCAGGAACCGCAATGGCACTCGTCACACCAGGCACTACTTCACAGGGGATCTTTTCCAGCTTTAAAAGCTCCATTTCTTCGCCGCCCCGGCCAAAAAGGAAGGGATCGCCGCCTTTTAAGCGGACCACACGTTTGCCTTTTTTCGCCTCTTCCACCAGGATCCGGTTAATGGTTTCCTGCGGTGCCAGATGATTGCTGGAACGCTTGCCCACATTGATAAGCTCTGCATCCTTCGGGATCATGGTCAGGACTCCGGATCCTACCAGTGCATCATAGACCACTACCTCTGCCCTGGAAAGCACTTCCTTGCCTTTCAGGGTAAAAAGACCCGGATCACCGGGGCCTGCTCCGACCAGCCAGACTTTTCCGACAGGCACCTGCTCCTGTTCTTTCCGGTAATCCTGCCGAAGCTTGATGGCAAGATCTCTTCCGAGTGCTTCCGCCCGCTCCGGATTTCCTTTTACCGTGCCTTTTTTATAACCGCCGGTTTCCTCATCATAGTAAAGTCCCATAAGGAACAGTTTGCCGTCCTGCACCCTTGCATGGGCCGCTACCGGTGAAGAGCAGCCGCCGTTTAATGTCCGAACAAAAGCACGTTCGCAAAGTGCTTCGTAACGTGAGGTCCGGTCATCGTATCCACTCAGATAGCCATAGTTTTCCTCCTGTCTGCCCTGAACAGCCAGAATTCCCTGTCCGGCCGCCGGGATCACCTCTTCCGGCTCAAAATAACGGGAAATCCGGTTCTCCAGACCAAGCCTTTTCAGTCCTGCTGCTGCCAGCACCAGCGCTCCATACTCCCCGCTGTCCAGCTTCTGCAGTCTGGTCAGTACATTTCCCCGGACAGATTGAAACTCCGCCTTTGGAAACAGTTCTTTCAGCTGAAGGATCCTTCTTAAACTGGAACAGCCGATCGGCTTTGAAAAATCCAGTTCCCGGACCCCTTCCGGCAGCACCAGTACATCCCTCGGATCCTCTCTTCTTGAGAAAGCCACCAGTGGAAGCGTTTCCGGTACTTCCATCGGCATGTCTTTCAGGCTGTGAACCGAAAGATCACTCCGTCCCTCGGAAAGTGCCCGGTCCAGTTCTTTTACAAAAAGTCCTTTTCCGCCCACCTTGTCCAGTGTCCGGTCCAGAATGATATCCCCGGTCGTCTTCATGGTCAGAAGTTCCACCTCCAGATCCGGATGATGGGACTTGATAAAATCCTGCACCATCTGAGACTGGATCACTGCCAGGCGGCTTTCCCGGCTTCCGATGATAATTTTATTATCCTTCATATGTCTTTTCCAACCCTTCTATACATTCTTCAAACGTTTCCGGACAGACCGTATCCCTGAGACCGAACAGCATTTTGTTCACCGATTTTTCCGCCGCCTGTTCCACATTCTTCAAAAGCTCCTCCTGGTGCTCCTTTTCCAGTGGAAGCGTATGAACGATCTTAAGCAGTCTTGCCAGCATATCTTCCGCTGCTTCTTTCTTCAGCTTCTGGATCCTCGGCACCATATCCCGGCATTCATACCAGCTGTCAAATTCTTTCCGCTGCTCTTCGAGGATGGTCTCTGCCTTTTTCAGGTTCTCGATGACCTGTTCGCTGCGGACGTCCACATGGAAATCATCAATGTCATAGAGCCGGATATGACGGAGTTTTCCCACCTCCGGATCCACGTCACGAGGTACCGCAAGATCCACCACAACGAGGTCGTGGTCCAGGTCCACCGGGCGGACATTCTCTTCCTTCAGGGTGAAATTGGGGCTTGCTGTGGCACTGACCACCAGATCGCAGGCCGGGAAATACCCCATGCGCTCGCTGTAATCGATCCTGCGGCAGCCTAAGGGAATGTCCACAATACCACTCCGGTACTGACGCACGGTAACGGTCACATCTGCCCCTTCTGACAACAATGTAGAGGCCGTCAGTTTTCCCATTGCACCGTTTCCGATGACCATGCATTTCCTGCCCTTGACAGAAAATCCCTGTTCTTTCAGAGTAGCCAGCGCCTGATGGATCACGGAATGGCTGGCTCCTGTAAGGACGACCTCCGTCTTTACCCGCTTTGCCGCTGTCACTGCCATGCGGAAAAGAACCTCCAGCACATTGTCTGCCGCATAATTTTCCCTCGCAAGAGCCAGGGCATCCTTTACCTGGGTAATGATCTGATCCTCGCCGAGGATCCGTGATTCCAGGCCTGCCGCCAGCCGGAACAGATGGGCAGCTGCTTCTTTTTCTTCCCGGAAGCTGAAATATTCCCGGTATTCCGGCCATATTTCTTCCGGAAGCTCACGCACCCGGCAAAGCAGCTCATAAAGATCTCCTTCGTATCCCTCTTCGGTGCTCACATAGAGTTCCATCCGGTTACAGGTGGAGATCAGAACACAGCCCCGGATTCCTTTTTCTTCTTTTATAGAGATCAGTGCCTCTGCACTTTTTTTCTTGGTAAATGAAAATACCGTACGGATATCGATCACCGCTTTGGTATGATCGATCCCTATCATCTGTATCGCCATGAGTCTTTTGATTTCCTCATTTCTTATGGATTTCCCGACGTTTTCCGCCGGCCGGGCAAAATGACCCGATTTTCGTTCCTATCATACCACAACACTTCCGGAAATTCAAGAAAGCCTGTGCATCTGGCACAGGCTCTCAAAGTACACGATTACTGCTGATTTTCCACGCTTTCTGCTGTCACACGCACGTCTTTGGTCAGATCCTTGATGACCTCCCCGGCAATAATAAGACCTGCTACCGATGGGACAAAAGCCGTGCTTCCGGGAATATCCCGGCGCTCCGTACATTTATGTTTTGCTCCCGGCGGGCAGATACAGTGCGTCCGGCAGCTGATGGCCATATCATTGATAGGTCTTGTTGGAAGCTCATCGGAATAAACAACTTTCAGCTTCCGGACACCTCTTTTTTTCAGTTCCCGACGCATGACCTTTGCCAGTGGGCAGACCTTTGTCTTATAAATATCCGCTACCTGAAAACGGCTGGGATCCAGCTTGTTTCCGGCTCCCATGGAACTGATGACGGGAGTTCCCGCCTCCTGGGCTTTCATGACCAGGGAAATTTTTGCCGTTACCGTATCTACGGCATCCACCACATAATCATACTGTTCAAAATGAAATTCCTCTGCATTTTCCGGCAGGAAAAAGCATTTATGAACGGTGACATCCACCTTTGGGTTGATATCCAGCATCCGTTCTTTCATCACATCCGTCTTATACTGACCCACGGTTTTTCTCGTGGCGATGATCTGACGGTTCAGGTTCGTCAGGCAGACCTTGTCGTCGTCAATGAGATCAAAATGACCCACGCCGCTTCTCACCAGGGCTTCACAGACATAACCGCCCACTCCTCCGATGCCGAATACTGCCACTCTGGAATTTTCCAGTTTTTCCATAGCTGCTTTCCCGAACAGAAGCTCGGTCCTTGAAAACTGATTTAACATAAAACCTCCGATCGCTCTCTTTTTACAATGGGAACTCAATGATGCCAGGGTAGAAAAGTCAAAAAGCCGTTCTTTCTTGCATGATAAGGCTTTTTTCCCCGAATGGTTCTTATCATACATCAGTATCCCTGGATTTTCAATAGAAAATCCCGATACCATCAGAAGCGTTTGACTTTTTCCCACGACAATGATACACTGACAAAAGATTAACAAAGGAGGTTTTCCACTTATGGAGAAACATACGAAAAAAGCGATCCTGGTCGTGAGTTTCGGCACCAGCGTCAACGAAACCCGTGAAAAGACCATTGACCGCATCGAGGCCGATATCCGGAACGCCAATCCGGATGCTGCCATCTACCGTGCCTGGACCAGCAAGATGATCATCCGAAAGTTGAAAGAGCGGGACGGCGTCACGATCCACACGGTAAAAGAAGCGATGGAAGCCATGATCCAGGATGGGATCCGGGAGCTGATCGTTCAGCCGACCCATATCATCAACGGTATCGAAAATGACCTGATGAAGGAGGATGTGCTCGCTTATGCCGGTCATTTTGATTCTATCCGTTTCGGCACGCCGCTTCTGACCAGTACTGATGATATCGAGGAAGCCATCCGTGCTTTCATGGAAGACTGGAAAGGACTCCCGGAAAATGAGGTTCTGGTCCTTATGGGCCACGGCACCACACACTATGCCAACACAGCTTATGCAGCTCTTGATTATACCTTTAAGGATCTTGGCTATTCCAATGTCGTGATCGGTACCGTGGAGGCCTACCCGTCTGTTCCTTCCATTCTCCGAAGCCTTGACGCACTCCACCCGGAAAAGATCCATCTGGCTCCCTTCATGATCGTAGCCGGTGACCATGCCACCAACGATATGGCCGGCGAAGAAGAAGACTCCTGGAAAAACCAGTTTGAAGCCGCCGGTTATCCCGTGGAATGTCACCTGAAAGGTCTTGGCGAATATCCGGGGATCCGGAAAATCTTTCTGAAGCATATTGAAGAGAGTAAATAAATATCCGAAAACTCCCGCTTTCAAAACCGATGGAGTGTAACATCGGTAGAAAAGGCGGGAGTTTTTGGAAGTAATCCGCATTTTAAGTCCTGTATTACTTTATCTGTATCCATGCTGCATTATCTTTCTTCCGTATTTTTTACATAAATAGTGCTTCGTGCCGCACCCTCTTTTCTCAAATAACCGTCCTTAACCATATTCAACAAAACAGCTCTGGCTCTACGATGTTTTACATCTAAAATTTCTACCGTTTCAGCAGTAGTGATAGAGCCATTTTTCAACACATATTTATAAATTTGCTGTTCCTGATCATTATCCGGCATTTTTTCTGGCATATCCGGCACTTCATCAGAACTATCCGGCATTTTTTTCATAGTATCTGGCACTATTTCTGGTTTATCCGGCACTCCATTGCCACTATCCGGCATTTTTTCTGTCGTATCCGGCACTTTAATGGCGTTATTGAGGTCATTGAGGTCAATAGTGCCGTCAACCTGACCTCGATAAATATTGATACGCAAATCTACTTCGCCACCAATAAACTCCGGCTCCCGCAGTCCGGCAGCTTTTACTTTATCAATAATTCTCGGAATGCCGCTTCCCCAATGCTCAATCAGGTTCATATAAGCAAACGCATGTGCAAGAGCTTCATTTCTGATTTTGGAATAGCCTTCTTTCATACGCTCCATCGTCTGTCCCATAGGCAGCTTTCCAGGAGAAGTAATTTCCAATCGGTTGTCATATACGGCAACCTGTATCGTACCATGATCCAGATAACTACGATGTACCATCGCATTGATAATCAACTCACGAATGGCATCCGGTGGAATCTCATATATATCCTGCCGGTAAATTCCCACAATGGTAGCACCCAGATGAATATTTCTCAGAACAAATTGGAAAGCCTCATCTATTTGCTCCCAAAGCGGACCGCTATATTCTCTACGGTCAACAAATACCGCTTTCGTTGTACCTTTGAACACGCCACATTGCGTTGCAACATGAAGTCCTCCGTTGCCTGTCAAAATAGCAAAGGCATTGGACGGATAATCTTTTCCATCACGCTCAATCAAAACACCCCAGGAACGCAGCTGCTGTCTACCGACATCTTTGACGGATGCTTTCTGTTCCTCCTTATGTGCGTTTTTGATTGCCTGCTCCTTCATAGCTTTGCAAAGAGCATCAATATCTTCATCTGTAACATCTAACCCAGTACATAAAGCCTGATCGTAGTAACGATTACTGCCCTCAAACAGCAATTCTTTTACCATATACTCATCAGCAAGGCGGGTAGTTCCGGCAACACGGACATATACACCGCCATCTCTGCCAAGAGCTTTGATATAATATGGACGCTGTCTGCCCTCAGAAACCTCCACCACAATGACAGTCTTACCATCAACCGTCTGTAACGTAATATCCGGGATGATTGCCGGTTCACAGCTGTCAGATATGGCATTGGCAATGGCATCCATTTTCTTGAATACCTCTTCCTTATCAAACCCGACAACCTCTCTGGTTTTATCAGCAATTCCGAAAATGATTTTCCCTCCGGTTCCATTTGCAAAGGCAACCACAGACTTCATATATTTGATACTTTTCTCCGGCAGGTTCTCTTTGAACTCCACATTCTTCGATTCTCCTGCAAGAATTTCTTCTATGGTCATTGTAACACCTCGCTCTCAATTCGCTACGCAGTGCATGGCTTTTTTACTATTTCATCTGATATTCCAGTCTTAATTCCTCTGCAAGATACAGGTCGCTCATGCAGTGCATATCAGAAACACCGTCACGCATTAACTGATATACTTCGGAATGATAAAATAATCCCAATGCCTCATCCAATGAAAGTCCCTGTTGTTTTGCAAAACACTCAATGACACGGACATATTTTTTCTGAAGCAAAATCGGGTTTGCCGTCATAGCCGGATTTTTGATTTCTTCATCCATCATCAGACGCAAGCTCTCCGTACTTTATTTTAGCCAAAACATCCTGGAAAATTGCATGATGTCTCCCACATCACAATTCAAGACAGAACATATCTTTGACAAAATCTCTGTACTTACATTTTCATCTTTTGATAATCGAGACATCGTTGTTGTACTAACTCCTGTCATTGCACGCAAATCTTTCTTCATCATGTCTTTATCAATCAGCAATTTCCAGTCTTTCATAAACAATAATTATTCTTTACCCTCTGTCGTCATTGAGCATATACAGCAGTGCATTGACGATGCAGGCCGCAATGTTGCTTCCGCCCTTCCGTCCGGCTGCAACGATATAAGGAACGTCAGCGTGCATGATCAGTTCTTTGGACTGGACCACGTTGACGAAGCCTACCGGAACACCGATGATGAGTTCCGGATCCAGTTTCTGATTCTCAATGAGCTCATAAAGACGCACCAGAGCCGTGGGGGCATTTCCGATGGCAAAGATCAACGGTTTCTGAAGAGTCAGTGCCTTGTCCATGCTGGCCGTGGCTCTGGTCGTCCCTTCTGCTTTGGCTTTGGCTGCCACATCCTCATCCGACATGAAACAGCAGACCTCTCCGCCATAGCGGGCCAGTGCCCGTTTATTGATGCCCGCTTTTGCCATCTGGGTATCTGTCACGATCCAGGCACCGTTCCGGATCGCATCCAGGGCTTTTTCCACTGCCCCGTCGGAAAAGCGGAGGTTTTTCGCATAATCAAAATCCGCACTGGTGTGGATGCAGCGTTTTACGATAAGCTCCGTTCCCGGGATCAGCGGGGTATCGCCAAGCTCCTCGGTGATGATCTCAAAACTTCTTTTTTCAATGTCTCTTGGAAGGACATTTTCCAGTTCTACCTTCATCTCTTATTCCTCCAGTCCCTTTTCCAGGATCTCGTAAATCTTATCCATATCCAGATGTGCTCTCAGACCTTCTGCCAGCTTGTCATACTGGCTTTCCTTAAAGGCGGTAAAATCAATGGCTGCCACAGAAGACATATCAATGCCTTTCCGCTCGCCCAGAGCCATCACGATGGTCTTCACCACACCCTCTTTATCAAACACACCATGCACATAGGTGCCGTAAATATGATCCTTGCAGGCTCCGTCCAGCTTTACGGCTCCTTCTTCTTTTTCTGCATGCTTATGACTGTCTGCCGCATGGTTCCGGATCTTTGTGGACGCATGACAGCCTTCTTTTCGCGTGGTGGCGCCCATGTGGATCTCATAGCCCTCGATGGCAACGCCATTCAGCGATTGCAGCACTCCGGAAAGCCCTTCAAAGCAGCCGCTGACCCGTGTTCTTGTCTTTTCTCCTTCGAAAACCGTATCAATGGGCAACAGTCCCATGCCGCGGATCTCGCCTCCGGCTTCCACACACATGGGATCCTTTAAGCTCTCTCCCAGCATCTGGTATCCGCCGCAGACACCGAAGATCACCGTACCGGCCCCCGCTTTTTTCAGGATCGCCGCCTCCAGACCGTTCTGGCGCATCCAGAGCAGATCCTCCATGGTGTTCTTCGTTCCCGGAAGGATGATCATATCCGGATTTTTCAGTTCCGCCGCATTCTGCACATAGCGCAGAGACACGCCTTCAATTCCCTCAAACGGATTAAAATCCGTAAAATTCGAGATCCTGGGAACCCGGATCACTGCAATGTCAACAAGAGCCGCCTCCTGGCTTCCGTGGAACCGCTCCGTCAGGCTGTCCTCGTCATCCAGCTCCAGCTGCATATAAGGAGCCACACCCACAACGGGAATATGCGCCAGCTCCTCCAGCATCTCAATCCCGGGATCCAGGATGGTCTTGTCTCCACGGAATTTATTGATGACGAGACCTTTTACCATTTTCTTTTCTTCTTCGGTAAGAAGCATCACCGTCCCTACCAGCTGGGCAAAAACGCCGCCCCGGTCGATGTCACCCACCAGAAGCACCGGAGCCTTTGCCATTTTTGCCATCCCCATATTGACCAGATCGTCTTTTTTGAGATTGATTTCCGCCGGACTGCCCGCTCCTTCGATAACGATGATATCGTACTCTGCTGCCAGATGATCAAAGGCTTCCTGCACCTTCGGGATCAGCTGCTTTTTAAAAGCGAAATATTCTCTCGCCGGCATATTTCCAAGAACTTCTCCGTTTACGATAACCTGAGAACCCACATCGTTGGTCGGTTTTAACAGGATGGGATTCATATAGACGCTTGGTTTGATGCCGGCTGCCTCCGCCTGCATCACCTGCGCTCTTCCCATCTCCAGTCCTTCTTCCGTGATAAAGGAATTTAAGGCCATATTCTGGGACTTAAAAGGTGCCACTTTATAGCCGTCCTGTTTAAAGATCCTGCACAAGCCGGCTGCCAGAAGACTTTTCCCGGCGTTGGACATGGTGCCCTGAATCATGATTGTCTTTGCCATATTGATTTCCTTTCTGTATCCGTACATCCGCATCTTTGCCGCTTCGGAAGCTCTCAGCGCAGCACCGCTTCAAAGGCCTGCATCAGTGCTTCATTTTCCCGGTGTCCCCGCACGGCAATGCGGAAATAACCCTTTTTCAATCCCCGGTAATTGCTGCAGTCGCGGATCAGGATCGCCTTCTCCAGCAGCCTTTCCGCCAGGTCTTCCGGTCCTTTAAAAAAGATAAAATTAGCTCTTGCCGGAAATACCGTAAGTCCCATTTTCCTCATCTCATGCTCCAGAAAACCACGTTCTTCACGGATCACGGTCCGTACCTCATCCACATAAAACTCCTCTTCCAGAGCCGCCTCACCTGCCACCTGTGCCAGCGTGGAAACGCTCCAGGGCTGCATGACAGAGCGCAGGTTTTTCCGGATGCTTTCGTTTGCCGTCATACAGTATCCAAGCCGCAGTCCCGGCATCGCATAGATCTTGGTAAAGGCATCCAGGATCACCAGATCCGGGTATTGTTCCAGATAAGGCTTCATGGTAAAACATTCCGCCTGATCCAGAAATTGATTGAAACATTCATCAACCACCAGAATGCAGCCGCACGCCTGACACCGTTCTGCCACCGCCAGAAGAAACGGACGATCCACCGTTCCCCCGGTGGGATTGTTCGGATTGCAGAGAAAAACCATATCCAGTTCTTCCGTGATCTTCTGAAGATAATCCTCCTGATAGGCAAAACCGTTTTCTTCCTTCAATTCATAAAAGGATACCTCACAGCCGCAGCCGGAAAGTGCCTGTTCGTACTCTGCAAAGCCGGGTGCCGCCACCAGAGCCTTCTTCGGTCTGCATCCGTTTGCCAGTGCGAAGATCAGCTCTGCCGCTCCGTTTCCGCAGAGAATAAAATCTGCAGGAATCCCTGTTTTTTCAGAGAGCATTGCCCGCAGAGAACGACATTCCACATCCGGATAATGCACCAGCCGTTCCAGAGAAGCACGAATAGCTTCCACGGAACGCCTGGGAAGCCCCAGGGGGCTGATATTGGCAGAATAATCCATCTCGATCTCCCGCGAATAAATATCTCCGCCATGCTTGTGTTTTTCCATTTTTGTCTCCTTTTTTGCTGTCCGCTTATTCTGCATTTACATTCTGCCGGACAGTGCCAGTATCAGGATTTTCACCAGTGAAAATACAAGAAGAGACAGGATCGCCGTTGCATACAGAAGCCGGTTGGCCCTTCTGATATCTTCATATTCCACCGGTCTTAAATCATCTCCGATGGTCGGTTTCTTATAAAGCTTTCCAAAATACCAGGCATCACCTGCCAGCTGGATCCGCAACGCACCTGCCATAACGGCTTCCGTCTGGGCAGAGTTAGGGCTGGCATGATTCTTTCGGTCACGCCTGAAGATCTTCCAGGCGTTTGCCCGGTCAAAGCCTGAAAGGCCGGAGGCCAGGACCATCAGCACACCGGAAAGTCTGGCCGGAAGGAAATTCACCACATCGTCCAGCTTCGCTGCAAAACGGCCGAAATACAGGTATTTGTCATTTTTATATCCTACCATGGAATCCATGGTATTGATGGATTTATAAAACCAGCCAAATACCGGTCCTCCGACAGCCATAAAAAGCATCGGCGCAATGATGCCGTCCGAGGTGTTCTCCGCCACGGTTTCCACAGCAGCTTTTGTCACGCCTTTTTCATCCAGAGCTGCCGTATCGCGGCCTACGATCATGGAAACAGCCTGACGACTCCCCGGAAGATCTCCGGCTGCCAGTTTGTCATAAACCTTCATGCTCTCATCCTTCAGGGATTTGGTCGCCAGAAGCCAGTAGCAGAGGATCGTCTCCACCACAAATCTGGCCTGTACACACCAAAAACCTGCTCCCCAAACAAGCAGAGCCGGAACGGCTGTTGTCACCGCCATCACCAGGACCGCCATCAGGATACCGCCAGAAAACTCCCCTCTTTCCGTTTTTGGAAAGAGTTTCCGGATCCATTTTTCCAGAAAAGAAATCAGTGCTCCCACCAGCCGGACCGGATGGTAGAGAAAATGCGGATCTCCGATCAGAAGATCCAGTAAAAAGCCCGCCAGAAGGGCTAATAAAGATATCATTGCTTCGTCACTCCCTTCTGTTTTTCTTTCCCGTTCTGCCTCCGGTCAACACAGGCTGACAGAAACTCTGCCGCCAGTGCCGGATTGCTGTAATAATAAAGATGCGGGAAACCAAAAAGCTGGGATTCCGTTCCGTGGATACAGTCCCAGGAACGCTTGCGCAGAGGCTTTTTCGCATGGAAATCCGTTCCGCAGGAGGTGCTGTCAAAATAGTGGAATTCATGTGCCTTCAAAATCCCGGCCTCTTTCCCCAGAAACTCCCGGTCTTCTGTGTTTCCGCTAAGCTCGATGTAACCGAAACGGCCCAGTTTCTCCGTTTTATATGCTTTTCCGTCGATGACATCTGCCATCTCCCAGGCTTTTCCGTCCATATCCTCCATGGTCGTATGAAGATACATAAAACCACCACATTCCGCCAGACAGGGAAAGCCATTTTTCAGAAGTGTCCGGATTGCCTGACGCATGGACACATTGCCGGAAAGCTCCCCGGCATAAAGTTCCGGGTACCCTCCATAAAGAAGGAGCCCGTCAATCCCTTCCGGAAGCGCCGGATCATGGAGCGGTGAAAAAAAGGTGATTTCTGCTCCCAGCTCCTTCAACAGACCAAGATTGTCCTCATAGATAAAGCAAAAGGCTTCATCCTTTGCCACAGCGATCCGCGGCTTTTCCTCGCGGATCCTTACCGCCTGCCCGGAAGCCAGGACTTTTTTCAAAGTCTCCGGAAGTTCTTCCGTTTTGCCTTCTTCCTCACTGCACTCCAGTGCTTCCGTCTCTTTCGCCAGTCCGATCAGTCCATCGATGTCCAGAGACTTTTCCAGAATTTCCGCCAGATGATTGAATTTTTCAGAAAGCTCCTTCACTTCATCCGGAAGCACCAGACCCAGATGACGGCTTTCCAGATTCAGTTCCGTGATCTTCGGCACATAACCAAAGACGCGGATACCAAGCTCCTCCTCGATCTGTTTTTTTATCTCCGGATAAAGCATGGGAGACATCCGGTTGAGGATCACCCCTTCGATATGGCTTTCTTTTTTATAAGTGAGAAAACCTTTGATCTCTGCAAGGGCAGAGAGGCTCATGCCACGGGTATCCACGACGAGAACTGCCGGGGTTCCGGTCACGGCTGCCAGATCATAGGCACTGGCCTTCGTATCGATCCCGCCCAGTCCGTCATAATAACCCATAACGCCTTCTACCACAGAAATATCCGTATCCTCGGCTCCCCGTTTCATCAGGTAACGGGTGGTCTCTTCATCCGTAAAAAAGGTATCCAGATTCCTGGACTTCGCTCCCAGCACACGGGAATGAAACATGGGATCGATGTAATCCGGCCCGCATTTAAAAGAAGAAACTCGAAGACCTCTCTTTCTTAATGCTGCCAGGATCCCGCAGGTGACAAGCGTTTTTCCGCTGCCGCTTTTCGGCGCTGTCAGAAGGAAACGGGGTGTCTGCTTCTCAGTCATCTGTCTCCCCCTTTCCGGTACAGGAGATCACGTAAACAGGGTTCTGCCCCATCATCATATGATATCTTCCGATCTCCTTTGCTTCTCCGATCATGGCAGTTACAATGTCACTGTCTGTCACCGGAAGAACTTTTAACGCTTCCAGCGCTTCTGCCACGGTTTCAAGTGCAATGGCATTGATGACAAAACGTACCGCCGGATTTTTCTCCAGCGCAGTCCTCATAATAGAAAGGAGATTTCCGGAAGAACCACCGATAAATACATGCGTAGGTGCCGGCAGATCCCTTAAGGCCTCCGGTGCCAGCCCCGGTATAATGGTCAGATTGTCCAGTGCGAATTTTCTCCTGTTTTCCTCCAGAAGCTCCACTGCTTCTTCCTTTTTTTCAATCGCCCAGACGGCTCCTTTGAGGCACTGTCTTGCCATTTCAATGGAAACGGAACCCGTTCCGGCTCCCACATCCCAGCAGAGAGAGTCCTCCTGAAGACTCAGCTTGGAAAGAGAAATGCTCCGGATCCCCTGTTTCGTCATAGGGACTTTGGCACGGAGGAACCGCTCATCGGAAAGGCCATGGGTCGTCAGCTTCTCCGGCTCTTCATTTACCAGCAGCACCACAGAGAGAGCATCAAACTCCCTGCCTTTCAGGCTTTCTGCCGTGCCCTCCGTGATCCGCTCTTCCGGATAGGAAAGACGTTCTCCCACATAAAGCTTTACCTGATCCATTCCATAAGAAAGAAGCTTGTCACAGATCTTTGCAATACCGTCTTTTTCCCCTACCAGGGCAAAGACCTTCCGATTCCGTCTGACTGCTCCGATGAGATTCTGCTGCCTTCCATGAACACTCATGAGGCAGACATCCTCCCAGGCCATATGCAGCTTTCCAAGGAAATAGACCACAGAGGAAATACCGGAAGAAACCTCGATCGTTTCACCGGCAAAGGCTTCGTAAAGCCGTTTGGCCCCGCTGTAAAAGCCCACATCTCCGGAAAGAAGAATGGCAACCCTTTCATACTCCGGATGCGCATAGACATAGGCACGGATCTCCTCCGGCCGGTAGGAAGCAAATTTCGGCTTGCCATAACTGTCCGTCTCCTGAAGCATACGCCCGGCGCCAATGAGTACATCTGCCTGCCGGATGGCACGCTCCGCCTCCAGGGTCCGGTTCTCCGGATTTCCCATACCGATGCCGATGAGATGGATGGTCCTTCTGGCCGGAATGGAATAACGTTCCATGAGAAGCTTTTTCACTTCCGGAAAGGATTTTCCTTCTGTTCCCGGTTCCTTCGGACGGCCGATCAGGATGACTTTGGCTCCCGCTTCCCGTGCAGAGAGAAGTTTTTCCTCAAAGCCTCCCACTTTTCCGGAATCCTTTGTCACCAGATAGGCCGCATCAAACTGCCGGAGCATGGCCGTATTCAGTTCCCGGCTGAAGGGTCCCTGCATACAGATCAGATGTTTTCCCACAAAGCCAAGCGAAGCCGCCATAGCCGCAACCTCAGGAGTGGAAAGCACCCTCGCATAAAGCCTTTTTTCAAAGTCCGGAAGGGCCGTAAATGCTTTCAGTTCCTTGCTTCCGGTCGTCAGAAGCACATTTCCCTCTGTCTGTTTCAGATACTCCACGGCTCCTGCCGTATCTTCCACAAAAATACAGTCCGCCGTATCGGTGCTCTCTTCTCTTAAGAGGCGGATGTACTCGGTTTCCGTATGCTCACAGGCCTGACGGATATTTTCGGAGACCACCACTGCATACGGATGCGTGGCATCCACCACGGTTCTGATCTCTTCTTCCCGGAAAAAGGCTTCCATCTCGGCCTCTTCCATCCGACCCTGGTGGATCTTCAGAAAAGGTCCCGGGGAAAGAAGGGTCTCTCCATATTCGGTCGCTACAGAAACCTCTACAGGAAGTTCTCTTCCGCTTAAAAATTCGGCCAGCTCCCTGCCTTCCGTCGTTCCTGCAAAAATCAGGATCTTACTCTTCTTTTCCATGTCTGTACCCTCTCGGAGTAACCATCTTTCCGTTGATCTCTTTTGTCATGGAATTGCCCACAAAAACAGTCGTAAACATATCCACCTGGGTATCCTTCAGTTCCTTCAGCGTCAGGACGCGGTAACACTCTTCCTCCCGGCCGATGTTCCGTACAAGACCGCAGACGGTTTCCGGGGCTTTGTGCTGCAGCATAAGGTCACAGGCCTTCTGAAGATAATCTTTTCTCTTATGGCTGGAAGGATTATAAAGACAGATCACAAAATCTGCCTCACTTGCCAGAAGCAGTCTTTTTTCAATCTTTTCCCAGGGGGTCAGAAGGTCACTCAGGCTGATAAGGGCAAAATCATGGATCAGGGGTGCACCCAGGACTGCTGCTCCGCCTGTAGCCGCTGTCACGCCGGGGATCACTTCCACTTCCACCTCCGGATAATCCACACCGATCTCCAGCATCAGGCCGGACATCCCGTAAACACCGGCATCTCCGCTGCAGATCATGGCTACTGTTTTTCCTTTTTGAGCTTCCTCAAAGGCAAGAATGCAACGGTCTACTTCCTTTCTCATAGGAGTGGTGAGGAATTCCTTTCCTGCAAAATGCTCCTTCACCAGATCCACATAAACGGTATATCCCACAATGGTATCACAGGCTGACAGGGCATTGGCCGCCCGCATCGTCATCTGCTCGTATTCTCCCGGGCCGATGCCCACCACATAAATCTTACTCAAATTCAACGCTCCAATCTTTCACAGCCAGGGCAACGGTGACACCGTTTCCTGCTGTTTTTTTCTGTATCAGTTTACCGCCGCCGCTGAAAAGGACGGCGCTTCTCTCGCACACATTATCCACTCCCGCCACCTGTTTTACAAAAGCGGACGGGGTGAAATCTCCTTCTGCTTCTAAAAGAGCTTCCGCGGAATACGTCTGAAAATCCAGTCCGTATTTTTCACAAAAACCAAGGATTCCTTTTTCTTCTGCTTTCAGATCGATGCTTGCTGCTCCCATCAGACTGTGTACAGACAGATGGTTCCTGAAAAGTGCCTCCAGGACCGCCTCTTCAATGGCTGCTTCTTCTTTCTCCTTCCGGCAGCCGATCCCGAGAGCCACCCTCTTCGGGATCAGATGCAGCGTACAGGGAAATGGCCGGAAATCTTCGTTCCATGCGATAACGATCCCTGTCTTTCCATCGAAAGGCTCCGTTCCTTTTAAAAGCTTCAGTTCCTCCGGAATCTCACCCAGGATCGGGAAATCCGTCACCAGACCGATCTTTTTTTCATCCAGGATATCGGCAGAAACCTGTTTTGCTGCTTTCATATCGGAGATCCAAAGCTTTTGTTTTTTGGCAAACACATCCACGGCAAAACGCCCGTTGACATCCGTGGCCGTAGTAATGACCGGAATGGCACCCGTCAGGTTGGCAAGCGTTCCAGCCAGTTCGTTTGCGCCCCCGATATGGCCGGACAGAAGGGAAATGGCAAAGATCCCTTTTTCATCCATGACCACCACAGCAGGATCCTTTCGTTTATCCGCAACAAAAGGGGCAATGCTCCGGACAGCGATCCCTGTGGCTCCGATAAAAAGAAGGGCATCCCGGCTTTCAAACATCCGTCCCGTCCAGTCATGAAGAGAACAGGAAAGAGGCGGAAGACCACTGCTTTCCGCATATTTTGCCAAAGCTGTGCTTTCCACATCGATGCCTTCCCGATGCAAAAGCTCACTCACCGACCGGTTCAGTCTGCTTCCCCGTTCGGTGAAGCTGATGACTGCCAGTTTCATTTACTTGCCTCCCTGAATTCCGTCGTAAAGGCCGGATTGTAAAGCTCGGAACGGTTGTAATGACTGTGTGTCACCACATCACCGATGATCATCAGGGCTGTTTTTGTGATGTTGTTCTTTTTCGCTGTCTCTGCCAGGGTTCCCACCGTGCATACAAAGGCTTTTTCATCCTCCCAGGTAGCCTTGTATACAATAGCCGCCGGTGTGTCCTTTGTATATCCGCCTGCGATCAGGCGCTCGGAAAGTTTCTCCAGCATTCCGGTGCTTAAAAATACCACCATGGTCGCATGGTGCGCAGCCAGAGAAGCAATCTCCTCTTTTTCCGGCACCGGTGTTCTTCCTGCCATCCGGGTGATGATCACGCTCTGAGACACATCCGGAAGGGTATACTCCAGATTCAGGGCACTGGCCGCTCCGCAGAAAGAGCTGACGCCCGGACAGTAATCGTATGCGATGCCTTTTTCATCCAGTACATCCATCTGCTCCCGGATTGCGCCGTAAAGACAGGGATCTCCGGTGTGAAGACGCACCGTCATAAGACCTTCCTTTTCCGCCTCAAACATCACATCCAGCACTTCTTCCAGTGTCATGACCGCACTGTTATATACCTTGCAGCCTTCCTTTTTTTCGTCCAGAAGCTGCGGATTTACCAGCGAGCCGGCGTAAATGATCACATCGGCTTCCTGAAGAAATTTCTGTCCCCGGACAGTGATAAGATCCGGTGCTCCGGAACCTGCTCCTACAAAATGTATCATAAGTTATGCTCCTCCTTTATCACGATCAGTGAATAGTAACCTGCGTTCTCCGGGATCTCATCTGCGGAGGCGTAGATTTTTTCATCCGGCATACCGCAGTTTTCAATCATCACGGCATTTTTTCCGAACCCTTTCACCTGCTCTTTTACGTACTTCATCTGTTTTCCTGCTTTCATCAGCACCTTGGTCCCGGGAAGCTTTAACGCCTCCTCAATCTGATAGGAAGCCGGGATCACATGAAGCGGTTCGCTTCTCTCCACCAGACTCATGTTCATTCTGGCTGCCACCGCACAGAAAGAAGTGATCCCGCTGACGATCTCCACCCGGTAGCCTTTTTCTTCCAGGCGCTGATGGACATACATATATGTAGAATAAACGGTAGGATCTCCCAGAGTAAGGAAAACCACGTTTTTTCCCTGATCCAGCTGATCGGCAATCTTCTCTGCCGCACGGTCATAGTTTTCTTTCAAAAGCTCTTTATCTTTTGTCATAGGCATGGTCAGTGCCAGAAGCGTCTTGTCCGCAAGCTCCGGTACTGCCTGCACGGAAATCTGATATGCTACCGTTTCCTCCGGCTTTTCTCCAGGAAGTGCGATCACCTCATTTTCCCGGATCAGCCGCACTGCTTTTAAAGTCAGAAGCTCCGGATCTCCCGGTCCGATCCCCACACCATATAAAGTACCTTTCATTGTATCTTCTCCTTCTTTTACTGTTTTTCTTTGTCTTTCCGGAAATGCTTCAGCATCTCCTGTGCTCCGGCCGTTTCTCCCAGAAAACCGTATTCATTGGAGAAAAGGATGGCCTCCGTCGGAAACGCCTCTCCGATCCTGTGCTGGAGATAATAGTGGATCCTTGGCAGGATCTCGGCCATGGTCTTTTCCAGAAGTCCTTTTTCCTTTAAAATGCCGATGGCTTCCACGGTCGTGATCGTCCCGAGAAGCTGTTTTGCCGTCTCAAGATCCGCCCCGGCCCGGATGGCAGCCGCCGTCATAAGCTCTGCCCTGGAATCCGCACAGCGGGAATGAGTATTCATGATCCCGCCGGAGACTTTGATAAATTTTCCGATATCTGCCACAAAGAGAATTCCTCGGATGCCGAGATTCACTGCATAATCCAGTGTTTCTCCTACATAATTGCTGCACTTGACAGAATTTTCCACATCCACATCCGGGTAACTGCTCACAAAAGCGGCTCCATAGTTTCCCGGTGTGATGAGAAGATGATCTCCGCCGTTTTCTTTTCTCAGACGCATCTCCGCATGAATGCTGGCGATCAGTGCATCTTCACTCATAGGTACCACAATGCCGCTGGTTCCCAGCACAGAGATCCCTCCCAGGATCCCAAGTCTCGGATTAAAGGTCTTTTTAGCCACCTCTTCCCCGCCGGGGATCGAGATGACTACAGTAAAGCCCTCTGTGTAGCCGAAGGCATCCGCAATGTCCTCCACCGCCTCTGTGATCATGGCTCTTGGTGTCCGGTTGATGGCTGCTGCTCCAACCGGCTGTTCCAGGCCTCTTTTTGTCACACGGCCGACTCCTCTGCCTCCGTCAATGGTCACACCGCTTTCTTTTTTCTTCCGCACAGCAGCGTATACCAGAAGACCATGAGTCGCATCCGGATCATCCCCTCCATCCTTTCGGACGGCACAGGAGACTTCCTCCTCACTCTTATGGATATCCAGGATCTCCAGATGGAGCAGGATTCCTTTGGGCGTCATCAGATCGATGTTTTCTACTGTTTCTCCGGTCAGGAGCATCCGCGCAGCTGCCTTTGCCGCTGCAGCTGCACAGGAACCGGTGGTATAGCCATACCGGAGTTTTTTGTTGTTTTTGATCACATAGTAATCTTCCAGTCCGTTCTTCATAGAACACTCCTGCCTTTCCTTTTGCCGACCTCCGCATGTTGTCTGCAAAAACCGTTTTCATTATATTATGCGGGGGTTTTGCTGTCAACAAGCGGGGCATAAGAAAAAGACCGCCGCAGGGATTTTCCGTCTCCCGCAGCAGCCTTATCCAGTGCTTATTTTTCCGTCGTTTCTTTCTTTCCGAACTTGGTGGAGGTCACTTTTCGCGGCTTCTCCGCTTCCTTTTTGTCCCAGGGCAGAACATCTCCCGGTTCCTTCAGGTATTCCAGGATCTGCCAGATCCCTTCTCCCGTATAAGAGCTCACCCGAAAAACGGTCTCACAGCCGCAAAGGCGAAGCCAGCGCTCTGCCTGATCCGGGTCTGCTTCCGGTGCATCGATCTGTGTCACGATACCAATGACCGGCCGCATGGACTGTGCCACGATATTGGGTGGAAACAGGGAATAGGGCTCCTCCGCATTGATGACCAGTCCCACCACATCTGCCTCATAGGAATAAAGAGCCAGCGCATATCCGAGCCGGTTGGTCTCCGCATATTCTCCCGGCGTGTCGATCACCACATCAAAATGATTGACGTACTGTGTCTTGTGGTAATGGAGCGTATCTCCTTTCAGTGCCTGGCGAAGGGTGGTCTTTCCACATTCACTGCGCCCCATAAGAATGATCTTTTTCATCAGGTCCTCGTCACTTCACAGATCGTAAAGCCCAGCTTTTCCTTCAGGTACTGATTGATCTCAATGATGGCGTTCTCCACCTCCGCCACTTTTCCTGTAAAGAGCAGGGTTCCGCTGAAACGGTCAATAAAGCCCATATCGATGTTTGCTTTCTTCATGGCAATGTCGGCTGCGATCACGGAGATCTCTGCCGGGCTTAAGCTTAAGATCCCGATGGCCGCCCGGTTGTAGTCCAGTTTGGGATCCAGTCCCAGTTTCCGGTAAATAATAGGATCAGGACTTGCGATCACATGGGCCAGCGTCACCTGCTTGCCGGGAACCAGTTCCTGAACGATTCTCATCTTCTGTTCACCCTGTGGGATGAAATCTTCTATATTCATCTTTTTTCTCCCTTCGCTTCCTGCTTTTTCCTTCTGCCATAACGGTCCTGCGGCTTTTCCGGACCGTTATCTTCTGGCATCATAATACCACACAAATCAACGAAAGACAACAGTGTTTTCTTTTTATAATAACTGTGTTATGATGATAACAAATGCGTGACAAACGCGGATCGTAAACGTCCGTTTCCCGCGATTGTACACATAAACAGGAGGATTTACCACCATGAAAAAGATTCTTTTGATCGCCACCGGCGGAACCATCGCTTCCAAATATACCAGCGAGGGGCTCTGTCCTCAGATTTCTTCGGAAGAACTACTTTCCTACGTTCCGACCGCCCGGGATTTCTGTGAGATCGATGCAGTCCAGCCTTTCAATCTGGACAGTACCAACATCAACGCTTCCCAGTGGCTGGCACTGGCTTCTCTGATTCAGAAGAAATACGAGTATTATGACGGCTTTGTCATCTGTCATGGCACAGACACGATGGCTTATACCGCCGCAGCTTTATCCTATCTCATCCAGAATAACCGGAAGCCGGTGGTCATCACCGGAGCCCAGAAGCCCATCGACCTTCCCATCACCGATGCCCGGGCCAATCTTCTGGACAGCCTTCGTTTTGCCTCTCATGACAGGGCGCACGGAGTCAACATCGTGTTCGGCGGAGAAGTCATTGCCGGAACCAGAGCCAAAAAGGAGCGTTCCAAGAGCTTCAATGCTTTTTCCAGCATCAATTTCCCGCAGATCGCCATTATCCAGGACTCCCGCATCATCTTTTATATCGATGACAAGGATCAGAGCACCACACCGTTGAAATTCTGCCATACCTTAAATGACCGGGTCTTTCTCTTAAAGCTGATCCCGGGCATCAGCGGCAGAATCCTGGAAGCACTCTATGACACCTATGACGCAGTCATCATTGAGGCCTTCGGTGTCGGCGGACTTCCCAATTACGGGGACGACAGTTTTTATGAAATGATCCAGAAGTTTATTTCTTCCGGCAAGATCGTCATCATGGCTACCCAGGTCACCCACGAAGGAAGTGATATGGAGATCTATCAGGTCGGAAAAGTAATGAAGGATCAGTTCAATCTGATCGAATCCTACGATATGACACTGGAAGCCACCGTAGCCAAGACCATGTGGGCGCTCGGTCAGACCAGTGATGCCACCACTTTCCAGGAGCTTTTCTACAGCACCATCAATCATGACCTGCTGTTCTGGGACGAGGCCGGAAGCCACCATTAAAACTCCAGTTTTCTGCCGTCCAGAACGGCTTCGGTCAGCTGGTCACCGTTTTCATAAACCAGTTTCAGGGAAAAAACCGGATGATCTTCATTCAAAAGCCGAAAGAAGATCTTATCGCCTTCCCAGAGGTTCAGCTTATAAATCTCATCTTTACGAACCCATTCCAGCGTTCCTTCGGGACAATCTGTAAGCTTTCCTTCATAGCCGGTGGCTGTGTAAAGGAAGATACATTCCGATTCCCAGGGTTCACAGATAAAGGTGAGAACACCTCTGAGGCGGTAATCCGTCAGTGTCAGTCCGGTTTCTTCCCTGGCTTCTCTTAAAAGGCAGTCTTCCGGACTTTCGTCTTTTTCAAATTTTCCTCCGATACCGATCCATTTATCTTTGTTGACGTCATTCTTTTTCCTGATGCGGTGAAGCATGAGGTAACTGTCCGAATTTTCTATATAGCAAAGTGTTGTAAGAAGCATATCTAAAATCCTTTCTTATGTAAAAATCAGAGTTTTCCGGGCTTTTTCCACTTGTGCGATCGGATCTTCCGACAAGTCCATGGTCCGGCTATTTTGAACGCAGATAAGCATTCCCCCGCTTCAAGTGCGCGGAGCACTAAGCGGCGGGTGAGGGGGGATGCTTATGTCAGTGGGAGTTGAAAGCTCCCACTGACAGATCGCGAAGCGACTGCGTTCATGAGCAAGTAGCGAAGCGGATTGCGAATGTCCGCTTTACAACTCCGGAACAGATCGCAGATACTCCGTGAAATCCAGGGGCAGCGGTGACTCGATCACCAGGCTTTCTCCTGTGACCGGATGAATGAACTGCAGGACATGGGCATGCAAAGCTGCCCGCGAAAAATCTTTGCAGTCCTTTCCGTACAGGGGGTCTCCCAGCAACGGATGGCCGATCCCTGCCATGTGTACCCGGATCTGGTGCGTTCGTCCGGTGGTGATATGGAGCTTAAGTAATGCAGCCTTCGGAAATTGTTTTTCCAGTTTCCAGTACGTATGGGCTTCCTTTCCGTTTTCCGGATCAGGCTTCATCCGGATCGGATGACTCCCCGGCACCTGGCCTACAGGGATATGGATCTCCCCGGAATTTTCCCCGAAATATCCTTCCGCCAATGCCAGGTATTCCTTCTCATACCTTCCCTGTTCCCGCTCTTTGGAAAGGCGGGCTGCCGAAAGCTTTGTTTTTGCAAAAAGCACGGCCCCGGAGGTATCCTTATCCAGCCGCCCGATGGAGCGCAGAACCGGAGTTTCTCCTCGCTTCTGAAAATATCCCATGAGCTGATTGGCCAGTGTATCCTGATAATGCCCGCCGGAAGGATGCACCAGGATCCCCGCCGGTTTATCCACCACCATGAGATCCTCGTCCTCATAAAGGACAGAAACCGTTCCTTCTGCCGGAATCAGCTGGCTGGAGCCTTTCCCCTCCTCTTCCACAAGGATTTCCAGGAGATCTCCCGTTTGAAGTTTCTCCGTCACTCTTCTGCGGCTTCCATTCACCCGGATTCCATTTTCCCGAAACTTCAAGGCACTGATCTGCTTTTTGGAAAAACCAAGCCTCCGCCTCAGAAAATTTTCTATATCTGTATTTTCTTCGATCTGATAAGTAAGTATACGTTTCATAAATCCGTGACCAATTCTGCTGCCTCTCGTAAAATATGATGTTGGGGTCAAAAGGTCTTTTGCCCCCAACTGATGCCTACGAATTGCTCCGCTGCAAAGCAGCTCCCGCAATTCTACAAACATTCGAAATCCGCTGATTTACTGCGTAAATCGCTACTTTCTCATGTTTGGCGGGTCCCAAGTTCAAAAGCCTTATCATGCAAGCATGAACGGCTTTTTGACCTTTTGACCCTGGCATCAAAATATGTCTCTATCGTATCACATTTTCTTTTTCTATCAAAGCCCCTCTGAAAAATAACAGCGCCCCGCCTGCTGTTTTCCAAAGCAGGTGGAGCGCCTGTGAATCGTATCGTTTAACAGGTTCCTGTCAGTTCCGCCATCAGTTCTTTTACCGTCGTCATTTCCCGGATCCTTCCGGTATTGGCTCCGCAGAAGACCAGTCCGTTTTCCACATCACCCTTTACCGCATCGATCAAAGCCTTTGTGATGCAATAAGGTACCTTCGCCGGATTGCACTTTTCCAGACAGTTATAGCATTTTTTCACAGGGATCCGGCCTTCTGCCACGGTCTCTGTCAAGTGGTTGCGAAGGGCCCGGCCCGGCATTCCGACCGGACTCTGGATCAGCTGGATTTCTTCCTCTTTTGCCTGAATATAAGCATCTTTATAGGTCCGGGAGGCATCACATTCCTCCGTTGCCACAAAGCGGCTGGCGATCTGCACTCCGTCTGCACCAAGAGAAAGTGCATGATCGATATCCTTCCGGTCAAAAATCCCTCCTGCCACAACGACCGGGATTTTCTTTGAAAATTTTTCTTCATATTCCTTCTTGCAGCTGATGATCTCCCGGATCTCCTGGTCAAAGTCCATTTCTTCCCGATGCTCCAGCTGCTCCCTGGAAAAGCCCAGATGACCTCCGGCCTCCGGTCCCTCAATGACCAGAAAATCCGCTGTGCGCTGATAGTGATGATCCCACATTTTCAGGATCAGAGCTGCTGCTCTTTTCGATGAGACGATCGGTGCGATCTTTGTCCCGCACTCCTCCGGCACCAGTCCCGGAAGATCCATGGGAAGCCCTGCCCCGCTGATGATCACATCTGCACCTGCTTCCACAGCTTCCCGCACATGTTCTTTATAGTGTTTCAATGCCACCATGACATTTACGCCCACCAGGCCGTTTCCTTGTGCAAGCTCTTTCGCTTTCCGGATATGCTTTCGGATGGCTCTTAAATTACAGCCTGCCTGATCGCTTTCAAAGCCTTCCTCATCATAACCGATCTGGGCAGTGGAAATGATCCCGATCCCGCCTTCCTTTGCCACAGCACCGGCGAGGCGGCTGCGGCTCACACCGACCCCCATGCCTCCCTGAATGATCGGAACTGCTGCCATCCGCTCCCCGATCTGCAACCCTTTCAAACCGCTTTTCTTCTCCATACTTCTATACCTCCATAACCATCGCATTTATAGTAAAGCGGATATTCACGATCCGCTCCCGCTGTCTGCTCATGAACGCAGCTGCTTTCTGACCTGCGTTCAAACGATTTCAGTATAGAACAATATTGTTTTCGTGTCAACTTTTTCTTTTCTTTATAACTCTTTTATATAGTTTTTATTACTATATC